>NZ_VEYL01000030.1:0-2287 GCF_006439795.1 Helicobacter pylori
AGAATTTAAAACAGCAAACAAGAAAGCACTAACTTTAATTAAAGAGCAAACAGCAAGCAACCAAAACACAAGAAAAACAAAGCGAAACAACAAAAGCCATAAGCAGTAAAAACCAAAAACAAGTATTAAAATCAATCAAACCAAAATCAAAAATCAAATGAAAATCAAGAATTATAAAAGAAAAAATAACTTCAATCTTTCAAAACTAAGCAACAAGAAGTTCTTTTGTCAGGTAATACTCTTTGGCTTTTAACAAGCGAATGTTAAAAGCTTTTCTCTAGAAAGGAGGTGATCCAACCGCAGGTTCACCTACGGTTACCTTGTTACGACTTCACCCCAGTCGCTGTGTGTGCCGTGGGCAGTAGCCAATTTAGCATCCTGACTTAAGGCAAACACAACTCCCATGGTGTGACGGGCGGTGAGTACAAGACCCGGGAACGTATTCACCGCAACATGGCTGATTTGCGATTACTAGCGATTCCAACTTCATGCAGGCGAGTTGCAGCCTACAATCCGAACTGAGAGGCGTTTTGAAGATTGGCTCCACTTCGCAGTATTGCTTCTCTTTGTGCACCCCATTGTAGCACGTGTGTAGCCCTAGGCGTAAGGGCCATGATGACTTAACGTCGTCCCCACCTTCCTCCTCCTTACGGAGGCAGTATCCTTAGAGTTCTCAGCATGACCTGTTAGCAACTAAGAAAGGGGGTTGCGCTCGTTGCGGGACTTAACCCAACATCTCACGACACGAGCTGACGACAGCCGTGCAGCACCTGTTTTCAAGGTCTAGCAAGCTAGACACTCCACTATTTCTAGCGGATTCTCTCAATGTCAAGCCTAGGTAAGGTTCTTCGTGTATCATCGAATTAAACCACATGCTCCACCGCTTGTGCGGGTCCCCGTCTATTCCTTTGAGTTTTAATCTTGCGACCGTACTCCCCAGGCGGGATGCTTAATGCGTTAGCTGCATTACTGGAGAGACTAAGCCCTCCAACAACTAGCATCCATCGTTTAGGGCGTGGACTACCAGGGTATCTAATCCTGTTTGCTCCCCACGCTTTCGTGCAATCAGCGTCAGTAATGTTCCAGCAGGTCGCCTTCGCAATGAGTATTCCTCTTGATCTCTACGGATTTTACCCCTACACCAAGAATTCCACCTACCTCTCCCACACTCTAGAATAGTAGTTTCAAATGCAGTTCTATGGTTAAGCCATAGGATTTCACACCTGACTGACTATCCCGCCTACGCGCTCTTTACGCCCAGTGATTCCGAGTAACGCTTGCACCCTCCGTATTACCGCGGCTGCTGGCACGGAGTTAGCCGGTGCTTATTCGTTAGATACCGTCATTATCTTCTCTAACAAAAGGAGTTTACAATCCTAAAACCTTCATCCTCCACGCGGCGTTGCTGCTTCAGGGTTTCCCCCATTGAGCAATATTCCCTACTGCTGCCTCCCGTAGGAGTCTGGACCGTGTCTCAGTTCCAGTGTGTCCGTTCACCCTCTCAGGCCGGATACCCGTCATAGCCTTGGTAAGCCATTACCTTACCAACAAGCTGATAGGACATAGGCTGATCTCTTAGCGATAAATCTTTCCCCCGTAGGGAGTATCTGGTATTAATCATCGTTTCCAATGGCTATCCCAAACTAAGAGGCACATAACCTATGCGTTACTCACCCGTGCGCCACTAATCAGCACTCTAGCAAGCTAGAAGCTTCATCGTTCGACTTGCATGTATTAGGCACGCCGCCAGCGTTCACTCTGAGCCAGGATCAAACTCTCCATAAAAGTGTTTATCCTAAAGCTCTTTTGTTTTTTGATAGGCTGTTGTTATTCCTAACAACAGCTTTAGCGTGTCACAAGAACTCGTTTTATTTGATTATTGAATAAAACGGGTTGTGTTCTTAAGTATTACAACAACAAAACAGAAAGAAACTTTTTAAAAAGGTTTAGCTAAACGCTAACCTGAATAAAATACTCTCATGCCATTCAGTCATTAATCATAATGATATAATCATCATAACCAATGAAATTGATTGGCACTAGTTGGATAAGGATTTCTTATACAAGAATGAAAGTCATTGAAACCCTCACTCTTTTTATAATAAGTCATCCTTAAATCATTTTAGAATATCCCTTTAAAAAGAACTTCTATCAATTTGCTTAGTTTTCAAAGATCGTTTGCTTTATCAGCTATCCTTGTAAGGTATCAAGCGGCTTTTTAAAAGCCCTTGCTGAAACAAGGAAATGAAATTATAGTCATAGAAAGCTTAAGGTTTGCTTAAACTAT
>NZ_VEYL01000031.1:0-2126 GCF_006439795.1 Helicobacter pylori
CCCCCTTAAAAAGAGAGTTTGCGCCACCTAGTAAGCAAACACATAATTGAGGAAAAGGCTATACATCCTTCTGTATTCTAGTTTAGCGCCCATGAAAGAATAGTAGCTTGTGTTGATCGTGGGGATTTTAAAACCTAGTTCAATGCCATGCTGAGCGGCATGATCGCTGTCTTTTTTCTTAGGCCTAGCGAGGTTCATTCTCAAGCCTAAATCAAACAAAAATTGGAAATTAGAAGTGCTGACATTAGCGTTATAAATGCCATTCATCATGGTCAAATTCACTTGTTGGGAATTAAGCCACGAAGTCCCAGCTAGCGCAAAGCCTCCAAAAAGCCCCACAGAAAGCTTGTTATTTTTGCCTAAAAAGTTGGTGTTTTTATCGTTAATGAAGTTATAAAGAGCGTCCATACCCACCCCATAAGTCCACACATCAGAAGCGGAGTTAAAAAAATTAGATTTGATATAAGCATGGTTGTAATCAAAGAAACCATAATACCTTAACCCCCAATTTCTTTTTTTGCCAAAGAATTGTTTGTAACCCACTTGCACGCCGATCCCGTTCATCGCCCCGTTATTGTTTTGATAGTCAATCACGCCAAAGCGCCTGAAAGGGTTTTTGCCTAATTCTTGCCTGATGGCTTGGAGCTGGTTGTATTTGTTAGTATCCAAAGAATAAGTGAGTAACCCTTCTGGGGAATTAGGGTTTTGAGTGGAATGCGTCATGTTTTGGAGAGATTTAGCGTTAGGCAAGTGAGAGATACCATTATTAATCGCTGTTGAGTCTTTATTCAGGGTGTTAAGGGCTTCTTTAAAATTCAAAATGGTTTGAGATAAAGCCTTATCCTGATTGACCTGGTTGCCGTAATAAGCGGTGTGTTGCTCTAAAGAATTGAGAGTTTCTTTCACAAACGCGCAGCCTGAACCCCAAGTGTTATTGGTGATCACACCAGCCGATCCTGCTTTGCATTCTTCCAAATCCCCTTGGATAGGCCCTTGAATGCTGTGGAAATTGTTTGCAACTTGTTGGGCTAAATTTAAAATCTCTGCTTGAGCGTTCGCTCTGTTGAGCATTTCTTGAGCGAAGCTTTTGTCTTTGGAAGTGTAGGGGTTGAAATTGTCTGGTTGTGTGATTTGGGTGTTTTCATTAGCGTTAAGCTGTTTAGTCTTTTCTAAAACGGCTTGAGCGTTTTTAATCATCTCGTTAATAGCGTTAAAAGAAGGGCCAAAAATATCCACTACATTCCCAGGCGTAGAACTCAACCCCCACGCTTTACCGCCATTGCTCGTTTGCACATGGGGGTTTTGAGTAATAAGGACTTGCATGATAGTGGCGGCTTGTTGCAAAAGGTATTCAGCGTTATTGTTGTATTTCAATTGTATTGTAGGCGAGAATGATGCTCCGCCTGAATAAGAGGTTGGGATCTCTTTCCCATTCTCTGTATAATAATGCTCTATGATATTGTTTTGTGTAGTGGTTCTATAATTGGTTTGTTGTATGTTGACTACCCCTGTTTTGGTGGTGTCATTCAAGGCAGGCATTCCGCCTCCTTGGTTTTGGTTTAAAGCGGTTTGGATAATTTGATAAGCTTGGTTGAGTTTTTGGTATTCGTCAATGGATAGAATGCCATTAGGGCCTGTCCCATACGCTTGATTGCAAGTGGTGGTTGTCCCATTAAGAGCTGGTGTGTTACCAAACGATTGGTAGCTTTGATTGTTGGTAGGGCCAGGGCCGCAGCCAATAAAAAGGGCTATGACTTGCCACATGCCCACAGCGGCATTGAGCGCTAAAGCCACAGCTTGATAGGCGGGGGAAGTGGTGGTAGCGCTAGTGAGGTTAATGGCGCTTGAGCTTAAATTATCAATCGCACCGGTAATCGCACTCGGTGTGCTAGCTAGATTGACTAAGGAATTTAAGTAATTGTATTGGTTTAAAAGGTTGTTTAAGTTATCGTATCTGTCCGCAAGATTTTGCAATGCTCCAGTGTTTTTCACTTTTTGAACCGCTTCACCGATTTGATAGCCCACACTCATATAAAATCCGTCATCTTCAGCCCTTGATAATGAAGCTATGAGAGAAAGAGAGAGCAAGAGGGATTTTTTCATGTTTTCTCCTTTTAATTGATTTT
>NZ_VEYL01000032.1:0-1371 GCF_006439795.1 Helicobacter pylori
TAAAACACCCACCCATAATTAAAAAACACTTTAAAATGGCTAGCCCCTTCATTAAAAACAAGAGAGTTTGTGTAACCATCACCGCTAGAAACGACGCTGGCTTTTCTTTGGATCAAAGGAATGCTAATCCCTACAGAATATTTAGAATGCTTATAGCGGTAGTTCAATCCGGTAGCCGCATCTAAATTGCCGCTTCCTTTGACTTTATTGAGCGCATAATAGCTGTTATACAAGCCCCTTAACCCCCCAAAGATACCAAAAGATGAAGAAAAATTCCTTTTGGTCTGAATGCCTATAGGGTTATTTTTATTGGAGTAAGTGGTGATGAAATCCACTAACAAATCTATCCCCCCACCATAGCTCAATTGCTGGACTTTTTGGTTAGCGGCTTTAGCGTAATTGTATTTGATGATGCCATAATAAGCTAATCCTATGAAATCATTAAAGTAGTTTTGATAGCCTATTTTAGCGTTAACCCCTAAAATAGGGCTTCTAAAACTTTGCGAAGCGCTTGAAGAATAGTGGTTGGTAACGCTAGAAGTGACAAAGGTTTTTTGAATGGTGCTGAGCATGGAATTGGCCAAATCTTGCGTGTTCAAACTGGCGTTTAGGTTGTAGTTTGTTTGGCTATTGAGATTAGCGAAATTGATCGGTAAAGCGTTTTGATTGATGAGCTGCTGCCAAACCGCTGCTGTTACCCCTAAAAACCCAGCCGGGACATCCGCACAATTGTGATAAATGGAATTAGGGTAGTTGCTAGGGAAAGCGGGCTGATTAGAACCCCCATAAAGCGAACACACATTATAGGGGAGGCCATCAGAATCTTTTGGTTTGCCATTATTATCCTTTTCCACTTGACCATCTTTCATCACCGGCACTCTTTGATAGGTCATATTCCCATTATGCCCATAGCCTTTGGTGTGGCTGAATTCATGCAAGATGGTTCTTAAATCCTCTAAATTGATGGTCTTAAGGTTGTTACCAAAGAGTTTTTTAGGATCTAAAGCAGAAGCTACTACCCCTAACTGGCCATAATGCTTGCCATCGTCATTGTTGCTAGGGGTAATATCGCTCCCAAGCCCTACAACCCCTGAATCCTTTAGAATAACGACATCAAGATCCGCTTTGTTTCTAAATTTATTGACAATGTCTTGTTTGTTTAACACATAACTTTTATTTTGAGGATTGACAAGCCCGTTTGTCCCAGGATTCACACAATCATTCTCTTTGCTGGTATCGCATTCCCCTCCGCCTTTGTTAGTGAATTCAAAAGGAGCGTTTAAGATCGCATCGCCCCAAGATTGGGAGTCTAAGACAGCGATCATGTTCAACATTAAATTAGTGAATTCTTCTGCGGTTTGTGGGGTGAAA
>NZ_VEYL01000033.1:0-1328 GCF_006439795.1 Helicobacter pylori
TAGAAGCTTAAGGGGGCAAAATGCATAAAATAGAGCGCTTACTCCAAACTCTAGCGCCTAAGGGGGTGGAGTTTAGGAAGTTGGGGGAGGTGCTAGAGTATGATCAACCCAATAAATATTGCGTAACAAGTAAAGAATTTGATAAAAGTTATCCTACTCCCGTTTTAACCGCAGGAAAAACCTTTATTTTAGGTTATACAAATGAAAAAGACAATATTTATCAAGCGAGTAAAAGCTCTCCGGTTATCATCTTTGACGATTTCACAACAGCGACCCAATGGGTTGATTTCCCTTTTAAAGTAAAATCAAGCGCTATGAAAATCTTATTCTCAAAAAATCCTACAATTAACATTAGATTTATCTTTTTTTACATGCAAACTATTCCTTATAATATCGGTGGGGAACATGCAAGGCATTGGATTTCTCGCTATTCACAATTAACAATCCCCATCCCACCCCTAGAGATCCAACAAGAGATCGTTAAGATTTTGGACGCTTTCACAGAATTAAACACAGAATTAAACACAGAATTAAACACAGAATTAAAAGCGCGAAAAAAGCAATACCAGTATTACCAAAACATGCTTTTAGACTTCAATGACATTAATTCAAACCACAAAGACGCAAAAGAAAAACTAGCGCAAAAAACCTACCCCAAAAACTTAAAAACCTTACTCCAAACTTTAGCGCCTAAGGGGGTGGAGTTTAGGAAGTTGGGGGAGGTGTGTGAAATAATTAGAGGTAAAAGGGTTACAAAAAAAGAAATACTAGATAAAGGAAAATATCCCGTTGTATCTGGTGGAATAGGATTTATGGGGTATTTAAATGAATATAACAGAGAGGAAAATACAATCACTATAGCTCAATATGGAACCGCAGGATTTGTCAATTGGCAAAATCAAAAGTTTTGGGCGAATGATGTTTGTTTTTCTCTCATTCCAAACGAAACCCTAATAATCAATAGATACCTTTATTATGTATTAACAAACAAGCAAAATTATTTATATTCTATTTCAAATAGAAGCGCTATACCTTATAGCATTTCTAGTAATAATATTATGCAAATAACCATCCCCATCCCACCCCTAGAAATCCAACAAGAAATCGTTAAGATTTTGGATCAATTTTTGGCTTTAACCACCGATTTATTAGCCGGTATCCCCGCTGAAATCAAAGCCAGGAAAAAACAATACGAATATTACCGAGAAAAACTATTGACTTTTAAACCCCTAACCCCACACAAAGAAGTTAAAAAATGCTAAAAGCGTTTTTACAATCAATAATAAAAGAGCTTGCGTAAAAAGAATTTGAAATATTTTTTAAAAGGA
>NZ_VEYL01000034.1:0-1057 GCF_006439795.1 Helicobacter pylori
TTTCCCCCCTAAAAACTATAAACATAACTCACATTAAACGCCACAAGGCGTTTGAAAAAGAGGGAAGTGTTTAGCCCTTTACCATGCGTTTCATAAAAGGAATTGACTGCTAAAGGGATTTTCAAGCCCATTTCAAAGCCATTGTGCCTATTAACATTCACACGAACCCCAAAATTCAAAGGGATTTGGAAAAAACTCGTGTGCATTTTAGCCTGATAACCCGTCAAGTAATTGTTGATAAAATCCATTTGACTCACCCACATGCCTAAACCACTCCCTACCCACGAACTCCCTGCTAAAGCAAAGCCTACATAAAAACCCACGCTCGAATGTTTTTGCGCATTATCAATGAAATTGAAAAGATAATCTATGCCAAGCCCATAGAGGTGGTTATTCATTTTGCCTAAACCATCAAAGCCATTGCCCACAAAACCAAAATTAGTGTAACCATAGTCATAGAACAAGTAATAGCGAAACCCTTGATTTTTTTTCTTGGTAAAGAAATGCTTATACCCTACGCTCAAACTCACCCCATACATGCTTGAAATGTTTTTAGAATAAGAGTTAGGATCAAGCGCGTTCAAGGAATTTGAAATTTGAGCGATCTGAGAAGATAAAGAAGAAAGCATGCGGTTTTGAGATTGATTGAATTGCGTTTCTAAATTTTTTAAGTTTTCTGCTAATTCTAAAGGGTTAGTAATGGGTTCTTGCATTTTTTCTAACGCTTGGGCTAATTTAGGGTTAGACGCAATCCCACCGCTAAGCATGACTATTTTTTCAATGTTTTGAAGGGTGGATTGCAGGTAGTAGGTTTCGGCTTGCTTTTCAGTGGGGGTTAGTTTAGCATTGTTTTTTAAAGCGTTGTTGATGTAGGCAAAGGTGTTTTGCATGCTCGTGATTTCATTTTTGACTTGATTGAGTTTATAGATTTGATTTTGAGCGTTAGAAATCGTTTGGATGCGTTCTTGATTTAAAAAGGGGTTATTATGCTCAACGGCATGACTGATGGAATATTCAAACCCCACGCTCGCATACGCCCCATTTTCTTCAGCGATAC
>NZ_VEYL01000035.1:0-860 GCF_006439795.1 Helicobacter pylori
GTATTTGAGTTCAGCCCCCATAAAGGAATAGTAATTGGTGTTAATGGTAGGGATTTTAAGCCCTAGTTCAATGCCGTGTTGCGCTGCATGATCGCTGCCTTTTTTCTTAGGCCTAGCGAGATTCATCCTCACTCCCATGTTGAATAAGAATTGGAAGTTAGCGACATTCAATTTAGCGTTATAGACATTATTCACGGTGGCTAAATTCACATACTCAGAATTAAGCCATGAAGTGCCCGCTAACGCAATCCCACCAAAAAGCCCCACAGAAAGCTTGTTGTTTTTGCCTAAGAAATTGGTGGCTTTGTCGTTGATGAAGTTATAGAGAGCGTCCGCTCCAAAGCCATAAGTCCATACATCAGAAGCCGAGTTGAAAAAGCTGGATTTGATGAACGCATGGTTGTAATCAAAAAAGCCGTAATACCTAGCGCCCCATTTTCTTTTTTGGCCAAAGAATTGCTTATAGCCCACTTGAATACCGATCCCATTCATCGCACCGTTGTTGGTTTGAGAGCTGACGATGCCAACTTTCCTAAAGGGGTTACGCCCTAGTTCTTGATTGATGGTTTGGATTTGGTTATAAGAGTTTTGATTCAAGTAGTAATTGGTTTCTATGCCTTGCGGGCTATAGGGGTTATTCTTTTGGCTCACCACATTTTGCAAAGACTGAGCGTTAGGGACCTTTGAGAGCGCGGTGGTGATGCTGTTATAAGTGTTGCCCAATTCGCTGTATCTAGATTTGAAATGCACTAGAGTGTCAGCGATATTTTCCGCTTGCTCTATTTGCTGCGCTTGAGTGCCAAAATGAGCGATGCTGTTGGTTAAATTCGTTATGGTTTCTTGCACATACGCGCAACCGG
>NZ_VEYL01000036.1:0-555 GCF_006439795.1 Helicobacter pylori
TGAATGGCCTTGGGGTGCAAGTGGGTTATAAGCAATTTTTTGGAGAAAAGAAAAGATGGGGGTTAAGGTATTATGGTTTCTTTGATTACAACCACGCCTATATCAAATCCAATTTCTTCAACTCGGCTTCTGATGTATGGACTTATGGGGTGGGTAGTGATTTATTGTTTAATTTCATCAACGATAAAAACACCAATTTTTTAGGCAAGAATAACAAGATTTCAGTGGGGCTTTTTGGAGGTATTGCGCTAGCAGGGACTTCATGGCTTAATTCTCAATTCGTGAATTTAAAAACCATCAGCAATGTCTATAGCGCTAAAGTGAATACGGCTAATTTCCAATTTTTATTCAATTTAGGCTTGAGAACCAATCTCGCTAGACCTAAGAAAAAAGATAGCCATCATGCGGCTCAACATGGCATGGAATTGGGCGTGAAAATCCCTACCATTAACACGAATTACTATTCTTACTTGGGAACTAAATTGGAATACCGAAGACTCTATAGCGTGTATCTCAACTATGTGTTTGCTTATTAAAAACCCTCTTTTTAAAAAA
>NZ_VEYL01000004.1:0-114636 GCF_006439795.1 Helicobacter pylori
CTAGATTTGAAATGCACTAGAGTGTCAGCGATATTTTCCGCTTGCTCTATTTGCTGCGCTTGAGTGCCAAAATGAGCGATGCTGTTGGTTAAATTCGTTATGGTTTCTTGCACATACGCGCAACCGGCTCCCCAAGTGTTAGAAGTTACTTGACCTGGATTGGTGCCCCTACGCTCACCCCCTTGCACTGCATAACACACCCCTAAAGAGTCTGATACAAAGTCTTTAGGGATTTTTTCAAAGTTTTTCACCACTTGTTCGGCTTGGTTTAAAATCTCTGCTTGGGCTTGCGCATTAGCGAGCATGCTTTGCGCAAAGCTGGCGTCTGTGTAAGGGTTGAATGGTTTTCCAGTGTTCAAGTTGTTTTGATTTTGCGCGTTTTCACTAACGATTTTGGCTTGCACGACAGCTTCTTGGGCGTTAGCGATCATGTTTTGGATAGCACTGATTTCATTAGCAAACATCCCGCACATTGTCCCATTGCCGCTTATCCCTGCCCAATACCCTTTACCGCCATTTTGAAAGTTTGGGCATGCGCTATTTAGGGTAGTGATGATGATGCTCGCTTGCTTTAAAAGCTCTTGAGCGTTATTTTCTGTACTGATATTTTCTGTTGTTGGTGTTGGTGTTGTGTCATTCCACGAGGTTGAAATAGCTTTCCCATGACTCCATGAGTATATTAAAGGTTCATTGGGTTTACCACCCGTTCTTTTGTCTCCACTAATAGTGAAATCAAGTTTTGTAGTGGTGTCGCTTAAAACCGGGATCCCATCCCCATTAGCTCCATTGGCTGTCAAAGCCTTTTGAATGATTTGATAGGCTTGATTGATTTTCGCATAATTTTCAGTGGATATAGGCCCGCCAAATCCTGGCTCATAATACGAATTACAAGTGATGGTAGTCGTATTTTGCCCTGGCACATTATTAAAAGTTTGGATACCTCCATTCGCGCTCTCTTTACTGCCAGGCCCACAAGCCGTAAAAGCATAGCTTGTAACTTGCCACAACCCCACCGCTGCATTCAACGCTAAAAGCACGGCTTGATACGCTGGGGAATTGGTTTTGACATCAAGCAAATTCCTAGAGCTTGAGCCTAGATTATCCCTTGCGTCATTAATCGCGCTCGGATCAGCGGATAACCTAATAAGGGTGTTTAGGGTGCTGTAATTATTCAAAAGATTGTTCAGCTTTTCATAATTGTCTGAAAGCTCTTGAATGCCTTTGGTGTTTGTTGCCATTTGAGCGGCTTCACCGATCTGATAGCCTGCGCTCATGTAAAAGCCGTCGTCTTCAGCGTGGAGCAAAAACGAGAGAGAGAGAGAGAGTAAAAGGGTTTTTTTCATCGCATTCTCCTTGAAATAAAATAGTTTAGGTAAGTCTTGTAAAGCATGAGATTTTATCACAAGATTTCGTTAATATAGCATGAATTGATAAGATTTTTGCGCTAATGGGGCGTTTTGTTGTTTCAAAAAAAAAAAAAGGGTTTTTGGGGTATTTTGGAACTATTTTAAATGATTAGAAAGGGTTAAAATTTGTTTTAATCAAAGATAGCGATAAAATGGGGTTTTGGTTACTTGGTGGGATCGTTTTAGATTTAGTTGTAAAACTCTTAAGGGGGTATTTTAAAATAATATTCCCCTTAACCCCCTTAAAATCCCCCTAACCCCCCAAGACCGCTTTTTTAGTAAAGTTATCGCTTGCTTGACGCAAGCTCTTTACTATTTTATTATCTATCTTTTATTAAAAAAACTTGTTATCATGCTAAACATGAACACACACACAAGAGGCATTGACAGCAATCTGATTCATTCGCTCCAAAGCATTTCATTATCCATGTTTAGAAAGGGTTTTTTTGGGCTTTATCAAGGCTCCATTTCGGCACGCATTGGTGCAAATCAGTTTGTGATCAATAAAAGAAACGCTGTTTTTGATCAATTGAATGAAAACACCTTACTGGTCTTGCATGACAAGATAGATTACCGCTGGAAAGAAGCGAGCCTGGATTCGCCCATTCATGCGAGCGTGTATCGGGAGTTTTTGGACGCTAAATTCATCGCTTACGCGCGCCCTCCTTATAGTTTGGCGTATTCCTTGCGCCACAACCGATTGCTCCCTAGGGATTATTTAGGGTATCGTTCTTTGGGCGAAGAAATCGTTATTTTTAACCCCAAAGATTATGACAGCTGGCAAGAAAGAGCGGATACAGAAATTTTACGCCAATTACAAGAGAGCAAAAAATATTTTGTTTTCATTAAGGGGTGTGGGATTTTTGCCTACCACAGAGAGCTTTCTAAACTCATGGAAGTTTTTGATTTGATTGAAAACTCATGCAAGGTTTTACGATTGGGCGATTTAATGGATTATTGCTATAATGACGATCCACGATTGAGCGTGTAAAAAGCTAAAAAGGATAAAACATGACCATCAACACCCATTACACCCCTAATTTCACACAGCTCCAAACCTTAAACAATATCAATAATGATGCAACCATAAAGGACAGGAATCAAGCAGAGCAGGATTTACAACAAAGCAGTATTCAAGATGGTTTCAGCCAAGATAACACGCCAAACGCCCCTGATTTTGACCGACTACAAGCTTTAAACGCTATCAATAACGACGGCGAGATTAAAGATAGATCTCAAGTTGAAAAAAGCCTTATTGATGGCGAAAATACCCCTGAAATTTATTCCAGCCTAGACACATACGCTTAAAAAGGGGTGTTTTACCATTCTTTCAAAGCCATTTTGATCGCTTCTATCACGCAATCAATCCCACCCGCTAAACTAAAAAGCCAGTATTTATGCGCGTAAATGTATTCTAATTGCTTAGCCCTTAATTCGTCTTCATTATTCGTTTTTTTACACACGATTTCAGCGATATGCAATTCCTGGTGGAAAATGTAAGATTGTATCGCATCCATGAAATACGAATTGAATCGCTTGTCATCAAAAAGTTCTTTAACGTTGTCAATTTCAGCGCTCAAATGCTCTAATTCTTTAAAATCTAGCTCTTCTAATTTGTTTTTTTCATGAAGCTTTTCCACTTCTTCTAAAAATGGCGCCACTTTCAAAAACACTTCTTCAACTTGTGTTTTTTTCTCATTGGCGTATTTGATGATCTCTTCGCATTTTTGCTTGGCGATCTTTAAATTTTTAGCCTGTTCTGATTGAGTGGGATAAATAAGATTGATAGGAGGCTTTGGCTTGGATTTGTCTATTTTTTCGCACACTTCTTTAAAGGGCATTTCTTTAGTCCCTTTAATCCTAGCCCCCCCTTCAGTAGCGTTAATGACTTCTAATTTATAGGGCGTGTTAAAAATATCTTTTTCAAAAAATTCTAAGAAAAGTTTCCACACTAAAGTGGTTTCTACTTCCCCGTTACCTCCGTATTTTTCTATAAAAATCTTGTCTTTATCCTTTTTAGGCTTAATCTCCCTATCGCCATAAATCGCCCCATTGGCATGGCTGTTACCGCTTTGTGAAAAGCTCAAATCTTGCCCGATAAACACGCACCTTTTGAAACGAGAATGCACCACTAATTCATACGCCATGTTCGCTGCACTCATGCCTATGCCCACATAACCATACTGGTGCAAATCAAAAAGGTTGGTGTAACCAAAGGGGCGGAAACTGAATTGCTTAACCCCTTTTTGAATCGCTTGAATCAATCGTTTATGCACAATGGAAGTCAGAGCAAAAATAACGCCTTCTTGAAAATCTAAGGGGGTTTCTTCGTAAAATTTCGCCGTTAAATCCACCCTTTCTAAAGACAGCACAATATCAGGCTTGATACCGGCTTTAGCCAAAATAGGGAAAGAAGCGTCTATGCAAAAAAGCGTGGCGTAAGGAGCGATTTCTTTTAAAAGGGGGAGTTGTTTGTTCAAACTGGGCCCGGTTGAAACAATAATGGCGGTGTCTCTGTTTTTTAAAGCGTTCACAAAATCCACTAAACTAGGGCTTTTGATGACTTCAGGCAAATTAGCGGCATGCTGTTTGATGCCTATGAGCGCGTCTTTAGCATCATTGCCTACGCTAATAGCGCCATGCTCTAAAGCGCGGATGAAATGCTGGTTGATTTCTATCATTTGATTAGAGTATCGTTCATAATAAGCGTTAAAAAGTTTTAAATCATACATTCTTGCGTATAAACGAGACTTTTTATCCATATCAAACAATGAAGCGATCATGTTGTAATTGCAAAAACTTGCATGCAATAAAATCAAACGATTTTCTAAAATCTCAGTGGAAAAATCCAAGAGATTCAGCACAATGAAAATAATTTCTATTTCAGGCTCAATGACCACCAAGCGTTTTAAATTGCCATTACCTAAAAGCAAGCGATAAAACACCCCATTACCCAAGCCAAAATAATACAAATAAGGATAAAGCATGTAAATTTCGCTATTTTTGTATAGCTCTAAGCTTGAATCTAGCGGGCTTTTTTCAAATAAGGGCGTGTTTGTTTCTTTATCTAAGAGGTTGAAATTCGCGCTATCATTCCCTAAAAACACTTCGTATTTTTTGTTTTCTTTAACGGCTTTGAGCTTTGCGAACAAAAGAGGGTCTTTTTTGAAAAGAGCTTGTAAGTTTTTTTGATAAATATCCATCATTCTAACTTATAAAAATAGCTTATAAAAAAGGGCTAACGCCCCTTTGAATTAAAAGGGCTGTTATTGTAAAAGCCTTAAGACATTTTGTTGCACCGCATTCGCTTGCGCCATAGCAAAACTCCCGCTTTGCGCCAAAATATTGTATTTAGAAAAGTTTGCGCTCTCTTCAGCAAAATCCACATCTCTGATTTGAGATTCAGCCGCTTTAACATTCACTTGGGTTACAGAAATATTATTAATGGTTGTAACCAATTCCATTTGCACCGAACCCATATCCGAGCGGATCTTGTCTAATTGCGTGCGCGCAGAATCTGCCATATCCATCACAATCATCGCCCCTTTAAGGCTTGTTACCCCAGCCCCTATACCTTGAGAATTGGTCTCCGCTTGCGCGCCATTAGCGTTCGCTCCGGCTGCTGAAGCCACATTCGCATCAAAAATACCCCTAACCGCTCTCAAATTCACGGTGTATTCTGCCACCCCTTGAGCGGAATGAAAGCCCACATGGCTAAAATTCACACCGCTCACAATGATGTCTCTAGCGTCGGTTCTGGTCAAGGTTAAGCGCCCAATCACCGCATGCTGTGTCCCAGAAATCCCTGCAAAATTCCCTCCCCCAAAAACCTGACCGCTCGCGCTCGTTGCATGCACAGAAATCGCGCGCCCATCAATGGAGTGCAAATTAATGCGCCCTTGAATATCCAAGCTCGCTTCCACGCCGGTGCGATCTTTGACAGAGTTAATGGCATTAGTCAACCTCCCGTCAGCGTCGTTTTTATGCACATCATTCACGGTTCCAATTTCTACGCCATTAATGGTAAGCTCCCTAACAGTTCCTGATTGCACGGGAGTGCCGCCGGTGGCCATGACATTATAAGACGCCCTAACGCCTAAGGTGTTAGAAAAACGATTGATGATTTCGCTTAACGCTCCAATCCCTGTGCCAGCGCTCGTAGAAATGCGCACGGTTTCAATCTTATAATCATTCACGCCATTGACTTGTTTGAAATTCAATCCCACTTCAGTCAAGTTTTGCGCCGCCGCGCTAGCGAGCATGCCTGCACCGCTAAAAGAAGAAGTTTCCATGCGCACATGCCCAATTTTATCCGAACTCGTTGAGCCAATAGACGCTTTAACCGTGGTGTTAGAATACGCACCAATTTGGAATTCTTTGTTAGAAAAACTTCCTGAAAGCATTTGTTGGCCGTTAAAGCTTGTGGTGTTAGCGATATTGTCTAGTTCTTCTAACAACCTTTGAATATCGCTCTGGAGCGCTCTTCGGCTTTCTAAAGTTTGCCCGTCTTGAGCGGCTTGAACGGCTTTGGTTTTAATGGTGTCTAAGATTTTGATTTGCTCATCCATCGCTTTATCAGCGGTTTGAACCATACCAATAGCGTCATTAGCGTTGCGGATCGCTTGACCCAAATTCGCGCTTTGACTCCTTAAGCTATCAGCGATCGCCATCCCGCTAGAATCATCAGCGGCTTTATTGATCCTAAGCCCTGAGCTTAACTTTTCAAGCGAGCTTGAAAGGTCTCTGTTGTTTTGAACCCCTACCGCATGAGAAGTTAAAGCGGCGATATTGGTATTTATCCTAAAACTCATGTTTGCATCCTTTGCATAGATATTTGCTGTTAATCAAGCAAAGGGTGTTCCAACTCTTTGATTTTTAGTGCTGTTATCGTTTTTATGGTTTAATAGGGCGTTCAGTCAAAATTCTATGCTACAATCATTCCTAATAGGTATAAACATTTCATTAAAGGCGTTCAATGAAGCACCTTATTATTGTAGAATCCCCTGCAAAAGCCAAAACCATTAAAAATTTTTTGGATAAAAATTACGAAGTCATCGCCTCTAAAGGGCATGTTAGGGATTTATCCAAATTCGCTTTAGGCATTAAGATTGATGAAACAGGCTTCACTCCTAACTATGTCGTGGATAAAGACCATAAAGAGCTTGTCAAACAGATCATAGAGCTTTCTAAAAAGGCATCTACCACCTACATCGCTACCGATGAAGACAGAGAAGGGGAAGCGATAGGCTATCATGTGGCATGCTTGATTGGGGGGAAATTGGAGAGCTATCCTAGGATTGTTTTTCATGAGATCACGCAAAATGCGATTTTAAACGCTCTAAAAACCCCACGACAAATTGACATGTCTAAGGTCAATGCCCAACAAGCCAGACGCTTTTTAGATCGGATCGTGGGTTTTAAGCTCAGCTCGTTGATTTCATCAAAAATCATTAAAGGTTTGAGCGCTGGGCGGGTGCAGAGCGCGGCTTTAAAGCTTGTGGTTGATAAAGAAAGGGAGATCAAAGCCTTTAAGCCTTTAACCTACTTCACGCTAGACGCTTATTTTGAGTCGCATTTAGAAGCGCAACTCATTAGTTATAAAGGCAACAAACTCAAAGCTCAAGAACTCATTGATGAAAAAAAAGCTCAAGAGATTAAAAACGAATTAGAAAAAGAAAGCTACGCTATTTCTAGTATTATTAAAAAATCTAAAAAATCCCCCACACCGCCCCCTTTCATGACTTCCACTTTACAGCAAAGCGCTTCCAGTCTTTTAGGCTTTTCGCCCACAAAAACCATGAGTATCGCTCAAAAATTGTATGAGGGCGTAGCCACCCCGCAAGGGGTTATGGGGGTGATCACTTACATGAGGACCGATAGCTTGAATATCGCTAAAGAAGCTTTAGAAGAAGCGAGGAATAAGATTTTAAAAGACTATGGCAAAGACTACTTACCCCCTAAAGCCAAAGTCTATTCCAGCAAGAATAAAAACGCCCAAGAAGCCCATGAAGCGATCAGGCCCACTTCTATTATTTTAGAGCCAAACGCTTTAAAAGACTACCTTAAGCCTGAAGAATTAAAGCTCTATACTTTAATTTACAAACGCTTCTTAGCTTCTCAAATGCAAGACGCTCTTTTTGAAAGCCAAAGCGTGGTTGTGGCTTGCGAAAAAGGCGAGTTTAAAGCGAGTGGCAGAAAACTCCTTTTTGATGGCTATTATAAAATTTTAGGCAATGACGATAAGGACAAATTGCTCCCCAGTTTGAAAGAAAATGACCCCATTAAATTAGAAAAACTAGAGAGCAACGCCCATGTTACAGAACCTCCAGTGCGCTATTCAGAAGCAAGCTTGATTAAAGTTTTAGAAAGTTTAGGCATAGGCAGGCCCAGCACCTACGCCCCAACGATTTCCCTCTTACAACACAGAGACTACATCAAGGTAGAAAAAAAGCAAATCAGTGCTTTAGAGAGCGCTTTTAAGGTGATAGAAATTTTAGAAAAGCATTTTGAAGAAATCGTGGATTCCAAATTCAGCGCTTCTTTAGAAGAGGAACTGGACAATATCGCTCAAAATAAAGCCGACTATCAGCAAGTCTTAAAGGACTTTTACTACCCTTTTATGGATAAAATTGAAGCCGGGAAAAAGAATATCATCTCTCAAAAAGTGCATGAAAAAACCGGCCAATCATGCCCTAAATGCGGTGGGGAATTGGTCAAAAAAAATAGCCGTTATGGGGAGTTTATCGCTTGCAACAATTACCCTAAATGCAAATATGTCAAACAAACTGAAAACGCCAACGATGGAGCCAAGCAAGAATCGTGCGAAAAATGCGGAGGGGAAATGGTGCAAAAATTCAGCAGAAAAGGGGCGTTTTTAGCTTGCAACAACTACCCAGAATGCAAAAACACCAAATCGTTAAAAAACACCCCTAACGCAAAAGAAATCATAGAAGGCGTGAAATGCCCAGAATGCGGGGGGGATATTGCCTTAAAAAGGAGCAAGAAAGGCTCGTTTTATGGCTGTAACAACTACCCTAAATGCAATTTTTTATCCAACCATAAGCCCATCAACAAGCGTTGTGAAAAATGCCATTATTTAATGAGTGAAAGAATCTATCGCAAAAAAAAGGCGCATGAATGCATCCAATGCAAAGAGCGCGTGTTTTTAGAGGAAGATGATGGCTAAAGAAAATCTTCCTGTCGTTTTTGGACCCATTTTATCTAGGCGTTTTGGGAAGTCTTTGGGCGTGGATCTATCGCCCTCTAAAAAACAATGCAATTACAATTGCATTTATTGCGAGTTGGGTAAAGCCAAGCCCATTGAGTGCATGGAAGAAGTGATAAAAGTAGAAACCTTGATTAACGCCATTCAAAACGCCCTAAACAACCTCACCACCCCCATTGATGTTTTAACCATTACCGCTAATGGCGAACCCACTCTATACCCTCATTTATTAGAGCTTATCCAAAGCGTCAAGCCTTTTTTAAAGGGCGTTAAAACTTTGATTTTAAGCAACGGCTCACTCTTTTATGAGCCAAAAGTCCAGCAAGCCTTAAAGGAATTTGACATCGTTAAATTTTCTTTAGACGCTATTGATTTGAAAGCCTTTGAAAGAGTGGATAAGCCCTATTCTAAAGACATTAACAAGATTTTAGAGGGGATTTTGTGCTTTTCTCAAATTTATCAAGGGCAACTGGTGGCTGAAGTGCTGTTAATTAAGGGCGTGAATGATAGCGCGAACAACTTAAAACTCATCGCTGACTTTTTAAAAAAAATCAATGTCTCTAGAGTGGATTTAAGCACCATAGACAGGCCCTCAAGCTTTAAAGCCCCTAAATTAAGCGAAGACGAATTATTAAAATGCTCTTTATTTTTTGAAGGGCTTTGCGTGAGTTTGCCTAAACGATCTATTGCCCAAGCCAAAAAATTGATTTCTTGCGGTATAGACGAATTGCTCGCTTTAATTTCCAGGCGCCCTTTAAGCGCAGAAGAAGCTCCCCTAATACTAGATCCTAACACCTTTAAGCATTTAGAAACTTTATTAAACCATAAGCAAATTACGATTAAAGAAGTCGGCTCTTTGGAGTTTTATTGTGCGTTTTAACCTCCATTTGTAAAATACCATAAAAATGATCTCAAAAGCCGACAGATAATTAAAAACTTAATGTTTTTAAGTGCTACATCCTTTTACTATAACCATAACCCACTTTTTCTGCTTTTTTTGTAGTGTTAGCAGACGCTTCTATTTCTTTACTAATATCAGCAACGATGTTTTGAAGGATTGAAAAGCTTTGAGAGGTTGAAGGGTGGGCTTGTGGGTTTCTCATTTCAAGCATTTTAGCTTGAGCTTTAGAGCGTATTTTCAGGTTTTCGTTTTGCCATTCTTCTGTAACCTTAAAATCTCTAGGGTCTAGTTCTAAATAAGCGATAGAACTTGGTTTATAGAAATTCACTTGTTTAGCGATAGCTTTTTGTGAATAGGGAAGAGATTCTAATTCTTTTTGCAAATAAGCTACAAGCTCTTGCGTTTTTGATTCTCTTTGAGAGTGGGGTTGTTTGGAGTTTGGAAGGTGTTTTGGCTGGGTAGGGGTTTGGTTTGTTTTTGCAGGTTTAGGGGTTTTGCATTCAGCTTCTATTTCTATAGCAATACCGGTAGTAATACCGGTCTTAATTCTTGTTCTTTTAATAAATAATTGACCATGTTTTTCTTGGCAATTTTGTTCTGTTTCTTTAATGAAATCTTTCTGTTCTTTAATTAAATCTCTTTGTGTATTAATTGTCTTTTGTTTTTCTTGTTCTGTTTTCTGTCTTTGCTGTTCTAACTCTATCCCACTCTTATTTGTCTTTTGCCTTTCTTGTTCTGTTTTCTGTCTTTCTTGTTCTGCTTTTATTTGACTATTAGCGAGTTCTATCCCACTCTTATTTGTCTTTTGCCTTTCTTGTTCTGTTTTCTGTCTTTCTTGTTCTGCTTTTATTTGACTATTAGCGAGTTCTATCCCACTCTTATTTGCCTTTTGTTTTTCTTGTTCTAGTTCTATTTGTTTATCAATATCACCAGCATTACAAGCGGCTAATAATAAACTTGTCGCTATGGTTAATCCTGAATATTTCCACCAATTGATTTGATTCTCTTTTTCAGCTTGTTTGGATTTATCTTGGACTTTATCGTCTAATTCTTTTGCTCTCTTGCAAGCAACATGGGTTAATATTACTAACGCTACCTTGCTTTTCTTGGGATGTTTTTTCACAAGTTCTCTAACTTTCTTTGCAATTTTTGTAAAAATCCCACCAATTGATCGGAGCGTATTTGTAATGGCACTCACTTGCTTAAAATGAGTCCCTTTATTTGTCTTTGTGTTAGCCATCTCTGTGTTTTTGCCAACTTTATTTGTTTTTCCTGTTTTTACTGATTCCATTACCAACCTTTTTTCAAAAAACAATCCTAGACATCAAAACTATATCATAGAAACTAATACGAAAAAATCCACTCAAGTTAGATCAACCCCTTTATTATTATCAATGCGCAGTTAAGCCATGGTCTTTCAATTCTTTTTCTAACTTGGCTACAGCGTTCCAAGTGGGGATTACGCTATCAGGGTTTAAAGAAATGGAAGTGATGCCCTCTTTGACTAAAAACTCTGTTACTTCAGGGTAATCACTTGGGGCTTGCCCGCAAATCCCGCAATATTTGTTGTGCCTTTTACAAGCTTCAATCGCTTTTTTAAACATTTTTAGCATCGCTTCATTCCTTTCATCAAAGACGTGGCTGACTAATTCGCTGTCTCTATCCACGCCTAAAGTGAGCTGGGTTAAATCATTAGAGCCAATAGAAAAGCCATCAAACAAGCTTAAGAAATCATCAGCCAAAATGACATTCACCGGTAATTCGCACATGATATAAATTTCAAGCCCGTTTTTACCGGATTCTAAATTGTTTTTTCTTAAGATTTCTAGGACTTTTTTACCCTCTTCAATGGTTCGCAAAAAGGGGATCATCACTTTCATATTTGTCAAGCCCATTTCTTCCCTCACTAACGCTAAGGCTTCACACTCCCACGAAAACGCTTCATTATAGCTCTCTGAATAATACCGACTAGCCCCCCTATAGCCAAGCATGGGGTTTTCTTCATTAGGCTCATAGCTAGAGCCGCCAAGCATGCGCATATATTCATTGGATTTGAAATCGCTCGTTCTCACAATCACAGGTTTAGGGTAAAACGCTGCGCTGATCATGCCAATGCCTTCAGCGATTTTTTTCACAAAAAAATCTTTAGGGTTAGCATAGCCTGCCATGAGGTTTTCAATTTCATTTTTTTCTTTCACGCTTTTTTTGTGGTGCAAATCCACTAAGGCTAAAGGGTGGGCTTTGATTTGATTTAAAATAATCATTTCCATTCTGGCTAGCCCTACGCCGTGATTAGGGAGCTGAGAAAAGCCAAAGGCTTTTTCAGGGTTTCCAATGTTAATGTAAATTTTTGTTTGCGTTTCTTGCATGTTAGAAAGCTCCACCCTTTCAATTTCATGCTCATAAATGCCTGCATACACATAGCCCTCTTCACCCTCAGCGCAAGAAACCGTGATTTCCATGCCGGTATAAAGGCTATCAGTCGCCCCGCTCACCCCAACAATGGCTGGCACGCCAATTTCTCTCGCCACAATAGCGGCATGGCAAGTGCGCCCTCCACGATTAGTGATAACCGCGCTCGCTTTTTTCATGCAAGGCTCCCAATCTGGGTCGGTGTTATCCGTAACTAAAATTTCGCCCTCTTTAAAAGAATTCATGTGCTCCAAATCATTGATAATGCGCACTTTCCCTGAGCCAATTTTACTCCCAATCGCTCTGCCTTGTAAGATAATTTCTTTTTTTTCGTTAGGGTTTTTGAATTTGAATTTTTCAAAGACTTGACTTTCTTCTTTGGTTTTTTGGCTTTGAACGGTTTCTGGGCGCGCTTGAACGATAAAGATTTCCCCGCTCTCGCCATCTTTAGCCCATTCTATATCCATGGGGCGGTATTGTTTGGCTTCTTTAGAGTAATGTTTTTCAATTTCAACGGCGTATTTGGCTAAAATCAGCACATCTTCATCGCTCAATGAAAAGGATTGCCATTCTTTTTTGGTGGTTTTAATGTTTCTAGTGGGGTGTTCGCTACCCCTTGGGGCATAGACCATTTTTTGCGTTTTATTGCCGAGCTGCCGCTTGATAATGGGGCGTTTGTTTTGTTCTAAAGTGGGCTTAAACACATAAAATTCATCAGGGTTTATCGTGCCGCCCACCACATTTTCGCCCAACCCCCACGCTGAAGTGATAAACACCGCGTCTTTAAAACCGGTTTCAGTGTCAATAGAAAACATCACGCCCGCGCTGCCTTTATCCGCTCGCACCATTTTTTGCACCCCCACGCTCAGCGCGACTTTTAAATGATCAAACCCACGACTCGCTCTATAACTAATCGCCCTATCGGTAAAAAGCGACGCTAAACAGGATTTGATATAGTGGATCAATTCTGTTTTACCCTTAATGTTTAAATAAGTGTCTTGCTGCCCGGCAAAAGAAGCGTCCGGCAAATCTTCTGCAGTAGCGGAACTCCTTACCGCCACATCGGCTTCTTTCATGTGGTATTGCTGGCTTAAAATCTCATAAGCTTGAAAAATCTCATCTCTCAAATCGCTAGGAAAAGGCGTGCCAAAAATAAGCTCTCTGATTTGTTTGGAGCGGATTTTTAACACATCAATTTCGGTGGCATCTACATTTTCTAAAAGTTCTATGATTTTTTGTTTAGCCCCCCCTTGCTCTAAAAGATACCAATACGCTTCGCTGGTGATCGCAAAGCCATCAGGCACTTTAATCCCAATTGGCACTAATTCTTGAAACATCTCGCCAATGCTAGCGTTCTTGCCCCCAACCAGATTCACATTCTTATTGTTCAACTCTTTGAAAAACTTGATATATCGCACAAAACTCCCTTAAAATGATCATTAAGTCTCTTAAAACAAAAATATAATAATGATAGCATGATAGAGCTTTAGTTTTAGCCAGTTTGTATTCTAAGCTTTGTTAATAAGGGGTGTATTTTTTTGGTTTATGATTTTATTGTATAATAAGCGGTTAGTTAGGTATTTTTGAATAGAAAGGGTGGTTTTGTATAGGCGGTTATTGTTGAATTTGTTTTGTATGGTGTTTTTACAAGCGTGTTTAAAGCCTATGAACGACCCTAAGGCTGAGAAAGTGGATTCGCAAGTGCAATGCGGGTTTGGCTCAAAGGATTGCTAAAAGCATTGAAAAAATATTGAAAAAGTATTCAAAGAAAGGAAACATAAGTTTTAAAAAATGAGTGCGGAACTGATTGCTGTTTATAAAGACGAGCAAATAATAGATTTAGAGAGCGCGAAAGTCTTAGGGCTGAGCGATGGGGTTAAAGCGTTAAAAGGGACAGAGCCGATATATTTTGATGATTCGCCTTTGGCTTTAGAAGTGATCAGGCATTCATGCGCACATTTGCTCGCGCAAAGCTTGAAAGCCCTTTATCCGGATGCGAAATTTTTTGTAGGCCCTGTGGTAGAAGAGGGGTTTTATTACGATTTCAAAACCGCTTCAAAAATCAGCGAAGAGGATTTGCCTAAAATTGAAGCGAAAATGAAAGAATTTGCGAAGTCAAAGCTCGCTATCACTAAAGAGGTTTTAACCAGAGAGCAAGCCTTGGAGCGTTTTAAGGGTGATGAATTAAAGCATGCGGTGATGAGTAAAATCAGTGGCGATATATTTGGCGTGTACCAACAAGGCGAGTTTGAAGATTTGTGTAAGGGGCCTCACCTCCCAAACACCCGTTTTTTAAACCATTTCAAGCTCACTAAATTGGCCGGGGCTTATTTGGGTGGCGATGAAAACAATGAAATGCTCATTAGAATCTATGGCATCGCTTTTGCCACCAAAGAGGGTTTAAAAGACTATCTTTTCCAAATAGAAGAAGCGAAAAAACGAGATCACAGAAAGCTAGGTGTGGAGCTAGGGCTTTTTAGCTTTGATGATGAGATAGGGGCAGGCTTACCTTTATGGCTGCCTAAAGGGGCAAGGCTCAGAAAACGCATTGAAGATTTATTGAGCAAAGCGTTACTTTTAAGAGGTTATGAGCCGGTTAAAGGTCCTGAGATTTTAAAGAGCGATGTGTGGAAAATCAGCGGGCATTATGACAACTATAAAGAAAACATGTATTTCACCACGATTGATGAGCAAGAATACGGCATAAAGCCTATGAATTGCGTGGGGCATATTAAAGTCTATCAGAACGCTTTACACAGCTACAGAGATTTGCCTTTAAGGTTTTATGAATACGGCGTGGTGCATCGGCATGAAAAAAGCGGCGTGTTGCATGGGCTTTTAAGGGTGAGGGAATTTACCCAAGATGATGCACATATTTTTTGCTCTTTTGAACAGATCCAAAGCGAAGTGAGTGCGATTTTAGATTTTACGCATAAAATCATGCAAGCGTTTGATTTTAGCTATGAAATGGAATTATCCACAAGGCCGGCTAAATCCATAGGCGATGATAAAGTTTGGGAAAAGGCCACTAACGCTTTAAAAGAAGCCCTAAAAGAGCACCGCATTGATTACAAGATTGATGAGGGGGGAGGGGCTTTCTATGGGCCTAAGATTGACATTAAAATCACTGACGCTTTAAAGCGTAAATGGCAGTGCGGCACGATTCAAGTGGATATGAATTTGCCTGAACGCTTCAAGCTCGCTTTCACTAATGAGCGTAATCATGCTGAACAGCCTGTGATGATCCACAGAGCGATTTTAGGCTCGTTTGAAAGGTTTATTGCGATTTTGAGCGAGCATTTTGGGGGGAATTTCCCTTTCTTTGTCGCGCCCACTCAAATCGCTCTCATCCCCATTAACGAAGAGCATCATGTTTTTGCTTTGAAATTAAAAGAGGAATTAAAAAAGCGCGATATTTTTGTAGAAGTGCTGGATAAAAACGACAGCTTGAATAAAAAGGTGCGATTAGCCGAAAAGCAAAAAATCCCTATGATTTTAGTGTTAGGGAATGAGGAAGTGGAGACCGAAATTCTATCCATTAGAGACAGAGAAAAACAAGCTCAATATAAAATGCCCTTAAAGGAGTTTTTAAACATGGTTGAATCTAAGATGCAAGAGGTTAGTTTTTGAGTAGAAACGAAGTGTTGTTAAACGGAGACATTAATTTTAAAGAAGTGCGTTGCGTGGGCGATAATGGCGAAGTGTATGGGATCATTTCTTCCAAAGAAGCGCTCAATATCGCTCAAAATTTAGGTTTGGATTTGGTTTTGATTTCAGCGAGCGCGAAACCTCCCGTGTGTAAGGTGATGGATTATAATAAATTCCGCTACCAAAATGAAAAGAAAATCAAGGAAGCCAAGAAAAAGCAAAAGCAAATTGAAATCAAAGAGATCAAGCTTTCCACTCAAATCGCGCAAAACGATATTAACTACAAAGTCAAGCATGCGAGAGAATTTATTGAATCCAACAAGCATGTCAAATTCAAAGTGGTTTTAAAGGGTAGGGAGAGTCAAAACTCAAAAGCTGGGCTTGATGTGCTTTTTAGAGTCCAAACGATGATGCAAGATTTAGCCAACCCTGAAAAAGAGCCAAAAACCGAGGGGCGTTTTGTTTCGTGGATGTTTGTGCCTAAGGCTAAAGAAGCCCCCAAAAACGAAAAGAAAACCAAAGAAAATAACCCGCCTTTTAATCGTATTAACCTTATGAAAGGAGAAAATCATGCCAAAAATGAAGACTAATCGTGGCGCGTCTAAGCGTTTCAAAGTTAAAAAAAACTTGATTAAGCGCGGCAGTGCTTTTAAAAGCCATATTTTGACTAAAAAAAGCCCTAAGCGTAAAGCCAATCTAAACGCGCCAAAACATGTGCATCACACTAACGCGCATTCTGTCATGTCGTTGCTTTGCAGGGCTTAAGAATGCTGATTAGAAAGTGGAGTTAATCCCCTTGTTTAAGGGAAAGTCGTTTTAAAAACGCACCTAAAAATATTTTAAAAAGAAAGGTAAAGAAATGAGAGTTAAAACAGGCGTTGTGCGCAGAAGGCGCCATAAAAAAGTCTTAAAACTCGCTAGAGGGTTTTATAGTGGCAGAAGAAAGCATTTTAGAAAGGCTAAAGAACAGCTTGAAAGAAGCATGTATTACGCCTTTAGGGATCGCAAACAAAAGAAAAGAGAATTCAGGAGTTTGTGGGTGGTAAGGATCAATGCGGCTTGCAGAATGCACAATACAAGTTATTCGCGCTTCATGCATGCCCTAAAAGTGGCTAACATTGAATTAGACCGCAAGGTTTTAGCGGACATGGCGATGAATGACATGCAAGCCTTTAAGAGCGTGTTAGAGAGCGTGAAAGAGCATCTTTAATCTCTATTGGCTGTTAGGTTTTAGTTTTAGCCTAAAAAAGGTGAGAGGATTTAGGAATTTTTACTAAAAAGTTCCTAAAATTGATTTTTGTTTCAATTTATTCTCATTCAATCGCTATATTTAATCAAAAAGAAAGCAATTTTATAGTAGAATGTAGCATTTAGAACTCAAGTAGAGAAAATGTAGAAGGAAGGAATACATGAAGAAATCTGTTATAGTAGGTGCTATCTCTCTAGCAATGACGAGCTTGTTGTCAGCAGAGACCCCTAAGCAAGAAAAAGCTATTAAGACTAGCCCTACAAAAAAAGGTGAAAGAAATGCTGCTTTTATAGGGATTGATTACCAGTTGGGTATGCTTAGCACTACCGCTCAAAATTGTTCCCATGGGAATTGTAATGGTAATCAAAGTGGGGCTTATGGCTCTAACACGCCTAACATGCCTACAGCGTCAAACCCTACAGGAGGGCTTACTCATGGCGCTCTAGGGACTCGTGGGTATAAAGGCTTAAGCAACCAACAATACGCTATCAATGGTTTTGGATTTGTTGTGGGGTATAAGCATTTTTTTAAGAAAGCCCCACAGTTTGGAATGCGTTATTACGGATTCTTTGATTTTGCAAGCTCTTATTATAAGTATTACACTTATAACGATTATGGCATGAGAGACGCTCGCAAGGGTTCTCAAAGTTTCATGTTTGGCTATGGGGCTGGCACAGATGTGTTGTTTAACCCGGCTATTTTCAATCGTGAGAACTTGCATTTTGGGTTTTTCTTGGGCGTTGCGATTGGTGGTACCTCTTGGGGTCCAACAAACTATTATTTTAAGGACTTAGCGAATGAATACCAAGGGAGTTTCCACCCATCAAATTTCCAGGTCTTAGTTAATGGTGGGATCCGCTTAGGCACTAAACACCAAGGTTTTGAAATTGGCTTGAAAATCCAAACTATTCGCAACAATTATTATACCGCTAGTGCGGATAATGTGCCTGAAGGGACTACTTATAGATTCACCTTTCACCGCCCCTATGCCTTTTATTGGCGTTACATTGTGAGCTTTTAAGGTGTTTTAGGGCTAATCTTATGGGGGCATAGAAAAGGGCTTTTGCTCTTTATGGCCTTTTATAGTTTTCTTGTATCAAAGGCTTTAAAAAATCAATATGGCTGCTTGCTAAAAATTAAAGCGCAATCCTTACAAGCAATTGAACTTACCGGCAATAGCACGCAAACAAGTCTTTGAAAAATCAAAAATGAATTGATTATTTTTGAAAATGATGATAGGGGATATTAGGTTGGCTGTTTTAACGGAGCGCTGATCATAAAATCTAAAAATCAATTCGCTGTTAAAGCGCTATAAGTTATCTTTAATCAATCAAATGATAGAATTTGTCTTTTATTTTTGAATTGGGAGCATTTGATGAAAAAATTGGCGTTTTCTTTATTATTTACAGGGACTTTTTTGGGGCTTTTTTTGAATGCGAGCGATTTTAAGAGCATGGATGACAAGCAACTATTAGAGCAAGCAGGGAAAGTTGCTCCTAGCGAAGTTCCAGAGTTTCGCACAGAAATCAATAAGCGATTAGCAGTGATGAAAGAAGAAGAGCGTAAAAAATATAAAGCGGATTTTAAGAAAGCGATGGATAAAAATTTAGCTTCTTTAAGCCAAGAAGATCGCAACAAGCGTAAAAAAGAAATTCTTGAAGTGATTGCTAACAAAAAGAAAACAATGACCATGAAAGAATATCGTGAAGAGGGGCTAGATTTGCACGATTGCGCATGTGAAGGTCCTTTTCATGATCATGAAAAAAAGGAAAAAAAAGGCAAAAAACCAAGCCATCATGAGCATTAACGCTTAGGGTGTGCTAACTTTTTGATTTTTGTAAAACCACGCCGTAAGTCCCTAGCTTTTGGCTATGGGGATATAAGGCGTTTTTTGTTATAATTCTACCATAGCGTTTGGGCACTTAAAATAGAGGCTATTGCTTGGTGGGTGGGCTTTGCTACTCTTAAAACCCTTTAGCCGTGAAAGGCATACCAATTTTTTAGAGTTAAAGTTTTTGGAGTGTTTGTATTTTTTGGATATCTATGGTATCATACCCAATAGTAAAGACCCTTTGAAAGTCTGTATTTTAAGACGGCCAAAACAGCTTGAACTCTAGGTGGTTTTTATCAATAGAAGAAAATTTCAAAAGAGAGCTTTTATGAAGAACAATGTCTATTTTTGTTGCGACTGTATATTAATTAGGAGTTTGGTGTGAAACGGATTTTATTTTTTTTAGTAGCTACGACTTTTTTGTTGAGAGCAGAAACGGATTCTGCCACTATTGACACTACGATTGATCCCAATGTTATGTTTTCTGAAAGCTCCACAGGGAATGTGAAAAAAGACCGCAAGAGGGTTTTAAAGAGCATGGTTAATTTGGAAAAAGAGCGCGTGAAGAATTTTAACCAGTATTCTGAAACCAAGATGAGTAAGGGCGACTTATCCGCTTTTGGAGCTTTCTTTAAGGGGAGTTTGGAAAGTTGTGTGGATCAAAAGATTTGTTATTATGAACATAGAAATGGCAAGGTTTCTTTTGTGGTGAATGACAGGGAGAAGTTTTATAAACATGTGCTTAAAGACTTAGGGACAGAGCTTTCACTCCCTTTGTTTAACTGGCTTTACAAAGGCTCGGATTTTGGGGCTTTGCATGAGCAGTTTGGGGATATGTATGATGGGTATATCAAATATTTGATCAGCATGGTTAGGGTGAGTCAAAAAGAAAAGGCTAGAAAACTGGATGCAGCCACTTTTAAGAAAATGGAAGATCAAGCTGAGAAAGAAACTAAGGCAGCGTTTCAAAAGAGGAGCAGTGGGGAGATTCAAAACCATACTGATAGCCCTGAATTTATAAGCTCTTCTAAAAAAACACAGGATGCTTCTAATCCGGATCTAGATCCTACGACTAACGCTAACGTGCTCAAAGAAACAGCTTCAAAAGAGCCAGAGGCTTCTTCAAAAAAAGAGAAAAAGCCCAAGAAAAAACGCCGCCTTTCAAAGAAAGAAAAACAACAATAAGCCTTGCAACAAGAGTTTGAAAAACAAATTAGCGACTCTAATAAGTCTGAAAAATAGTAAAATATTTAGCTTACCTTTGAGTAGGGGGCTTTAAATAAGTTTCTTAAACACTCCTTTTTAGGCTTTTAGCTCCCTATCACTCCGTCTTGTGTTAGGACTATCTTTTTTAAAAACCACCGCTTTTTTAAAATCTTTAGACTTTAAGCTTTTTGGCTTTTTTGCGGTAAGCTTAAGGTATTGTTACGCAAAAATCTTTGAAATACAGCGGTTGATAGAGTTAATCATAACCTTAAGACATTCCAACGCATTTTATAAAGCCTATAAAAATTTTAATGGAGTATCGGTAATCAAATTGATGCCTTTGAGTGTTTTTGCCATCAAAATAAAAGAACCTGCGTAAGCCAAGCGATAGTTTCTCATGACACGCTTTTATAGGGTTATGGGGAGTTTTGGGGTTGGGGAGAGTTATTTCAAAAGGCCTCCTATCCCCTTATGAGTTTTAAATAAACTTTTTACTACAAAATGAAATCCAAAACGATGCAATAACGCTTTAAAACCCTATTTTTTAAAAATTTTTGAAGGACATTAAAGTTGGAAGAGACTTATTTGTGTTTGTTAAAAACAAAGCCTTTTTATTTTGAATTTAAAGCCCTAAAAGTTGAGGGCTATCCCTTAGCATTTTAAGGTTTTGGCTAACCCCCCTAACGAAGTCTCTTTGTATTTTTCATTCATGTCTTTTCCGGTCGCATACATCGTAGCAATCACTTCATCTAGGCTCACTTTAGGCTTGTATTCATCTTCTAAGGCTAATTTAGAAGCGCTGATCGCTTTAATCGCCCCTAAAACATTGCGTTCAATGCAAGGGATTTGCACCAAGCCCCCCACCGGATCGCATGTCAATCCTAAATGGTGCTCCATAGCGATTTCACTAGCGATCAAAACCTGTTGCGTGGTCGCTTGGCACAAATAGGCTAACCCCCCCGCAGCCATAGAGCTTGCCACACCAATTTCAGCCTGACACCCCGCTTCTGCTCCGCTCAAGGAAGCGTTTTTTTTGTAAAGATAGCCAATCGCCGCACTGGTGAGTAAAAAATCATTAATAGCCTTTTGCGATAAATTTTCAAACAAATGGTTTTTGGCGTATAAAAGCACGCTTGGCACCACCGCGCACGCTCCATTAGTGGGGGCGGTTACCACCTTTCCTCCGCTAGCGTTTTCTTCAGCAATGGCGCGAGCGTAAAGCGAAATGTAATCAATCAATGCTAAGGGGTCTTTCCCGCTTGTGGGGTGTTTTTCTAGGCGCGCCTTGATGCTTGGGGCCAATCGTGTTACCCTCAAAGAACCGGGCAGATACATTTCTTTAGAATTAGCCCCATTATCATAACACTCAAGCATCGCATGATAAATTTTAGCCATCGTTGCATCAGGGCGGTTTTTGAGGGCGTTTTCTCTCAAACGCACGATTTCAGCGATGTTTTTTTGGTGTTTTTGGCATAATTCTAGCAATTCCTTAGCGCTTGAAAAATCATAGGCAATACTTCCATTCCCACCCTCTTCAGACAAGTTGTCTAATTCTTTTTCAGTATAGACAAACCCTCCACCGACAGAATAGTAAGTCTCTTCTTTTAAAACCTCATTTTTAGCGTTAAAAGCTTTTAAAATGAGGGCGTTTTGGTGTCTGGCTAAAGGTTTATTGTCAAAAATCAAATCTTTAGAATAATCAAAATGAATGCGATGCTGGTTAGCGAGTTTTAAAACTTTGTTTTCAAGCGCTTCATGCAATAAGGCTTTTTTGGTTGCTGCCTCCAATTCGTTAGCGTAAATACCATGCAAGCCAATTAAAACCGCCTCATCGCTCAAATGCCCTTTACCGGTTAAAGCTAATGAGCCATGCAAGGTGATTTGAACGCGCACAACCTGCTCTAAAACGCCTTTTAATGACTCGCAAAATCTCGCTCCCGCTTCCATAGGCCCTATAGTGTGTGAAGAGCTAGGTCCCACGCCGATTTTAAAAATGGATAAAATAGAAAAACTAGCCATTAAAATAGTCCCAAAAACACGCTCAAAGCCGTCAAGCTCCCAAAGACAAACACAAAAATATCCACTTTGAAATTTCTAAAACGCTTCAAACTAGAAACGCTATAAAAAGCTATCATAGGCATCACAAACAGAATGAGCGCGATAATGGGGCCGCCTAAATTTTCAATAAAATCCAAGATATTAGGGTTAATATAAGCCACAAGCGTGATAGTCAGCCATAAAAAAATCGTTACGCTAACGCTCAAGGTTTTAGAAGCTTTTTTCAATTTTAAACTTTGAATAATAATGCCTTCTAAACCCTCCTTAGCCCCATAATAATGCCCAAAAAAAGATGAAAAAATCGCTAAAAAAGCCACCACAGGCCCCGCATAGTTGATTAAAGGGTTGTTTAAAGTGTTAGCAAAATAGCTTAAAATGGGGATATTTTGTTCCCTTGCTTTCGCAAAATCATCAGCACTCAAGCACATGACGCACGAAAACACAAAAAACATCACAAACCCTAAAAGCATCAGCGATGTCCCTAATTCAATTTGATTGAGTTTATACTCTTTGAAAGCGCCGTATTCTTTTCCCACATTTTGGGTGAAGGTTGAAATAATGGGGCTATGGTTGAACGAAAACACAAGCACCGGTAAGGTTAGCCAAATCGCTAACACAAATTCTTTAAAGCTCGGCACCACAAAAAGATTAGCGCCTTGCCAATAAGGGATAAGATACAAAGAAAAAAGCAATAAAATCAAGCATAAAGGATACACTAAAGCGTTACAAATGCGTGTAACAATCGTAGCGTTAAAAACCATCACCAACATCATTAAAGAGACTAATACCACAGCCAGTAAGCCCCGATGAAAAGGCGCTAAATGCAACTGGTTAGTGAAAAAATGATCAAACACATTAGTGATACCCACCCCATAAGCCAAGCAAATAGGATAAATCGCCAAGAAATAAAGCAAAGTGATAAGAAAACCCCATTGAGCGCCAAAATGAGAGCGAACGACCATGGTAATGTCTTCTCTATCTTTAGATCCTATGAAATAAGCCAAAGCCCTATGCCCTAGATAAGTCAAAGGGAAAATGATCGTGCTCATCACCACAATAGCCCATATCCCATGCCCACCGGCTCTAATAGGCAAAAATAAAATCCCAGCCCCCACCGCCGTGCCAAATAAGGACGCCATCCAACGCAAATCAAACGCATTGATCTTTTTGAGATCGCTTGGAACCGCTTTTTCTTGTGCCATGCTATTAAACCGCCCTTTTATCGTGTTAAAGAGCTTTCATTGTAGCATAAAGCTTTTTATGATTGGGGTTTTTTGAGATTAGGGGGTGGTTTTTAGCACGCATTTATTTTCTAAAATCCACGATTTAACCCGCACAAGCTATAATAACGCTTAAAAAAAGATTAATAAAGGATTGTAGAAATGTCAAACACAACTTGGTCGCCCACTTCATGGCATTCTTTTAAGATAGAGCAACACCCCACTTACAAAGATAAGCAAGAATTAGAAAGGGTCAAAAAAGAATTGCACTCCTACCCTCCTTTAGTGTTTGCTGGCGAAGCGAGGAACTTGCAAGAGCGTTTAGCCCAAGTCATTGACAATAAGGCGTTTTTGTTGCAAGGGGGCGATTGCGCGGAGTCGTTTTCTCAATTTAGCGCTAATCGGATTAGAGACATGTTTAAAGTGATGATGCAAATGGCGATTGTCTTAACTTTTGCTGGCTCTATACCGATCGTGAAAGTGGGGCGCATTGCCGGGCAATTTGCCAAGCCTCGCTCTAATGCGACTGAAATGCTAGATAATGAAGAAGTGTTGAGTTACAGAGGGGATATTATCAATGGGATTTCCAAAAAAGAAAGAGAGCCAAAGCCTGAGAGAATGCTTAAAGCTTATCATCAAAGCGTAGCGACTTTAAACCTTATCAGAGCTTTTGCTCAAGGCGGGTTAGCCAATTTAGAGCAAGTGCATCGTTTCAATTTGGATTTTGTCAAAAACAACGACTTTGGGCAAAAATACCAGCAAATCGCTGACCGAATCACGCAAGCTTTAGGGTTTATGCGAGCATGCGGGGTGGAGATAGAAAAAACGCCTATTCTTAGGGAAGTGGAATTTTACACCAGCCACGAAGCGTTACTGCTCCATTATGAAGAGCCTTTGGTGCGTAAGGATAGTTTGACTAACCAGTTTTATGATTGCTCCGCACACATGCTGTGGATTGGCGAAAGGACAAGAGATCCTAAGGGCGCGCATGTGGAGTTTTTAAGGGGGGTTTGTAACCCTATTGGCGTGAAAATCGGGCCTAATGCGAGCGTGAGCGAAGTGTTAGAATTGTGCGATGTTTTAAACCCGCACAACCTTAAAGGGCGTTTGAATTTGATCGTGCGCATGGGTTCTAAGATGATTAAAGAGCGTTTGCCTAAACTTTTACAAGGGGTGTTGAAAGAAAAACGCCATATTCTATGGAGCATTGATCCCATGCATGGCAACACGGTTAAAACCAGTTTGGGGGTTAAAACAAGGGCTTTTGATAGCGTGTTGGATGAAGTGAAAAGCTTTTTTGAAATCCATAGGGCTGAAGGGAGTTTGGCTTCAGGGGTTCATTTGGAAATGACAGGTGAGAATGTTACAGAATGTATCGGTGGCTCGCAAGCGATCACTGAAGAGGGTTTGAGTTGCCATTACTATACGCAATGCGATCCAAGATTAAACGCCACTCAAGCCCTAGAACTCGCTTTTTTAATCGCTGACATGCTTAAAAAACAACGATCTTAGTTAAAAAGAGATTAATCTTTTTTTAACTCTTTTTCTTTATAATTATCGTAAGCATTTTAATATTTAAAGGAGCTTGAAATGAGAATTTCTCTTTTAGCTGTAATTTTAGCGTTATTGTTTGTGGCTTGCCATGAAACTAAAAAACAAATTTTACAAAACGAAGCCGATAGCACCCCTTCAGAAAAAACCATTTGGCAGCCTGAACAAAAATAAAAATTGTAAAAATACTCAAAAGCGTTTTTAAAATAACACAATCAAAAAGTTAGCGAGTGGCGGTTTCTTGTAGCACGATCTTAGGGTTGTAGGGGAATGATTTCAAAACATTCCCTATCCCTTATGAGTTTTATTATAAAACTAAAACGAAGTTTAAAAAACAAGTTTTTAAAAATAAGAGAATGGCCAAAAAGCCTAAAATTAAAAAGTCTCAAATTAAGATGGGCGAAAGCTAGAGAGTTAAATTACAAACTCTCTAAAACCTTTTGAGCATGGCCTTTGGCTTTGACATTGTAGAAGCATTTTTCTAAAACGCCTTGCGTGTTGATAATGAAAGTGGAGCGGATAATCCCCAAATGCTCCTTCCCATAAAGCATGCGTTTGCCATAAGCTTTGTAAAGATTGGCCACTTTTTTATCTTCATCGCAGAGTAAAATCACATTCAAAGAGCATTGGCTGATAAATTTTTGATGCGATTGCGCGTTATCAGGGCTTACGCCTACGACAACAGCGTTTTTCTTTTCAAATTCACTAAACAGAGCGCTAAAATCTTTGGCTTCTAGAGTGCATCCGGGGGTGTTGTCTTTAGGGTAGAAATACAGCACCACTTTTTTATGGAGCAAATCTTTTAAAGAAATTTCTACGCCATCGCTGTTTTTCAATCTAAAATCAGGGGCTAATTGCCCTACTTCTAATTTTTCCATTCTTATCCTTTAATAGAGAATGACAGCGACTTTTTGAGGCCCATGCACCCCAAAAACGGTTTTTAATTCAATATCGGCTGTCCGGCTAGGCCCGCCAATAAGGAGCATGTTTGTGGGTAATGCACCGTTTTGGCCTTGATTTTTTAAAGCTTGCACGCCCTCGCTTAAATTGCGCACAATGGATTCTTTTTTCAATAAAATGATGCAATTAAGGGTGATGAGCGAAAGCAATCGTGGGCTTGCATGCGAAGAAACCGCCCCAATCATGCCCAAGCTTGAAATCCCACAAACCCCATGCAATAAAGCCGTATCAATCTCAAACAACTCTTCACGCATCGCTTCAATTTCTTTATCATAAGGCTGTAAAGTAAAATCCTTAAACGCTTCAAAATTCAAATTTAAATCCGTAGAATGTAAGACTTTTTTGCTTTGAAAATTTTCTAAAGCCTTTAAAATGGCTTGCTCTAAATTCTCTTTAGCGCTTTCAATGACTTCAGCTTTATTCAACACCTGGAAATGCTTGTATTCTTCCACCAAGTCTTCAAACTCCACTTTAATGATATTTCTATAAATAGGGTTTGCTCCCTGAATGGCATGCTTGGCTCTGGCTTCTTTAATGCGCTTTAAAATAAGCTCTTTACTCATAAATCACCCCTTCTAAGTGTTGGACTTTGGCATGCAAGCTCGTGTCCATATTGGGTAAGGTCCTCACGCTCGCCCACTCTTTGACTAAAGGCAGTATAGGCGCTAAAAGCTTGCCTAAAGGCGAGAAAAATTGAGCCATTTTCAATTGGAAACGCCACTTGGCCCCATCGCTTGCCATTTTGGCAAACATTTTCATAGAGAATTTTTCCATCCCGCTGTGTTGGGTGCTTTTAGCCCCCTTGACTACACCCCTACCCTCGCCCACTTTATCGGCTCGTAAATCTCTAATAAGTTCTGCTAATGGGATTTCTACGGGGCATACTTCAGTGCAACGCCCGCAAAGACTGCACAAATTAGGGATATGCCCGTAATTATTCAGGCCAAAGAGTTGGGGGGATACCACCACGCCTATAGGGCCAGGATAAGTAGAAAGATAGGCATGCCCACCGATTTTATCATACACAGGGCAGTGGTTCAAACAAGTCCCGCAACGAATGCATGAAAGAGCGCGGTAATACTTTTCATCAGCCAAAATATTGGAGCGGTTGTTGTCTAATAAAATAATGTGGGCTTCTTTAGGGCCGTCTAAATCGCCCTCTTTTCTGGGGCCTGTGATGATGTTTTGATAACAAGTGATAGGCACACCCACAGCACTTGGAGCGAGCAGATTGTTTAAAATCGCCGCATCATCAAAGCTTTCTACTAATTTTTCAATCCCACAAATTGCGACATGCACATCGCATGCGGTGGTGCTCATGCGGCCATTGCCTTCATTTTCCACTAACCAGATCGCTCCTTCATTAGCGATAGCGAAATTAACCCCACTGATCCCCATTTTAAAGCTTTCAAATTCTTTGCGCATGTGTTTTCTGGCGATCGCATTAAGCTTTTCAGGCTCTTCTTCATAGGCGGCGTTGAGTTTTTCTTCAAAAATCTTACCGATTTGTTTGCGGTTTTTATGGATAGCCGGCACGACAATATGCACAGGGTGTTCATTAATGAGCTGGATAATCAATTCGCCCAAATCCGTTTCTTGCGCTTGAATGCCCTTTTCTTTGAGATAATGATTCAAGCCAATTTCTTCGCTCGCCATGGATTTTTGCTTTAAAATGTGCTTGATATTCTTTTCTTTAGCGAGGTTGTAAATGATTTCATTAGCTTCATCGCCGTCTTTAGCGTAATGGATTTTAAAGCCGTTTTGAGTGGCGTTTTTTTCAAACAATTCCAAATATTCATCAAGCCTGGATAAAATTTTAAGCTTGACTTCTTTGCCTAATTCCCTTAAATTTTCCCACTCGCTGTAACGATTTTTAATCAGATTCTTGCGATTAGCCCTTAAGGTATCCATTGCAGAACGCAAATTTTCCCTTAATTGCATATCGCCTAATTGGTCGGTGATGATTTCTTCGTATTCTTGGTCGCTATGATATTTTTCCATGATTATTCCTTAAAACAATTCTTTAATGTTAAAGCCCAAGCCTTGAGGCTAAAAAGTCATAAAAATGCATGGGTTTTGTCAAAGAGCCCATTTTTTGCATAGCGGTGCTGATATTCATCAAACACCCCGCATCCGCTGAAACAATCACATCCACTTGACGGCTTTCTATGTCTTTGATCTTTTCTTTGACCATAACCGCTGAAATTTCAGGCTCTTTGACTGAAAAAGTCCCCCCAAACCCGCAGCATTCTTCTTCTTTTTCCAATTCAATGAGTTCCACATTTTTAAGCTGTCTGATGAGATTTTTCGCCGAGTCAATCACCTTAGCCACCCTTAAGGCATGGCAATTAGAATGCCATGTGATTTTAAGGGGTTCGCCCTTATCTTCATATTTGACTTGCAATTTTTTATCCAAAAATTCGCTCAATTCATACACCCTAGAGCAAAAATCTTTAACCATGTTAAATTCCGCATGCCCTTCAAACAATTCCAAATAATCATGCCGCATCATCCCTGTGCATGAACCGCTAGGCAAGATAATAGGGTAGTCGTTATTGGAATAAAGTTTGATATTGTATAAAACGACTTTTTTCGTCTCTTCATAGTATCCTGAGTTATAGCTTGGCTGGCCGCAACATGTCTGGTCTTTTTTGAAAACCACTTCCAAATTTTCCTTACGGAGTAATTTGATAGCGTTAAGCGATGCGTTGCTGTATATGGCTGCTCCTAGACAAGTAGCAAAGAAATTGACTTTCAAAGAAGGCTCCTTAAAATTCCAAATTAAGAGTTTCAAACACAAACAATATAATACTCAAAATTTGGTAAGATTGTAACCACAATTGATAAACCCACTCGCTCAAACATTGTTACTAAAATAAACCACAAACCCATTAAATTTGACTTAATATTAAATGCTACTTAAAATTAGTTTTTTCTTTTAAGTAAGATAAAAAAATACTTTTAATTATTCAAGGAAAATTTATGGAATTTTATCAAGTCTATGACCCATTAGGCCATATTTGGCTGAGCGCTTTAGTGGCACTATCGCCTATTGCGCTCTTTTTTATTTCTCTTATTGTCTTCAAACTTAAAGGGTATAGTGCTGGGTTTTTAAGCTTAGTGCTTTCAATCATTATTGCGTTATTTGTGTATAAAATGCCTGCTCAAATGGTGAGCGCGAGTTTTTTCTATGGCTTTCTTTATGGCTTATGGCCGATCGCATGGATTGTGATCGCTGCGATTTTTCTTTACAACCTTTCAGTGAAATCTGGGTATTTTGAGATTTTAAAAGAAAGTATTTTAACCCTAACGCCGGATCACCGGATTTTAGTGATTTTGATTGGCTTTTGTTTTGGCTCGTTTTTAGAAGGAGCGATCGGCTTTGGAGGCCCGGTAGCGATCACAGCGGCGATTTTAGTCGGCCTTGGGCTAAACCCCTTATACGCTGCCGGATTGTGCCTAATCGCTAACACCGCTCCTGTAGCTTTTGGCGCAGTGGGTATTCCTATTACGGCTATGGCTAGCGTGGTGGGTATCCCTGAGTTAGAGATTTCTCAAATGGTGGGCAGGGTGTTACCCATTTTTTCCATTGGTATTCCTTTTTTCATCGTGTTTTTAATGGATGGTTTTAGAGGGATTAGAGAAACTTTTCCTGCAGTGGCTGTTACCGGGTTTAGTTTCGCTATTGCGCAATTTTTAAGCTCTAATTATCTGGGGCCGCAACTCCCGGATATTATTTCAGCTTTAGTGTCATTGATCGCTACCACTTTATTTTTAAAATTCTGGCAGCCCAAGCATATTTTCACCAGCAATGGCAAAGAGCCCACGATCAGCACAGAAAAACACCATATTTGTAAGGTGATTGTAGCATGGATGCCTTTTGTGTTGCTCACTATTACGATTATCATATGGACGCAACCCTGGTTTAAAGCGCTCTTTAAAGAAGGCGGGGCTTTGGCGTTTTCTAGCTTTGCGTTTGATTTTGATTCTATCAGTCAAAAGATTTTTAAAACCGTTCCTATTGTTACTGAAGCGACTAATTTTCCTGTGGTGTTCAAACTCCCTTTGATTTTAACGACAGGCACTTCCATTTTTTTAGCCGCTCTTTTAAGCGTGTTTTTGTTGCGCGTGAAGATCAGCGATGCGATAGGGGTGTTTGGGGCCACTTTAAAAGAAATGCGTTTGCCGATTTTAACCATTGGCGTGGTTTTAGCGTTCGCGTATGTGGCTAATTATAGCGGCATGAGCGCCACGCTCGCTTTAGCGTTAGCGGATACTGGGCATGTTTTCACTTTCTTTTCGCCTGTGGTAGGCTGGCTTGGGGTGTTTTTAACCGGAAGCGATACGAGCTCTAATCTTTTATTTGGCTCTTTGCAAATGCTTATCGCTACACAGCTTGGCTTGCCTGAAGTGCTTTTCTTAGCGGCCAACACTTCAGGGGGCGTTGTGGGTAAAATGATAAGCCCTCAAAGTATCGCTATCGCTTGCGCGGCGGTGGGGTTAGTGGGGAAAGAGAGCGAATTGTTCAGATTTACAGTAAAATACTCTATCGCTTTGGCAATCATTATGGGGATTGTCTTCACTCTTATTGCTTATGTCTTCCCCTTTATTATCCCCATCATTCCTAAATAAGGGGGTTTTTAAAGAGAACTAGCGCTAAGAGAATATTTTTAAAAGGGATTTTTTAGTGCTAGAATTTCATCAAATTTATGACCCTTTGGGTAATATTTGGCTGAGTGCTCTTGTAGCTTTATTGCCGATTTTATTGTTTTTCTTATCTTTAATGGTTTTTAAACTCAAAGGTTATACAGCGGCCTTTTTGAGCGTGGCCTTATCAGCCATTATTGCGGTTTTAGTGTATAAAATGCCTGTTAGCATGGTGGGTTCAAGCTTTCTTTATGGCTTCCTCTATGGCTTATGGCCGATCGCATGGATTATTATTGCGGCGATTTTTTTATACAAACTCAGCGTTAAATCCGGCTATTTTGAAATCTTAAAAGAAAGCGTCCAGTCCATCACTTTAGATCACCGCATTTTAGTGATTTTGATTGGCTTTTGTTTTGGCTCGTTTTTAGAAGGAGCGATCGGTTTTGGAGGGCCTATTGCCATTACCGCAGCGATTTTAGTGGGCTTAGGGTTAAGCCCTTTGTATTCTGCCGGGTTATGTTTGATCGCTAATACCGCTCCTGTAGCCTTTGGCGCGGTGGGTATCCCTATAAGTGCGATGGCGAGCGCGGTAGGGGTGCCAGCGATTTTAATTTCAGCCATGACGGGTAAAATCCTCTTTTTTGTGAGCTTGTTAGTGCCGTTTTTCATTGTGTTTTTAATGGATGGCTTTAAGGGGATTAAAGAAACTTTTCCGGCCGTTTTTATCGCGGCTTTTTCTTTCGCTGGCACGCAATTTTTAAGCTCTAATTATTTGGGACCAGAATTGCCCGGCATTATTTCAGCCCTTGTTTCGCTCGTTGCAACGGCGTTCTTTTTGAAATTTTGGCAGCCTAAAGCGATTTTTAGAAGCGATGGCAAAGCGGCTTCATTCACTAAGAGTAACCATCATATCTGTAAGGTTTATGTCGCTTGGTCTCCTTTTGTGATCTTGGTTTTAGTGATTGTGCTATGGATACAGCCTTTTTTTAAGGCTTTGTTTGAAAAAGACGGCTTGTTAGCTTTTTCTAATTTTTATTTTGAATTCAATAACATCAGTAACCACATCTTTAAAAGCCCGCCTTTTGTAGAAGCCAATCAAAGCGTGAGTTTTCCGGTGGTGTTTAAATTTTTCTTAATCAACACGGTTGGCACTTCCATTTTTTTGGCCGCTCTTGTTAGCATGCTCGTTTTAAGGGTGCGAGTGAGCGATGCAGTGAGCGTCTTTGGCGAGACTTTAAAAGAAATGCGCTACCCCATTCTTACCATTGGTTTAGTCTTAAGCTTTGCTTATGTGTCTAATTACAGCGGGATTTCTTCCACTCTAGCCTTAGCACTCACGCATACGGGTTTGGCTTTTACTTTTTTCTCGCCCTTGATCGGGTGGGTGGGCGTGTTTTTAACCGGGAGCGATACGAGTTCTAATCTTTTATTTGGCTCTTTACAGCAACTCACCGCCCAACGATTGCACCTCCCTGAGATTTTAACCCTAACGGCTAATACCGTGGGTGGCACTTTGGGTAAGATGATAAGCCCTCAAAGCATCGCTATCGCTTGCGCGGCAGTGGGGTTAGCCGGGAAAGAGAGCGATTTATTCAAATTCACCGTTAAATACTCCCTTATTTTTGTAGCGATCATGGGAGTCGTGATCAGCGCGATTGCGTATTTGATCCCTGAAGTGGTGCCTGCGATAAAGTAGAGCCATTTTAGATTTGGCAAACTTTAACCCCCAAATAAATTTTTTTGTTTTAAAAAATTCAAAATTTTAAGCGTCATAGAGCTTATGGGTAAGGTTTCTAAGTCTTTAAGGCTATAAAAACGAATAGGGTTTTTTAAATCTTTTATCGCAGCGAGATAGAGGTTTAAATTGAGTTTGAATTTAGTGTGGCTGTGTTTGATTGCGCCTAAAAAGGGGAGTTTGTATTCTAGATTTTCTTTTAGATTAGGGAAATGGTGCATCCCCAAATAGAGTTTTTGCTCTATTTTTTCTAAAGCGATTTGGTTATTTTGGATCACAACGCCCAAGTAACGCTCTTCTTGAATGGTTTCTTGTTTTTTCTTGAGCGTGTGTTTTTCTGGGTTGTTTTTACCTAAACAATAAGGATTTAAAGGGCAAATTACGCATTTGGGTTTAGGAGAGCAGATTAAAGCCCCTAGATCAATTAGGGCTTGGTTATGATTAAAGCTTTCATTAGGATTAAGAAAGTCATTCGCTTTAATTTGTAAGTCTTTAGCCGTGATATTAGGATCCAAACCAAAAAGCCTTAAAAGCACGCGCTTGATATTAGCATCCACGCATGCGCTCTTTTCTCTAAAGCCAAAACATAAAATCGCATTAGCCGTGTATGCACCAATCCCAGGGAGTTTTAACAGGCTTTGATAGTCATTAGGTAATTGTGAGTTATGTTCTTTCACGCAAATTTCAGCGCTTTTTTTTAAATTTTTAGCCCTTGAATAATAACCAAGCCCTCGCCAGAGCAATAAAACCTCTTCTAATTGAGCGTTCGCTAAGTCTTTTAAAGTGGGGAAAGCTTCTAAAAAAGGGGAATAAAAACGCTCAACCACCGTGTTGATTTGGGTTTGTTGGCTCATCACTTCGCTGATATAGACTTCATAAGGAGCGTTAATGCCCTTTAAATTCCTAAAAGGTAAACCTTTGCGCCCACATTCTTCATACCATTTTAAAAGGGCGTTGTGTAAAGTTTCCAGCTACAACCACCTATAAGCGATGAATTTGACCCAAGGTGTGCACACGCTTAAAAACACGATCAAATATACCACGCCAAAAATAAACCCCCATTTCCAAAAATCCTTGCTTGGAATATACCCGCTCCCGTAATAAATGGTGGATGGGCCTGTGCCATAGGGGGTTAAAATCCCCATAATCCCTAAAGAAAGCATTAAAAACAAGCTTAGTTCTTGCAAATTGATCCCTTGAATGTGTGAACCAATCCCTACAAAAAGCGCGAATAACGCGCTCACATGAGCGGTGATGCTTGCGAAAAAATAATGCGACAGATAAAAGAGGGCTACAATAAACAATACCGCTATTAACGGATCCAAGTGAGCATGCTCTAAAAAATTTTTAGCCGCATTGCCGATAAAATTTAAAAACCCTACATTTTTAAGCCCGCCAGCCATCGTGAGCAGCGATCCAAGCAATAAAAAAATATTGAACGCGCTCTTGTTTTTAATGATGTATTCATAGCTTACAATCTTACAAAACGCCATTAAAACCATGACAATCAAAGCCGTCGCGCTCGCATGCAAGCCTAAAGGTTTGCCAAAAATCCAACCCAATAAAGCCAATAAAGTGAGGCTGAGCATTAAAATTTCTTTTAAAGAAAACCTCCCCATGCCCTCTAATTCTTTTTTAGCCCACAAACTCACTTCTTTTGAGCCTTTTAAGGTGGGTTTGCAGGTTTTATACGCTAATAAAGGCGCAAGCAAGATCAAAACCACCCCACAAGGCAAGAACGCTAAAAACCACGAAAACCATGAGATTTCATTCACGCCCATTTTGGCAGCGATTTCCATTGCTAGGGGGTTAGGAGCGAGCGCGGTTAAAAACATGGACGAAGTGATGCAAGTTGAAGCCAAAGCGACCCACATCAAATACGCACCGATTTTGTCAGGGTTATTATTGGGAGTAGAACCCATTAAAGGTGGGATAGAAGAAACGATGGGATAGAGTATACCCCCACTTCTAGCGGAATTGCTAGGGATAAAGGGGGCTAGACACAATTCGCTCAAACCAATCGCATAGCCCAAACCTAAAGGGGTTTGCCCTAAAAACCTAATCAATAAAAGAGCGATCCGTTTCCCTAATAAGCTTTTTTCATACCCTAAACCCAAAATAAAAGCGACAAACACAAGCCACACCGTTTTATTCGCATACCCGCTCAAACCCCACGAAATGGCCTTATTAGCGCTCGCTACCTCACCGCTCGCCCCAATTTTTAACGCTATACACAGCACTAACGCGCTCAACGCTATCAAACCTGCTGGCACTGGCTCTAAAATTAGCCCTATAATCATGCCCATGAAAATACAAAAATAAAGCCATGCGTTAGGGTTTAACCCATTTGGTGCACCCAAAAAATACAACAGCGTTGCGATAAAAAAAGGGGCAAGAATGATGAGGGTTTGTTTAATCATGTTTAACCTTTAGCCAAAGATAGTAGCAATTTGGCTTAAAAATGCCATTCAAATGGAATTAAGTTATTACAATGTTACAGAAAAAGATTAAAAATTAAGCTTTTTGAAAAAGATAAAATTTTATAATTGTGTTTATCTTTGTTGAATTTACTACAAATAGGAGTATTGCATGCAAGAAAATGTGCCTTTGAGTTATGATTATTCCATTAGCAAATTGTTTCTTTATGCGATGATTGCCTTTGGGATAATAGGCATGTTAATAGGGATTGTGTTAGCCTTTGAATTGTCTTTCCCTAACTTGAATTACATTGCAGGGGAGTATGGTATTTTTGGCCGCTTACGCCCTTTACACACGAATGCGGTGATCTATGGTTTCACTCTTGGGGGGGTTTGGGCGAGTTGGTATTACATCGGTCAAAGGGTGCTTAAAATCACTTACCACCAACACCCCTTTTTGAAAATTGTAGGGTTATTGCATTTTTGGCTTTGGATTCTTCTTTTAATTCTAGGGGTTATTAGCTTGTTTGCTGGTCTTACTCAATCTAAAGAATACGCTGAATTGATGTGGCCTTTAGATATTATTGTGGTTGTGGCATGGGTGCTATGGGGGGTTAATATGTTTGGGAGCATGAGCGTTAGGAGAGAGAATACCATTTATGTGTCTTTATGGTATTACATCGCTACTTATGTGGGTATAGCGGTGATGTATATCTTCAATAACCTTTCTGTTCCCACCTATTTTGTCGCTGATATGGGGAGCGTTTGGCATTCTATTTCTATGTATTCAGGCAGTAATGATGCGCTCATTCAATGGTGGTGGGGGCATAATGCGGTCGCTTTTGTCTTTACGAGTGGGGTGATTGGCACGATTTATTATTTCTTGCCTAAAGAGAGCGGCCAGCCTATCTTTTCTTACAAACTCACTTTGTTTTCTTTCTGGAGCTTGATGTTTGTTTATATTTGGGCAGGCGGGCACCATTTGGTTTATTCCACCGTGCCTGATTGGGTGCAAACCCTTTCTAGCGTGTTTTCCGTGGTGTTGATCTTGCCTTCGTGGGGGACAGCCATTAACATGCTTTTAACGATGCGAGGCCAGTGGCACCAGCTCAAAGAAAGCCCTTTGATTAAATTCTTAGTTTTAGCTTCAACTTTCTACATGCTTTCCACTTTAGAAGGCTCTATTCAAGCTATCAAAAGCGTGAACGCCTTAGCCCACTTCACCGATTGGATTATAGGGCATGTGCATGACGGCGTGCTTGGGTGGGTAGGCTTCACTTTGATTGCGAGCATGTATCACATGACGCCTAGGCTTTTCAAAAGAGAGATTTATTCAGGCAGGCTTGTGGATTTCCAATTCTGGATCATGACTTTAGGGATTGTGCTTTACTTTTCGTCCATGTGGATTGCAGGGATCACGCAAGGGATGATGTGGAGGGATGTGGATCAGTATGGGAATCTCACTTACCAGTTCATTGACACGGTTAAGGTGCTAATCCCTTATTACAATATTAGAGGCGTTGGGGGTCTTATGTATTTTACCGGATTTATTATTTTTGCTTACAATATTTTTATGACCATCACAGCAGGCAAAAAATTAGAGCGTGAGCCCAATTACGCCACGCCTATGGCCAGATAGGGGAGGTTGGAAATGTTTAGTTTTTTAGAGAAAAACCCGTTCTTTTTCACTCTTGCGTTTATTTTTGTGTTTGCGATTGCGGGCTTGGTGGAGATTTTGCCCAACTTCTTTAAATCCGCTCGCCCGATTGAAGGCTTACGGCCTTATACGGTTTTAGAGACAGCGGGGAGGCAAATTTATATCCAAGAAGGTTGCTATCATTGCCATTCCCAACTCATCCGCCCTTTCCAAGCTGAGGTGGATCGATACGGTGCATATAGTTTGAGCGGGGAATATGCGTATGATAGGCCATTTTTGTGGGGATCTAAAAGGATTGGCCCTGATTTGCACAGGGTGGGGGATTACCGCACAACCGATTGGCATGAAAAGCACATGTTTGATCCTAAAAGCGTTGTGCCGCACAGCATCATGCCCGCTTATAAGCATTTATTCATCAAAAAGAGCGACTTTGACACCGCTTATGCAGAAGCTTTGACGCAAAAAAAGGTTTTTGGCGTGCCTTATGACACCGAAAACGGCGTGAAATTAGGGAGCGTAGAAGAAGCGAAAAAAGCCTATTTAGAAGAAGCGAAAAAAATCACAGCCGACATGAAAGACAAGAGGGTGCTAGACGCCATTCAAAGAGGTGAAGTGTTAGAAATTGTGGCTTTGATCGCTTATTTGAATAGCTTGGGTAATTCCAGGATCAACGCCAATCAAAACGCTAAATAAGGGGTGAATGATGGATTTAGAAAGTTTGAGAGGTTTTGCGTATGCGTTTTTCACCATTCTTTTTACGCTCTTTTTGTACGCTTATATTTTTAGCATGTATAGAAAGCAAAAAAAGGGTGTCGTGGATTATGAGCGATACGGGTATTTAGCGTTAAATGATGCTTTAGAAGATGAGTTGATTGAACCACGCCATAAAAAAGTTCATGATAATGGCATAAAGGAAAGTTGAAATGGATTTTTTAAACGACCATATAAATGTTTTTGGATTGATTGCAGCGCTTGTGATTTTAGTTTTAACCATCTATGAATCCAGCTCGCTCATTAAAGAAATGCGCGACAGCAAATCTCAAGGTGAGCTTATAGGAAACGGGCATTTGATTGATGGGATAGGGGAGTTTGCCAATAATGTGCCAGTAGGCTGGATCGCAAGCTTTATGTGCACGATTGTGTGGGCTTTTTGGTATTTTTTCTTTGGGTATCCGCTGAATAGCTTTTCTCAAATCGGGCAATACAATGAAGAGGTTAAAGCGCACAACCAAAAATTTGAAGCCAAATGGAAGCATTTGGGTCAAAAGGAATTGGTGGATATGGGTCAAGGCATCTTTTTAGTCCATTGTTCGCAATGCCATGGCATCACCGCTGAGGGCTTGCATGGGAGCGCTCAAAATCTGGTGCGCTGGGGTAAAGAAGAGGGCATTATGGACACCATTAAGCATGGCTCTAAAGGCATGGATTATCTCGCTGGGGAAATGCCTGCTATGGAATTGGACGAAAAAGACGCTAAAGCGATTGCGAGCTATGTGATGGCAGAAATTTCTGGCGTTAAAAAGACGAAAAACCCTCAACTCATTGATAAAGGCAAAGAGCTGTTTGAAAGCATGGGTTGCACAGGCTGTCATGGCAATGATGGTAAGGGCTTGCAAGAAAATCAAGTGTTTGCGGCCGATTTGACCGCTTACGGCACAGAGAATTTTTTGAGAAATATCTTAACGCATGGCAAAAAGGGCAATATAGGGCATATGCCATCGTTCAATTATAAAAACTTTAGCGATTTGCAAGTTAAAGCGTTAGCCGAATTTATCCAATCGCTAAAACCCTTAGAGGATTAAAGGAAAAGAGATGAAATTTTTAAACGGATTAGCAGGGAATTTACTGATTGTGGTTATTTTGTTGTGTGTGGCCGTTTTTTTTACGCTCAAAGCGATCCATATCCAAAAAGAGCAAGCCACCAATTATTACCGTTATAAGGATATTAACGCTTTAGAGACAAAAAACACCCAAAACCGGGCCAATTATGAATTAGTCAATCAAGGGAGTAAAAAATGAAATTCACGACTTTAGAAAAAATCTTAGCCTTAATGGTAGTAGCGACCATTTTAATGACAATTGTTATTTCTTTTGTGCCTAACTTGTTTTTGTTTAGCACATGAGGATCTTATGGCTTGTAATAGCCTTTGTTTGTTGTTTGGGGGCTAATGATTATGTTTTGAATAATTCTAAGGGGCGTTTGGTAGAAAAAAGCGTTGTGTTTGTAGAGGGCGTTTCTAAAGAGCTTTATCTTAAAACAGGCGTGTGTTTTGTGATTGATATGACGGATTTTGAAAAAAATCCTATCGCTTTGGCGGCTAAAAAGGAACGCCAAAAGTATCAAGAGGGCTTTTTAAAACAGCTCAAACCCCCTTTTGTGGTATTCTTTTTTTACCATGACGCTCAAAAAATAGAATTAGTGGCTAACCCTAAAGATTTGCTAGACACTGATAAAATCTTTTTTGAAAAAATCGCTCCCTTACTCCCCACAAACGCTAAAGAATACACGCCCCAAAGGATTTCAGCCATGCTCATTAACGGCTATTCGGTCGCAGTAGATGCTTTAGCGGAAAAATATCATGTGAATATCGCACAAAATTTTAACGCTCCTAAGGGAGTAACTTTTGTAAAGGTGGTTATTTATATTTTATTATTGACGCTTTTAGGCGCGTTTTTGGGGCTTTATTTTTTTAAAAAATCTTAAGAGAGAAAATTAATGAAAGAAAAAAACTTTTGGCCTTTAGGGATCATGAGCGTGCTCATTCTTGGGCTTGGGATCGTGGTGTTTTTGGTGGTGTTTGCCCTAAAAAATTCGCCTAAAAACGATTTAGTGTATTTCAAGGGTCATAACGAAGTGGATTTGAACTTTAACGCTATGCTTAAAACCTATGAAAACTTTAAATCCAATTATCGTTTTTTAGTGGGTTTAAAGCCCCTTGATAAAAGCCCTAAAACCCCCATTTTACCATATTTTTCTAAAGGCACGCATGGGGATAAAAAACTCCAAGAAACCCTTTTAAACAACGCTTTGATTTTGGAAAAATCCAACACGCTTTATGCACAATTGCAACCGCTCAAACCCGCTTTAGATCCGCCAAATATTCAAGTGTATTTAGCGTTTTATCCCAGCCAATCACAGCCCAGATGGTTAGGAACGCTTGATTGTAGAAACGCATGCGAACCTTTAAAATTTGATTTGTTGGAGAACGATAAAATGGGGCGTTATAAGATCCTTTTTAAATTTGTTTTTAAAAATCAAGAAGAATTGATTTTAGAGCAACTGGCTTTTTTCAAGTAGCGCATTTAAAAAATGCCTTTAGCGTTTTTTATTAACACGCAATCATTAAAAAGCCTAAATTTTCTGTCCAAATGGGTATAATAAGGCTATGGGTTTTTTAAAAATTTTTAAACATGACGCCTTGGGGCAAGTAGGGAATGTTGTTGTGGGGAATTTTTTAATAACGCTCACTGTTTTAGCGGTTTGTTTTTCCTCTCAAAGCGCTGAAGAAACGACCATGCTCACCCTAAGCTACACGCTCTTTTTTGTCTTGGGGGCGTTTTTACTGATTGCAATCAGTGTGGGAGCGATCAAAAACCTCAACGCGCTTTTTTCTAAAAGGGGGGTTTTAAGCTTTTCTTTACCCGTTAGTTTAGAGTCTTTATTGCTCCCTAAAATCTTGCTCCCCATGGTGTTTTTTATCTTCAGTTTGTTCTGGTTTGTGGCGAGCGTGCGTTTGGGCTATTATCTTTTTAACGCACAATCCAGCGTGCTGTTTATCTTACACACCGCTTTAAAAACCTTTGTGTTAAAACCCACTAAAACTTTAGGTGTCGCGCTGTTTTTAGGGCTTGTTTTAATGAAATTTTTATTTGTTTTGAGCGTTTTAAACGCTGCTAGGATCAAAAAAGCGCGTTTTTTACTAGGAGGGCTGTTATTCATCCTTGTGGGGGTTGTTTTAGAATTAGCGTTCAATTCGTTACTGCCCTTGATGCATTCTCATTTAAGCATCAATGAGGGGTTTTATTATTTCTTGCAACAACAAGAATTGCAAGAAAAACAATACTATCTTTTATGGGGGGTGGATTTTTTAAAAATCCTTTTATTGTATGGGGTGATCCGTTACTTGCTTATGCATAAACTAGAATTGGATTAAGAAAAGCGGTATTTTAAATATTCATCAGTGAGCAAGCAATCTTTAGTCTTTAACAAGTTAGCGTAAAACCCATGCTGATAGCCCAATTCAAAAAGCTTGTCTATGGCGAGAACTTGAATCTCGCTTAAGCGCGTTGAAGTTTCATTCGCATACAAGCTTAAATAAGTTTGTAACCGCTCTTTATTGACACGAATGAGCGAGCGCTCTAACAGCATGCCAGAGAGCAAATTTTGGTGTTTTAAAGCGGCTTCAACCGCTTTAATCAAAGCCTTTTTAATCAAGATCGCGCGATACAAAGGGATAGAGCGCCTAATCGCCATGCCCCCTAAAGGCAAAGGTAAATCCACTTTAATGAGTTCTTTCCAAACATCCCACAATTCTTTTTCCACTTCTAATTCATCATGGAAATCCAAAATATTTTCATGGATCAATACGCCTGCATGCACTTTTTCTTCCAAAACCGCTTTTTCAATGTCTAAAAAATTCATGTAAGCGATGCGCGCGTGTTTGTAATAGATCTTAAACAAGAGGGCGTTTGTGGTGTGCTCCCCGCTTAATGCGACTCTAAAATCTTTTTTCAATTTCACGCCCTTTTTTTTCACTAATTTAGGCCCATAGCCATTCCCAAAGCTTGTCGCTGTAGGGAGTAGGGCGTAGTCGTTCGCAATTTTAGGGTATAGCCCGAAACTAATCGCGCTCACATCATAAGTGTTTTTTAGGGCTTCTTGGTTTAGGGTTTCAATATCCAAAGCAATGTTATGGAATGTTTTGTTTTTAATGGGGCAATCTATCCAGCCAAACTTAATCGCATAATACATGAAAATATCATCAGCATCAGGGCTATGAGCGACACTAATCAAAGTAAAATCCTTTTGTGATAGGGTAAGTCCTTTTATTATAATAGATTTTAGGCTAGGATTTGATAGAATAAACAAATCAAATTCAATAAGGTGATTTAATGGCAATAGATGAAGACAAACAAAAAGCGATTTCTTTAGCGATCAAACAAATTGATAAGGTTTTTGGTAAGGGGGCGTTGGTGCGCCTTGGGGATAAGCAAGTAGAAAAGATTGACGCTATTTCTACAGGCTCGTTAGGATTGGATCTGGCTTTAGGGATTGGGGGCGTTCCAAAGGGCAGGATCATTGAAATTTATGGGCCAGAGTCAAGTGGGAAGACCACTTTAAGCTTGCACATTATCGCAGAATGCCAAAAAAATGGCGGCGTGTGCGCGTTCATTGACGCTGAGCATGCCCTAGACGTGTATTATGCCAAGAGGTTGGGCGTGGATACGGAAAATTTACTCGTTTCCCAACCAAGCACGGGAGAAGAAGCCTTAGAGATTTTAGAAACGATCGCCAGAAGCGGAGGGATTGATTTAGTGGTGGTGGATTCGGTGGCGGCTCTTACGCCTAAAGCAGAGATTGATGGGGATATGGGTGATCAGCATGTGGGCTTGCAAGCAAGGCTTATGAGCCATGCGTTAAGGAAAATCACCGGTGTTTTGCATAAGATGAACACCACGCTCATTTTTATCAATCAAATCAGAATGAAGATTGGCATGATGGGTTATGGGAGTCCAGAGACCACAACCGGAGGTAACGCCTTAAAATTCTATGCGAGCGTTAGGATTGATATTAGAAGAATCGCTGCTTTAAAACAAAACGAACAGCATATCGGTAACAGAGCTAAAGCCAAAGTGGTTAAAAATAAAGTCGCTCCGCCTTTTAGAGAAGCGGAATTTGACATCATGTTTGGGGAGGGGATTTCTAAAGAGGGCGAAATCATTGACTATGGCGTGAAATTAGACATTGTGGATAAGAGTGGGGCATGGCTTAGCTACCAGGATAAAAAGCTAGGGCAAGGCAGAGAAAACGCTAAAGCCTTGCTGAAAGAAGATAAAGCCCTAGCGAATGAAATCACTCTTAAGATTAAAGAGAGCATTGGCTCTAATGAAGAGATCATGCCCTTACCGGATGAGCCTTTAGAAGAAATGGAATAAAAAAGGATTTTGATGCTAACCATTAAAGACATTCATGCTTTAGAAGTGATGGATAGTAGGGGCAATCCTACCATTCAAGCCAGCGTGATTTTAAGCGATAACACTAAGGCGAGCGCGATTGTGCCTAGCGGGGCGAGCACCGGTAAAAGAGAAGCGTTAGAATTAAGGGATAATGACAAAACCCGTTTTTTGGGTAAAGGGGTTTTAAGGGCATGCGAAAATGTCAATAGCGTGATCAAACACCATTTAATAGGGCTTGAAGCGATCAATCAAGCCTTTGTGGATGAGAGGTTAAGGGCTTTAGACGGAACGCCTAATTACGCTAATTTAGGGGCGAACGCTGTTTTGGGCGTTTCTATGGCGTTAGCAAGGGCTAGTGCGAAGGCTTTAAATCTGCCATTATACCGCTATTTAGGGGGGGCTAACGCTCTGACTTTGCCTGTGCCGATGCTCAATATCATCAACGGCGGGACGCATGCGAATAATTCCATAGACTTTCAAGAATACATGATCATGCCTTTAGGGTTTGAAAGTTTTAAAGAAGCCTTAAGAGCGAGCGCGGAAGTCTATCACACGCTTAAAAAACTCCTAGATGAAAAGAATCAGCTCACAAGCGTGGGCGATGAGGGGGGTTTTGCGCCTAATTTTAACAACAATGTAGAACCCCTTGAAGTCATTTCTCAAGCCATTGAAAAAGCCGGCTATAAATTAGGCGAAGAAATCGCGCTCGCTTTAGATGTAGCGAGCAGCGAATTGGTGGATGAACATTTCAATTACCATTTAAAGGGTGAAAATAAGATTTTAGATTCGCATGAATTAGTGGCTTATTATAAAGAGTTGGTGGCAAAATACCCGATCGTGTCCATTGAAGATGGTTTGAGCGAAGACGATTGGGAGGGTTGGGCGTTTTTGAGCAAGGAATTAGGGCGTCAAATCCAGTTAGTGGGCGATGATTTGTTTGTAACGAACGCAAGCATCTTGCAAAAAGGCATTGAAAAAAACATTGCGAACGCCATTTTAATCAAACCCAATCAAATCGGCACCATTAGTGAGACTTTAGAGACCATAAGATTAGCCAAACACCATGCCTATCAATGCGTGATGAGCCATAGAAGCGGGGAGAGCGAGGACAGCTTTATCGCTGATTTTGCTGTCGCATTGAATACGGGAGAAATTAAAACCGGATCCACCGCAAGGAGTGAAAGGATCGCTAAATACAACCGCCTTTTAGAGATTGAGCATGAATTAAAAGGGGGGATTTATATCGGCAAAGAGTTGTTTAAGCATGGCTAGTGGCCTTTTTGAAAACGATGAAATCAAAGACAACAAGGTGCGAGATTTTTTCTATAGCCATAGCTCCCTTATTGTCTTTTTCCTTTTACTGCTTGGGTTTGGGTATTATTTAGGGAAGTTGCTTTTTGGGGGTTCTTCTTTGGAAGTTTATTTGGATTTGAGAGATAAGCATGAACGATTGCAACAAGAAATCACCGAATTGCAAAGCAAGAATGTGCACTTGCAAAAGCGTTTGTTTGAGTTGAAGGAATTACGGCCTAGAGATTAGATTTAAGGGAATGGCAGTGTTAAAAAAGATGATAGGTTTGGTGGTGGTTTTAAGCGTCTTATTAGCCAGAGATAACCCTTTTGAGCCTGAAATCAATTCCAAGAATTTGCAAGGGGGCTTTAATGGGATTTATGATAGCTATTTTAAAGAAATCCATGTGGATTTGCCCACGAGCGCTAGGATTTTAAAACAAATCACGCTCACTTACCAGGATATTGATGGCTCTATCCATTCTAAAGTTGTGGGTATTGATAAAAGCATTGATTGGCATTACCCCTTAAAGCTCTCCCAACACACCCTTAATCAAGCCGCTTTTGAAAAACGCTACCAGATTCAAGATTTTGATTTTTTAATGGCAAACAACACGATGATCTTGCGTTCCCCTTATAAAGTTTTGCGCTCTTTTGTGCTAGTCAATCCTTATAGAATCGTGTTAGACACGCAAAAAGGCCCTTTGGATATTTATCAAAACATGGATTTAAACCAGAAGTTTTTTTCTCACATTAAAGTCGGCGCGCACAAAGATTATTACCGCATCACGCTCATTTTAGACGGGAAATACCGCTATCTTTTGGAAGAAAAAAACGGAGCGTATGAATTGAAATTGAAATAAAAGCATGCAGCATTTAGTCTTAATCGGTTTTATGGGGAGCGGTAAAAGCTCTTTAGCACAAGAATTGGGTTTGGCTTTGAAATTAGAAGTGTTGGATACGGATATGATCATTAGCGAGAGGGTGGGCTTGAGCGTGAGGGAGATTTTTGAAGAGCTTGGCGAAGACAATTTCAGGATGTTTGAAAAAAATTTGATTGATGAATTAAAAACGCTCAAAACCCCCCATGTTATTTCTACCGGTGGGGGCATTGTGATGCATGATAACCTTAAGGGTTTAGGCACAACTTTTTACCTCAAGATTGATTTTGAGACCTTGATTAAGCGTTTGAATCAAAAAGAAAGGGAAAAACGCCCCCTTTTGAATGATCTCACTCAAGCCAAAGAGCTTTTTGAAAAACGCCAAGCCCTCTATGAAAAAAACGCCTCCTTTATCATTGATGCAAGGGGTGGTTTAAATAATTCTTTAAAACAAGTGCTACAATTCATCGCATAAATTTTTTTTAAAGGCCTTTTGATGTTAAGTAGAGACATTGTCCAATATTCCAAGATCCGCACCGAGTTATACGCTTATCTTACCTATTTGTTTTCGCACAATATCCGCAACCACCTCCCTGAAATCACTTTGGATTATTTAAACAAACAGATCAGAAAAATGCACGCTGAAATCAAAATGGCAAAAAGTTTTTTTGTGTTAGACGCTAAGGGCATGCTAATTCTTAAGCCAAGCCAACTTAAAGAGGAAGGGTATAAGGAGAGGATATTAGAGCATGATTTAACGGAAGGGATTGAATTGGAATCGCATGCCAGTTTTAGCGATAAGTATTATTTTTATCAAGCCGTGAGTGAAAAGCGTTGTATTTTAACCGACCCCTATCCTTCTAAAAAAGGAAACCATTTGGTAGTGAGCGCATCTTACCCGGTGTATGATCAGAATAACGATCTAGCGTTTGTGGTGTGCTTGCAAATCCCTTTGAGGGTAGCGATTGAAATCAGCTCGCCTTCAAAGTATTTCAGGACCTTTAGCGAAGGGAGCATGGTCATGTATTTTATGATTTCTATCATGCTCACTTTAGTGTCGTTGCTTTTGTTTGTGAAATGCATTTCTAGCTTTTGGACAGCGATTGTCAATTTTAGCAGTTTTGACATTAAAGAAGTGTTCCACCCCATTGTGCTTTTAACCCTAGCCTTAGCCACCTTTGATCTAGTCAAGGCGATTTTTGAAGAGGAAGTTTTGGGTAAAAATAGCGGGGATAACCACCATGCGATCCACCGCACGATGATCAGGTTTTTAGGCTCTATCATTATCGCATTAGCCATTGAAGCGTTAATGTTAGTGTTTAAATTCAGCGTGAGCGAACCGGATAAAATCACTTATGCGGTGTATTTGGCTGTCGGCGTGGCAGTGCTTTTGATCAGTTTAGCGATCTATGTTAAATTCGCTTATAGCGTGTTGCCCAAACGAGAACGCTAAGAGTTTAAAAATTTTCTTTTAAGTGCTTGAAAATCCTATTCAATCTAAAAAAAACATATTCTAAAAGGGTTTTTGGATTGAGTAGGGGGGCAAGAAATTCAAAGGTTTTTTGTTTGTCTTTAAGGCTTAAACATTCTGTCATTTGTTTGAGGAATTTCACGGAATATTCAGCATAAAAAGGGGTTTTTAAAAGAATCTCATGCCATTCTTTAGAATATAAAGCAGTGGGTGAAATCCAAGGTTTTCCTGCAAAATAAAAATGCAGCATGACGATTTCTTTTTTGTTAGGGATGAAGCGTTTTTGATTGGCCATGAAAGGGTGGGTGTTATAAATATAAGGTAGGATTAAAACTTTTTGATAGCATGCGAGCGTTAAAAGATCCTGTTCAGGGCAAAACACGCACTGGCCTTTTTGATGGGCTAAATTGAGTAAGCGCTTCTCTAAATGATCCATGCGCCATAGTTTTAGATTCACGATTAAAAACCCAACATTATAGTGGTTTTCACAAATGATTTTCATGTCTTTTTCTTTAAGGTAATGCTCATAGAGAGAAAATTTTTGGCGAGGCTCTCTCTCCCTTTCTGTTTGAAAATGTTTAGGGCTTTTAGGAGAAGAAAAATCTTTAGCCGCTCCAAAATAATAGTCATCTAGTGGGATGAAAAAGCTCTCGCTCACATCGTTTAAAAACAAAGTGTCTGCATCAAACATGATGATTTTGTCGTATTGCGGGAATAAAGAAGCCAAAAACAAGCGGCACATGACCATTTTAGAAAAGCGAGTCTTAGCGTAAATATTGAGTTGCAAAAAAGCTTCATGGATTTTATCAATCGCAGAGGGTTCTATTGAAGTGGTGCAAAGATTAGGGGTTGAAATGTCTAAAAAATCCACGCTAATAAAAGCGCTAAAGGGGGCTAGAGTCTCTTTCAATTTTTGTTGGTTTTCAAGGCTTAAGTTATCCACCAGGCAGTGGATTTTATAAAAAAGTTTTTTATCATGGTGTTCTGTTTTAGCGCAAGCTAGCATGGAATACAAGCTCACGCCAGCCGGCATGGCATAGTTGTTGTCAAAAGCGATGACAATAGGAATAATAATACTCATTTTAAGTGGTTTTCCTAAAATAGGTTTTTAATTAAATTTAATCCAAAAGTTGAATTTATTTTTTTGAATATTATACTATAATAACCAATTAGATTGGGGTTTTACTGATTTTTCTTTGTGTGAGCTTTGGCTTAGTTTTGTAAGGAATGAGATGATAAAGAGTTGGACTAAAAAGTGGTTTTTGATTTTATTTTTAATGGCAAGTTGTTTCAGTTATTTGGTGGCTACAGCCGGTGAGAAATATTTTAAGATGGCCAATCAAGCCCTTAAGAGAGGGGATTACCATAAGGCGGTGGCTTTTTATAAGAGGAGCTGTAATTTAAGGGTGGGGGTTGGTTGCGTGAGTTTAGGCTCTATGTATGAAGATGGCGATAGCGTGGATCAGGATATTCCAAAAGCCGTTTTTTATTACAGAAGAGGGTGTAATTTAAGGAATCATCTCGCTTGTGCGAGTCTAGGCTCTATGTATGAAGATGGTGATGGCGTTCAAAAAAACCTTCCAAAGGCTCTCTATTATTATAGGAGAGGGTGCCACTTAAAGGGTGGGGTGAGCTGCGGGAGTTTAGGTTTTATGTATTTTAATGGCACGGGCGTTAAGCAAAATTATGCCAAAGCCCTTTCTCTTTCTAAATACGCTTGCAGTTTGAATTACGGCATTAGTTGTAACTTTGCAGGGTATATGTATAGGAACGCCAAAGGCGTACAGAAGGATTTGAAAAAAGCCCTTGCGAATTTTAAAAGAGGGTGCCATTTAAAAGACGGGGCGAGTTGTGTGAGCTTGGGATACATGTATGAAGTCGGTATGAATGTCAAACAAAATGGAGAGCAAGCCTTGAATCTTTATAAAAAGGGTTGTTCTTTAAAAGATGGGAGTGGCTGTCATAATATGGCGGTGATGTATTACACGGGTAAGGGCACTCCAAAAGATTTAGATAAAGCCGTTTCATATTATAAGAAAGGTTGCACTCTAGGCTTTAGTGGTAGCTGTAAAATATTAGAAGTGATTGGCAAGAAGTCTGATGATTTGCAAGATGATGCGCAAAACGATACGCAAGATGATACGCAATAAGCTAAAGCTTAGGGGTTAATGATTAAAACTCATCTTATAGAAAATCTTTCTATTCTCTTGCTTCAAATAGGGATTAAGCGTTTCTATTGATGGGTATTGAGATAAAAATCTATTAAATCTAGGGTTTGGATTTATTCTCATATTGAAAAACACTCAAAGGCGTTTTAAAATAAAAATATAAAAGAGCTCACACAGATAGCGGTAATTTTTTAAAGCGCTTCTTAGGGGGTTTAATGGGGTTAAAAAAAGGGGTGTTATTTCAAAATCCCCTATCCGCTTTAAAAAATAACTTTACCACAAAATAAAAATTAACTATAAAAAAGCTTAAAAACAAGTTTTTTAAAAAAGAATATTGAATAAAGCTTCCTATTTGACAAAAACAAAAACTGATCAAAATAAAATTAAAAATCCAATAAAAACGGAGTTTTTATAACTCTTTATAGGATTTTACAAGCTTATAGCAACAAAACTTTTTGTTGGTTTCCATGGTTAAAAATGCTTTGATCCTTTTTGCATTTCATTCAATATTCGTATAAAGCGCGACCACATCATCATCGTCTTCAATCCTATCCAATAATTTTTCGGTAAGCTCCATTTGTTCGTCATTCAATTCAATGGGCGTTGTGGCGATGCGTTGCAAACTCGCTTTTAAAATGGGTAATTTCAAGCTTTCAAACCCCTCATTTAAGAGTTTGAAGCTGTTATAATCCCCCCTAATAATAATCTTGTCTTCCACTTCTTCTAATTCTTCCAAACCATAATCAATGAGAGCGAATTCCAAATCTTCTAGGCTGAGTTTTAAATTTTCCACTTCATTTTTCAAGCATTCAAACACGCTTTTTCGGTTAAACATAAACTCTAAAGAGCCATTAGGCACGATGCTTGCCCCTGGCGTTTTATTGAAATAGCTTTTAAGGTTAGCAATGGTTCTGGTGGGGTTATCAGTCATGCATTCCATAATGATTAACACGCCAAAATTCGCCTTACCCTCATAAGTGATTTCACTCAAATTCCCCTCTTTACTGCTCGCTCTTTTAATCGCTGCGTCAATATTGTCTTTAGGCATGTTTTGCGCTTTAGCGTTTAAAATCGCTGTTCGTAGTTTGGCGTTCGTGTCCGGCTCGCTCCCGCCATCTTTTGCCGCTAGAGTGATCGCTTTGGCGAGCTTGGGGAAAACCTTACTCATCTTATCCCATCGTTTTTCTTTAGCCGCTCTTCTGTATTCAAACGCTCGTCCCATTCAATTCCTTTGTAATAAGTTAGCCACTTCTTTAGCATGATAGCTGATAATCATATCCGCTCCCGCTCTTTTAAAACAAATCATCGTTTCTAATAAAACGCTATCATAGTTGATCAGGTTGTGTTTTTGAGCGAGTTTGAGCATGGCGTATTCCCCGCTCACATTATAGAGCGCTAAAGGGAGCAAAGTGTGATCTCTGATTTCTTTAACAATATCCAAATACGCCAAAGCCGGTTTCACCATTAAAATATCCGCACCCTGTTTTTCATCTTCTAAACTTTCTAAAAGCGCTTCTTTTTGATTAGCGTAATCCATTTGATAGCTTTTGCGATCGCCAAAACTCGGCGCAGAATTTGCCGCATCTCTAAAAGGTCCATAGTAACTGCTCGCAAATTTAGTGGAATAGCTCATGATGGGCGTGTGGGTATAGCCGGCCTTATCTAGCGTTTTTCTCAAGCTTAAAACATTCCCATCCATCATGTTGCTTGGGGCTAGAATATCCACACCGCTTTCAGCTAAAATAAGCCCTTGAAGATTTAAAATCTCTAGCGTTTTATCGTTAGACACAGAAGCGTTTTCTAAAATCCCGCAATGCCCATGGTCGGTGTATTCACAAAAACACAAATCCGCTATAACGATTAAATCCTTGAATCGTTTTTTAACCTCTCTAGTGGCTTTTGCGACAATGTGATTTTTATTTAACGCATGGCTTCCTGTAGCGTCCTTATGTTTAGGAATGCCAAACAATAAAACGGCTTTGATGCCTAAACCCACTAATTCTTTGCATTCTTTTAAAAGAGGCTCTATACTCATTTGATAAACGCCAGGCATGGAACTGATTTCATTTTTAATATAGCTATCGCTTTCTATGACAAATAAGGGAGCGATGAAATCATCAATATTTAAATGCGTTTCTCTTACCATCGCCCTTAAGTTTTCGCTGCTTCGTAATCTTCTCAATCGTTTGAACATGTTCTCTCTTTATTGTTTTTCTTTAACCCCACAATTGGCTTTTTCTATCCCCTTCATCCCGCTCATTTCTCTCAAATTTTCGGGGGGTAGCTCTTCATTATCCTCTTCTAAATCGTAAAAACTATTAAAAACGCAATCATGGATAGTGAAATAAATTCTTCCATTGCTGTAATGATAACTCAAATTCAATCCCATAGCCTCTAAAGCGTTTTTAATGATATACATGCCTAACCCAAAGCCATGGGCTTGGCTGGGGTTAGAATATTTAAAGTAGGGTTGCAAATATTTTTCAAAATCTTCTTTTAAAGGTTTGCTTTTATTGGACACCACTAAATTCTTGCCTATGAAATCCAAAAACACCTGTTTGTCATCGCTGTATTTGATCGCATTATCTACCATGTTTTTTAACGCTATAGCAAACAATTCAAAATCCGCTTCAATAATGTAATTTAAAGAGGATACATGGATAGGGCTTTTTTTATTCTCATCAATCAAAAGCATTTTTTCAATCTTGTCTATCAGATCGCTCATTAAAAATTTTTCTTTATTGCTCCCGTAATTTTTGGAAGCGAGCTGCTCAATGCGGGCAAATTGCTCAATCAACATGTTCAAGTGATCAAATATAGATGAAAAGCGTTTGTAAGACAGCTCTTCTTTGAGCATGGAGCTTAGTATCTTGCCCTTAGTGATAGGGGTGCGTAATTCATGCATGATAGAGCGCAAAAATAAAATCCGAGATTCATTCATCGCATTGATTTTTTGGATGCAATTGTCAAATTCGTTAGCCAGATCCCCTATTTCATCTTTTTGCTTGCTTTTACAGCTCACGCTTTTATCCCCTTGAGCGAAGCGTTTCACTTGAAATCTTAACTCTCTTAAGGGCAATAAACTCTGCAAAACAAATAAAAAAAGGAATAAAATCAATAATAAACCCACCGTAATAGCTAAGAAATAGTTCCTATAAGAAACCGAATGCAAATCTTTATAAAGCACAAAATGCTCATCCTTTTTTAAAAGGATAAAAACCATATCGCTGAATTTAAACACTTCAGCATACCCAATATTCCTGTGGTGCAACTGGTGGCGTCTTTTGGCTAAAACCTTTTCTAAATTTTCTATTGTGGTTTCTCTAAAACCAATTTTATAGAGGTAATCTTCTATGGCTCTATAATCAGAGTAGTTGTTTAAAATTTCATTGATGGTGGTAACAAACTGATAATGGCGCATTTCGTTTTGATAGTTTTCGTGACTGATTTGAGAATACATGAAATAGTAAGCGAACGCTCCAAAACTAAAGAGCGTTATCATAAACAAAGCGACAACTTTAAAAAAGATAGAGAAACGCAAAACCCCTTAACTCCTTATTAGAATATCAGTATTTTAATTTATAACCAATCCCTCTAACAGAGATGATATATTGCGGTTGTTTAGGATTTTTTTCAATCTTAGATCGCAAACGGCCAATGATCACATCAATGCTTTTATTAGAGCTTTCAGGGTTGATGCTCTCGCTCTCAATCGCAATGCTTTCACGGCTAAACACATAACCTTTTTTGCTAATGAGAAGCGAAAGGATTTCATATTCAGCCCTAGTTAAGTCTAGCTTTTTTTCATGCATATACACTTCTCGGCTATCCTTATCTACCCTAAAGATATTCGCATCGCCTGGCTCACTCACTTCTTCTTTTTTATGAGAACGCCTGAGCAAGGATTGGATACGAGCTAACAATTCCTTAGGATCATAGGGTTTAGGGAGGTAGTCATCAGCCCCATAATCCAGTGCTTTAATCTTATCTTCCACATCGCTTCTTGCTGAAGAAATAATAATAGGGATATGTTTTTGTTTGGAAATGCGCCTACACACTTCAAGCCCGTCTAAATTAGGCAAAGTCAAATCCAACAACAACAAATCATAATTTTGTGTGTTAGCCGCACTAATGCCGGTATATGGCTCATCGTAATTGGTTACATGAATGCCATGTTGGAGCAAAAACTCGCTCAAAAACTCGGCTAATTCTATATCATCTTCTATCATTAAAACTTCTATCATACTTCAATTAACTCCTTCAATGATTTCTGCAACTTTAAAAACGATTAACTCTGTTAATGTTTTAAGGGCTTGATTTTAGCATTTTATTACTAAAGATACCTTAAAGATGTCTTAAAAATAAAAATTCAAAACATTATCATAGTTATTAATGGGAATTTAAGGCTTTGTTTTCATGGAATATTGAAAATTAAAAAGCGCTTTGAGTGTTTTTTACCCTCAAAAGAGCCTGCGTAAGCAAGCGACAATTTCTTATTTTAAGGGGTTAAAAGGGGGAGAATGATTTCAAAATACCCCTATTCCCTTAAGGAAATGGGTTTAAAATAAAGTAACTAAAACCCCATTTTTTAAAATTAAAATAAAATTTCAGCGTCAGTATTTAATTAAAACAAAACTTTATTTTTGCATGCTACTTTGTGTTTTCTCGCTCCAAAGATTCCAATCGTTTTTCAAGCACGCTCAATTGGTATTGCAAGAAACGCGCCACTAAATCCAATCGCTCTAGGGCTTCCTTTTCTTCTAAAGCCTGCATGCCTTTCAATAACACTAAAGTTCTTTCCAGTAAGTTTTTTAAAAAAACCCTCTCGCTTGAAATTGGCGCTTGCGTGGGGGTTTTTGGCGTGATTTCTTCTATAGTGATTCCTTTTGCTTCTTCTTCTTTTTCTTCTGTATTTTCTTCTGCGATTTTTTCTTGGGTTTCTATTTTAGCAGCGTTTTTTGGCCCTAAAGGGGTGTTTTGCAAATAGGGAGGCGTTTTGAAAAAAGAGGGCGTTTTTTGCGCCACATCAAAGCCATTGTCAATCGTTTTAGCCATTTTTTCAATTTCATTAAGGGTTTCTGAAATAATGTTTTTCAATTCCATTCTACCAGCCATTGTTCTAAATTTTCAACGCTCAAAAAATCCCCTTTGATAAAATTCAAATAGTGCCGCTCTAGTATTGCGTCGTGCTTGAAAAGAGTGCCATTTTTTTGGATTTTTTCCAAACGTTTTATTTGTTTTAACGCCTCTGCATGGTCAGGGGTTTTGTTTAAAATATTAGTATAAATTTGCAACGCTTCTTCAAAAAACCCTTGTTCTTCGTAAATATGAGCGAGCGTGATGGTTTCTAAGGGCATGCGTTTCTCTTAATTATTTTTAATACCTAATCTCTAAACGCCATTTTTAGACTCTACTTGAGTGCGTAAAAAACTAAAAGCCGGTAAGGGTGCGGGCAGCCGCACCAAATTCACGTTCCCGCTATGGATAGTTTCTAATTCGGTGTTATTTTCTAAAAGGATTTTATACAGCACTAAATAAGAGCGTTTGTCAAAAGTATAAATCTTGCCAATTTCATTGACTATGGGCGTGATAGCGGCATTTTTGGGGGCGATGATTTCATAAGCTATGTTAGTGGTGGTGGTGAATTTGCATGCAAAAAAACGCCCGTCTTCTGTTATTTCACCATTGACTTGAAAATCCCCTTCGCTAATGGCTGTTTGGTGGTTTTGAGTATCCAATCTTTCAAAAGGCCTTCGCATCAAATAGCCGTCCGTAAAACCCCTATTTTTAAGCGTGTTCAATTCGCTAGCATAAAAACTCGGCTTTAAGGTGTTATGGTAAAAATCATCAACCGCTAAACGATAGATGCGCGTGGTTTGCGCGGCATAATAACTGGACTTGGTGCGCCCTTCAATCTTGAGTGCACTAATGGCGTTTGAACTTAAAATTTCAGCGATATGGCCAGAAAGGTTCAAATCTTTAGCGTTAAAAATATGCGTGCCTACGCCCTCTTCTTCAACCAACCTCATCATCACGCCATTATCAGGGTTTTTCACATAATATTCATAATCAAACCGGCAATCGTTCGCGCAACTCCCTCTATTAGGCACGCGCCCCTTTTGTAAAGCCGAAATCAAGCAACGCCCTGAAAAGGCAAAGCACATGCTCCCATGCACAAAGATTTCTAATTCCAAATCGGGTAAGGCTTTTTTAATTTCAATCGCATCATTCAGGCTCAATTCCCTAGCGCACACAATGCGTTTAACCCCTAAATCATAAAACACTTGCGCATCTAGCAAATTTAAGACATTCGCTTGCGTGGATAAATGGACAGGGATATGCGGGGCGATTTTTGAAGCGAGTTTCACCACCCCAGGCGCAGCGATAATAAAAGCGTCTGGCTCTAATTCTGCCATTTTATTAATATGTTCTTCTAAAAGTTTGAGCTGTGAATTGAAAGGGAAACCATTGATCGTGGCATAGACTTTTTTATTTAGCGCATGGGCGTAGTCAATCCCTTCTTTAAAGGTTTTTAGAGTGAATTCCTTGCCTGCACGATTGCGTAAAGAAAAATGGCTCACCCCCCCATAAACTGCATCAGCCCCATAGTTGAGAGCGATTTTAAGTTTTTTTAAATTACCAGCTGGAGAGAGTAATTCAACTTGGTTCAAAACTACTTGGCTCCAAAAGAAGCGATCAAGGCTTCAATATCATCAGCGCTGGCTAAATCTTTATCGTCATCGCCGGTGATAAAAGTCGCTGAACTCACGCGCTTAGAATCATCAATTTTGCCTTCAAAAAGCGAATTCATGTATTGGCTGAGCGCTCGCATGACATTGACCACTCGTTCAATTTTTTGGCGGTGGATGTCTTGAAACTGCATAATATCCATCGCTTGCATGGAGCTATCAGAGCAATTAGCGGCTTCTTCTTCAATGCTTTTAAGGGCGTTTAGGATTTCTTGTTGCTCATTGAGCGCGGTTTTAAAAGATTCAACATGGGGGAAATGGCCATGCAAATTGTCAAAAATTTCTTGGTGTTTTTGTAAAGGTTCTTGGATTTTTTTAACCATTTTAGAGATTTTTTCAGCACTAGCTCCGATCAAATCCAATTGATCAAAAATTTGCGTGGCTTTCACTTCAGAATCTCTTGTAACATCATCTAATTGATGCACGACTTTATGCTCTTCAGTGGGGGGAGGGGGAGGCCATTCATTGGGGCTAATTTTGCCGTATTTTTCAGCGTCTTCTTTTTTGACGGTCATTTTTTCATTATAACTGGAATTTTCTTTACCCTCTTTAGGCTCTTCATTAGTTTCTTCTTTAGCCTCTAAGGCTTCCAAATTTTCTAAATCGCCACCATTCATCAAAGCGTCTAATTCTTCTTGTGTCATTGTTGTTCCTTGCCAATTGGTTTTAAAAAGCGTTTTTAACCATAATTCCTAGCTGTCATTTTAGCGCACTTAAGCTTTAGCAATCAAAACGCCCTCTAAAATCGCATCAATATCGCCGTCTAGTATCGCTTCCACATTGCTATAAGCGGTGTTGGAGCGTGCGTCTTTGACTTGCTGGTAGGGGGCTAGGACATAACTTCTTATTTGATGCCCCCAGCCGATCTCGCTTTTTTCTTCATTTTTGGCACTGCTTTGCTGCTTTTCTAATTCCAATTCATAAAGTTTGGATTTAAGCATTTTTAACGCGCTCGCTTTGTTTTTATGCTGGCTCCTGTCGTTTTGGCATTGCACCACAATACCGGTAGGGAAATGCGTGATCCTGACCGCGCTTTCTGTTTTATTGACATGCTGACCGCCTGCCCCACTGGCTCTGTAATAATCATAACGGACATCTTTTTCATCAATTTCTATATCAATATCATCGTCTAATTCAGGGCTAATTTGCACGCTCGCAAAACTCGTGTGCCGTTTGGCGTTCGCATCAAAGGGCGAAATCCTTACAAGCCTATGCACCCCGTTTTCATTTTTCAAATAGCCATAAGCGTTTTCGCCCTTAATGATAAAGGCGGCCCCTTTAATGCCCGCTTCTTCGCCATCTTGATAGTCTAAAATCTCGCTTTTAAAGCCTCTTCTTTCCGCCCATCTCAAATACATGCGATACAAAATACTCGCCCAATCCTGGCTTTCAGTCCCTCCAGCTCCAGGCTGAATGGTGATAATAGCGTTTGAGGCATCATTCTCACCGCTTAACATGATTTCAATTTCCACTTTTTGCACGCTGTGTTCTAAAGTAGGAGCCTCTTCATAGAGTAAGGATAAAGTAACCTCATCGTTATCGTTTTGAGCGAGTTCAAACAATTCCACGCTTTCATCTAAAGAATTTTTCGTTTTTTGATAGGTTTCTAGCAAGCGGTTTAGGCGCACTTTTTCTTTATTGGTGTCTCTAGCCTTTAAGACATCTTGCCAAAAATTAGGATCTTCTTGCTCTTTTTCAATGCGTTCTAATTCTTGCTTGATCTTTTCAGGCTTGATGATTAAAGCGATATTATCGCATTTGTTTTGCAAGCTTTTTAACAATTCGCTATAGGTGTAGTTATCCACAAACAGAACCTTTATGAGTGGGGTTTTGAACTTGTCATTATAGCATTGTTGAAAGCCATTTTAATTTTCAAACCTTAAAATTTCAATTTCGCCCTGAACCAATCCCACTCCTTCATCAATTAAAGCGATAGAATCCACTCGCGCAAGGGCTTGAATCGCTCCTGATTCATAGCGGTTGTTATTATAAGGAATGAATTGGTGGTTTGAATAGTTGCCCAAAATTAAATGCGCGCGTTTGTCTTTAAGCTTTAAGGGGGCATTGATTTGAGCCTTAAAGGGTTTTGGTTTAAAATCTTTATTTAAAGATAAGCGCTCTAGTAAGGGTAGAATCAAAACCCGTAAAACCAATAAGCAACTTAAAGGATTACCCGGCAAACCTATAATAATACTTTGATCGAGTTGGGCTAAAGTTACCGGTTTTCCCGGTTTGAGATTGACTTTTTCATAATAAAAAAGGGCGTTTTTTTCTTTCAAGGCGTCTTTAAAAAAGTCTTTATCCCCCACGCTCACCCCCGCACTTGAAAGGATGACATCATAGTCTTGCAATTCAAATATTTTAAGCTGTAAATTTTTATCATCTTTTAAAACCCCTAGAAAATGCGTGTTGTAGTTTTTAAGCATGTTAAAAACACCCACTGAATTCACATCATAAACCTGGCATTCTAGGGCGTTCTGCCCTAAAGGCACTAATTCATCGCCGCTGCTAAAGAGAGCGATTTTTAATTTCCTAAACGCTTTGATTTCTTTTAACCCTTGAGAGGCAATGAGCGCGATATGTCCGTAATTCAAACGGGTATTTTTAGGGACTAACACGCTGTTTAAAGAAGCGTTTTCGCCCTTTTGACGGATATTGGCGTTTATTTTAAAATCTTTGGGAGCTAGGGCGGAATTTTTATGGCTTTCTAGCATGCACTCTATAGGGACAATCGTTTCTATTCCTTTTGGTACCATCGCTCCAGTCATGATTTTAACGCATTCATTTTCTCTAACTTCTAAAGCGCTCACATCATCTCCGGCAAAAATGTGTTGGATGACTTGAGTTTTTTGGCCTAAATCTTACATTTTAAACCCATAGCCATCCATTGCGCTTTGATTGAATTTAGGCAAGGCGTGAATGCAAACAATATCTTCTGCCAGAATGCGCCCTATGCTTTCAAACAAAGAGACAACCTCTATTTCTAAGGGTTTTAAGGGAATGCTAGAATGGATTTTTAGAGCTTCTTTAAAACTAATCATGTTTATCCTTTAAAAGATTTTGCTAATGGCGCTAAAGGCCAGGCTGATTTCTTCTTTAAAACGCCCCATGATAGCCGAAGCGATTAAAATAATGCCCACAAACCCGATCGCAATTTTAACCGGAAACCCGATAGCGAGCAGGTTGAATTGAGGGTGGGTTTTCATGATCATGCCAAAAATAATATCGCTCAATAACACCAAGCATAAAATAGGGAACGCCATAGAAAACCCTATGACAAACAAATGCGAAAAGGCTTTGACAATGTTTTTAGCTAACGCTGGCTCAAAGACAAATTGCCCTAAAGGGACGGCTTTTAAGCTGTGATCCACAAACAAAATGATTTGATGGTGGAATGATAAATCCAATAAAATTAAAATCGCTAACAATAAAAGGGCTTGCCCCACAATGGGTTTTTGCGATCCTGAAATGGGATCATACGCACTCGCCATCGTAAGCCCCATAGAAAAGCTGATGCTATCGGTGGCAAACACTAAGCTTGCAAAGACGATTTGTAAAAAGACAGACGCGCACACCCCTAAAAACAATTCGCATAAGCATGCGATGATAAAACCCTCTGGCGTGTAAGCAGCGTTTGAAAATTCTAAAGTGGGGTAAAAAATCACGCTCACATACAAGCTCAAAGCCCCACGCACCGACAAAGGCACTAAATGGTTTTCAAAAAAAGGGAAAAAAGATAACACCCCACTAACCCTTAAAAACAACAAGAAAAAATCCCTAACATGGGGGGTGCTAAGCTCTTGAATAAAATCTAGCATTCTTTTTCTTTAAGGATAAAAAAGTAGTGCGCTAGCATGAGGGTTTGCAATAAGGTGGCAAAAAAATTAAAAAAAGGGATTAAGGAAAAAAGATAGCAAAAAAACGAAAAACGATAATGCTTCAATCGGTGTTGTTTGAGTAGGTTTTGATAGCTTTGATGATTAAAAATCATGCTAGCTATATCCAAACTCATGGTGTTTTTGAAAAAAAGGAAATGCGGAATTATAGAAAAAAAGACCCCAAAGACCCCTATAAAGGGAATGAAATAAAAGGGTGTTAAAAGCGCTAAGAATACAAGCATAAAAAGGAGCGCTTTTAAAAAATATTTAATAGAAAAAAGAATAGAGCCAAATTCTTCTAAAACGACATGGGGATAATATTTTTGGTGCAAATAAGAGACCACTAAAGGGGTGTAAAAAATGGACGCAAAAATATTGATGACTAAACTCAAAAGAATCACAATCCAAAAAATAAAAAAATACACTAACGCCTTAAAAACCCATGCGAACACACCAGCAAAAAAGCCTTGAGAATGAGAGTAATCGCTTAAAGATTGCGGTAATAAAGTTTGGCAATAACCCACAATACTCCCGCCATTGTAATAAAAGATAGCTCCAAAAAACGCCAAACTCAAAAGGATAGGGCCAAGATTGATTAAAATCATTCTAGCGCTTAAAAAATCATTAAAGCTTTTTTTAAGGATAGATAAAGACAAAACCATAGCCTGAAATCCTTCTCACTTTGATAGGGTAATTTAAGCGCAAAGTCCCTTAATCTTATATACTTATATAGTAAGCTTATCAATATGAGATTGATTAAAGGAGTGTAGAAGTTACTTAATATGGAATAACATGCAATGCTAAAAAACCAAATACATAGAATAGTAACCCTGGTAACCAAGGAAAGAGAATACATACAACAATAATTACGAATATTATATTCATCATTGCATCGAGGATTGTCTTTTCCTTTCCAAAAAAGAATAAAACAACACCTCCAAAAAAGGATAAAACAACAAAACAAAAGATAATAAATATTGTAACACCTGCGGAAGAAAACATTTTTACCCGCTTTGAATGGAATGAATAACTTTAAGCATTTCTTACCCCTCAATGTGAGTTTTCTACAATCATGATAGCTGATTTTGTTTTAAATTTGCTATAATGTAGATTTAATGATGAAAATTAGTTTAGAGTGGAGAACACACAATGAAAAAAAATATCTTAAATTTAGCGTTAGTTGGCGCGTTGAGCGCGTCGTTTTTGATGGCTAAGCCGGCTCATAATGCGAATAACTCTACGCATAACACGAAAGAAACGACTGATGCTTCAGCAGGCGTGTTAGCGACAGTGGATGGCAGACCCATCACCAAAAGCGATTTTGACATGATTAAGCAACGAAACCCCAATTTTGATTTTGACAAGCTTAAAGAGAAAGAAAAAGAAGCCTTGATTGAGCAAGCTATCCGCACCGCACTTGTAGAAAATGAGGCTAAGGCAGAAAAGCTTAATCAGACTCCAGAATTTAAAGCGATGATGGAAGCGGTTAAAAAACAGGCTTTAGTGGAATTTTGGGCTAAAAAACAGGCTGAAGAAGTGAAAAAAATCCAAATCCCAGAAAAAGAAATGCAGGATTTTTACAACGCTAATAAAGATCAGCTTTTTGTCAAGCAAGAAGCCCATGCTAGGCATATTTTAGTGAAAACCGAAGATGAAGCTAAACGGATTATTTCTGAGATTGACAAACAGCCAAAGACTAAAAAAGAAGCCAAATTCATTGAGTTAGCCAATCGGGATACGATTGATCCTAACAGCAAGAACGCGCAAAATGGCGGTGATTTGGGGAAATTCCAAAAAAACCAAATGGCTCCGGATTTTTCTAAAGCCGCTTTCGCTTTAACTCCTGGGAATTACACTAAAACCCCTGTTAAAACAGAGTTTGGTTATCATATTATCTATTTGATTTCTAAAGATAGCCCTGTAACTTATACTTATGAGCAAGCTAAACCCACCATTAAGGGGATGTTACAAGAAAAGCTTTTCCAAGAACGCATGAATCAACGAATCGAGGAATTAAGGAAGCACGCTAAAATTGTTATCAACAAGTAATTGATGAGGTGTTATCATGTTAGTTAAAGGCAATGAAATCTTATTGAAAGCCCATAAAGAAGGTTATGGGGTAGGGGCGTTTAATTTCGTGAATTTTGAAATGCTAAACGCTATTTTTGAAGCAGGAAACGAGGAAAATTCCCCGCTTTTCATTCAAGCGAGTGAAGGAGCGATCAAATACATGGGGATTGATATGGCGGTAGGCATGGTGAAAATCATGTGCGAACGCTACCCGCACATTCCTGTAGCCTTACACCTAGATCATGGCACGACTTTTGAAAGCTGCGAAAAAGCCGTGAAAGCGGGTTTCACTTCTGTGATGATTGATGCGTCTCACCATGCTTTTGAAGAAAATTTGGAATTGACTTCTAAAGTGGTTAAAATGGCGCATAACGCTGGAGTGAGCGTGGAAGCGGAGTTGGGGCGTTTAATGGGGATTGAAGACAATATTTCGGTGGATGAAAAAGATGCTGTGTTGGTGAATCCTAAAGAAGCGGAGCGGTTTGTCAAAGAATCTCAAGTGGATTACTTAGCCCCAGCCATTGGCACAAGCCATGGAGCGTTTAAGTTTAAGGGCGAGCCCAAATTGGATTTTGAACGCTTGCAAGAAGTCAAAAGGCTCACTAATATCCCTTTAGTCTTGCATGGAGCGAGCGCGATACCAGATAATGTGAGGAAATCTTATTTGGACGCTGGAGGCGATTTGAAAGGCTCTAAGGGTGTGCCTTTTGAATTTTTGCAAGAATCCGTAAAAGGGGGGATCAATAAGGTCAATACTGACACGGATTTAAGGATCGCTTTCATCGCAGAAGTGCGCAAGGTGGCTAATGAAGATAAGAGCCAATTTGATTTGAGGAAGTTTTTTTCTCCGGCCCAATTAGCGCTTAAAAATGTGGTCAAAGAGCGCATGAAACTTTTGGGTAGTGCTAATAAAATTTAATCAACAAGGAAAAGAGTGTAACATGGCAATTGGGATGAGTGAGCTCAAAAAGGGCTTGAAAATTGAATTGGGTGGTGTGCCTTATAGGATCGTAGAATACCAACATGTCAAGCCCGGCAAGGGTGCGGCTTTTGTACGCGCGAAAATCAAGTCGTTTTTAGATGGTAAGGTGATTGAAAAGACTTTCCATGCGGGGGATAAGTGCGAAGAGCCTAATTTGGTTGAAAAAACGATGCAATACCTTTATCATGATGGCGACACATACCAATTCATGGACATAGAGAGCTATGAGCAAATCGCTTTAAACGACTCTCAAGTGGGTGAGGCTTCTAAATGGATGCTAGACGGCATGCAAGTGCAGGTTTTATTGCATAATGACAAGGCGATTTCAGTGGATGTGCCGCAAGTTGTGGCTCTAAAGATTGTAGAAACAGCCCCTAATTTTAAGGGCGATACTTCAAGTGCGAGCAAAAAACCAGCGACTTTAGAAACCGGTGCGGTCGTGCAAGTGCCTTTCCATGTTTTAGAAGGTGAGGTGATTAAAGTCAATACGGAAACAGAAGAGTATCTTGAAAAGGTGAAATGAGATTATCTTTTTATTGATCTAGTGCTTTAGACACAGCTTTTTTGTCATAAGGGGTATTATCAGCCCCCTTATTTGAGCTTTGTTTAAAGTGCATGTGGAATCTGTGGTTAAAAATTATTTAGAATTTCTTTTCTCTGTTCTCGTTTGGAATTGATTATAAAATGTAAAAAATGCTTTAGTATTTTTTACAATCTAAAAAGAGCTTGATTTAACCAAGCCAATAATCTCTTAAATAAAGTTGTCTTTTGGGGTTAGGAAATAAAAGAGAGAGAATTTACCCCATTTAGAAGAGTGTGAGTTTAGGTATAAGAAGAACTTGCACCAAGCTTTATTGAAATGGATACGAAAAAATACGCTTGATTTATCTTGAGCTTTTTATTTTGTTGCAATCGCTTTTAAAGCAGAAGATGGTTGGTGGGTAAAATGAAACAAGGAATAAATTATCAAACAGACTTTACAACGCTACTAATGGTATTAAGAACTTGAATGAACAAATATAATTGCATAGATTTATTTAGTGGGGCTGGCGGTTTATCATTGGGTTTTGCGGATATAAATAGATTTAATATTTTAGCCCACATTGAGTGGGAAGAACCTATGGTTACTACACTGAGAAATGCTTTAATTAAACGCTTCAAGATTAGTGAAAAAGAAACAAAAAAAAGAGTTATCAAATTTGATATTCAAAAAACTGATGAATTGATAAATGGCTCTTGGAGTGATGAAACTCTTAAAATTTATGGATCTGATAATGATGAAAGCGTTAGCCAATTTGGACTAAATGGCGTAATTAGTGGTAAAAAAATAGATGTTATCTTTGGCGGTCCTCCTTGTCAAGCTTATTCTCTTGCAGGTAGAGCACAAGATAGACACTCTATGAAATATGATTATAGGAATTATCTTTTTGAAAGTTTTGTTAAGATAGTTGATTACTACCAACCACAATGCTTTGTGTTTGAAAATGTTCCTGGCATGCTTAGCGCAAAACCGGGTAATCAATTTGTAAAGAATAGGATTTATGAAGCTTTTTCAAAAATAGGGTATGAAATTAAAAAACCAAATGAAATGAAAGAGATAATCTATTCTAGCGATGATTATGAAGTCCCACAAACCAGAAAACGAGTGATCGTATTTGGCGTTCGTAAAGGCAATAAAGAGTGGTTATTCAAATTTTATCAAAACCTAGACAATCTCAAATCAAAAAAACCACCGCTTACCGTTAAAGACGCTATTGGTCATTTACCCAAGTTTAGACCGCTCAAAACGCCCTTAAAGATCAACAATAAAAACATTTCTCACGAACTTATTGGCACAAATAATTTGACACAAAATTTTCCACGATATAATAATTTACGAGATTTAAAAGCGATGGAATTTTGGATTGAAAACAATATGAATAACGCTTCCACAAAAGAAAAGCTTGACTTTTACACTAAGATTACGGGAAAAGTCTCAAACCATAACAAATACAGAAATTTAGAATGGGATAAGCCATCGCCAACCTTAGTGGCGCATTTGCAAAAAGATGGTTTTATGTTTATACACCCAGAAGCCCATCAAAGCCGCTCAATCACCATAAGAGAAGCAGCGATTTTACAGACTTTCCCTAATGATTTTGAATTTATCGGATCGCAAGCGGCTTGTTTTAAAATGATAGGCAATGCAGTGCCAGTCAATTTTGCCAAAAATATAGCTTTAGCAGTGGCAAAGGTTTTAGATGAAAAAAACTAATATAAATATTTTAGTGGCTTGTGAAGAAAGCCAAAGAGTGTGTAACGAGTTTAGAAAGCTTGGTTTCAACGCTTATAGTTGTGATTTATTAGAGTGTAGTGGCGGGCATCCTGAGTGGCATTTTAATTGCGATGTTTTTGAAGTGATTGAAAATAAAGGCGGTGTTTTGCAAAATGGCAAACATGCAAAAGTTTCGCAATGGGATATGATGATAGCGCACCCACCTTGCACTTTTTTAGCTGTTAGTGGAGCAAAGTGGTATTACCACCCTAAAGATAAAGATTTGCCCATAGAACAAAAAAGACCCCACCCCAAATTCCCAAACCGCGCAAAAGATAGAGAAGAAGCTTTAAAATTCTTTATGGACTTAGCGGATGCAAAAATCCCTTATATTGCAATAGAAAACCCCATTGGCATAATGAATACAAGATACAAAAAACCCAATCAAATAGTCCAACCTTACCACTTTGGCGATAGCGCATCAAAAAAGACTTGTTTGTGGCTTAAAAACTTACCACCATTAAAATATACAAACATCGTTGATCCTGGCGAGTTTATAGAATTTAAAAGCGGTAAAAAAATAGCAAAATGGTATAGCGATGGACTGACTAAAACAAAATCAGCCAAAGAGCGTCAAATTTGGAGGAGCAAAACATTTCCAGGGTTTGCAAAGGCAATGGCAGAGCAGTGGGGGGAGTTTGTAAAAAATGAGGTGTTTAAAAAGGTGAAAAATGAAAGTTTATTTGAGGAAAATTGATAATCAATGCATCAACAAACAAATTAGTATTACAAGAGGTATTTTAGAACATTTTTTTGATAAAGCTAACAACCAAGATGAAGTAGATATGAGGGGTATTTTATCTAATTATAACGATAAAGTTAGTATTCTCTTAGCAACAGACCCTAGACTTGGTGGAGGAATTAAGAAAATCATCAGTGCAGAAGTTGATAAAATAAAAGAAAACCGATCGGGTTATGAGTTAAAAATTGATGATATTCTGCTTTTTACTTATATATCTTATAAAGAATACACATTAGAAATCATCTTACCCATTGATACAAGATACAATGTTTTAAATGGCTTAATCAGTAATAGCAAGCATTTATTGGTTTTTAGTGAGAATGAAACGAGTTCTTTAGATGAGGGTAAAATAGATGAAAGCGTTAGAATAGATGGGGGAAAAAATATCATCCTTTATGGCGTTCCTGGTAGTGGCAAAAGCTACGCTTTACAAAGAGATTATTGCAATGATAATAGCGTGGTAGAAAAGATAGTGTTCCATCCTGATTATTCTTATAGTGATTTTGTGGGACAGATTATGCCAAGTGTAGATGAGAGCGGTGTAGTTAGTTATAAATTTAATCCTGGACCTTTCACAAACATCCTAAAAAAAGCGTATCATAACCCACAAACTAAGCATGTTCTAGTGATTGATGAGATCAATCGTGGTAACGCGCCTGCCATATTTGGAGAAATTTTTCAACTTCTTGATAGGCTTAAACATGACAAGGATGGCTTTAAGAAAGGTTCTAGTGAGTATGCTATCAATAATGTGGATATTGCAAATATTATCCATAATGATAAAAATGCAAGTATAAGAATCCCATCAAATTTATGGATAATCGCTACAATGAATACGAGCGATCAAAATGTATTCACGCTAGATACTGCTTTTCAGCGTAGATTTTCTATGCAACTTATTGAAAATTCCTTTGAAAATGTTGATGATGAGTTTAAAAATATGAAAATTTTAGATACTGATATTACTTGGCAAAAATTTTGCACCACCATCAATGAAAAAATAGCTCAAAATAACGAGGGGTTGAGTTCTATGGAGGATAAGCGATTTGGCGTTTATTTTGTAAATATTGATGATCTAAAGAGCAAAGAAAATTTTGCGCATAAAGTCATCAAATACCTTTGGGACGATGTCTTTAAATTTGATAGAAATATAATATTTGATACTACAAAATTTAATACACTTGAAGCTATTGTAAAGAATTTTACCAAAGAAAAAGGTAGAACCCAATTTGATATTTTTAGCGATGATATAAAAGAACTTTTATTCTATGCTTAATTTAAAAGAGTGCTGTTTTACAGACAATGAATTGAACGACAATTTTGTAGGTATTAGAAGTATCAATAATGATTTACAAATTTGTTTTCCGCTAGGATTTGGTACAAGCGATGATAAGAATATTAGAGCAGATATAAAAAAGCTTATTTCTATTCTTTTAGAATATAGTAAAACAATTGCATGTGAAAATTTTTTAAATAATAAAAATGAGATTATAAGATCAAATTTTCCACTCACAGCGTATAAAAATGTCATAGAATATTTTTTATCGCATGGTTATTATACAGAAAATAAAAGCTATTATGAAAACAGTGCAAAAGGTAAGATAAATTTTTCCAAAACGATTAAGAACAATAGACCCATTATTCAAAATCTTAACAATAAAAACTCTTTTATCTACACTCGTTTTCAAGTTAAAAAGGAAATGATTAATGAAAATGAATTGATAACAACGATAAACAAATATTGTGTGCATGAAGCGTTTTCTAAATTTGGTTTTGTGTTTAGCTCGTTTATGCCACCAAAATTCAAACTATCTACTGATAAAAATTATTGCATTTATCTGCTTGAAAACAGGCTAAACAGCACATTTAATGATGACAAGAAAATCCTTTTTCAATCTATGAAAAATATTCTTTTACAAGATGATAATATTTTAGACAAGACTGATTTTAAATTTGGAACATATAATTTTTATGTTGTTTGGGAAAGAATGATAGACAGAGCATTTGGTATAAAAAATAAAGAAGTTTATTTTCCTAAAACAAAATGGAATTTGTGCTGTTCCAATCAAAAACCTGATTATTTATTGCAACCAGATAGTGTAATGCTGTTTGACGATAAAATTTACATATTAGATGCAAAATATTACAAATATGGTATAAGTGGGGTTGCAAGCGATTTACCCAATAGCACATCCATCATAAAACAGATTGTTTATGGCGAATATGCGGCAAAACGAGAACCAGAAAAAGAGATTTACAATATCTTTCTAATGCCATTCAACAGTTTTAACAACCCACTAAAATTGAGTAATATTTTTGAAAATATAGGCTTTGCAAATGGAGAGTGGAAAGACAATCTAAAGCAATATGAAAAGATACAAGAAATTTTAATAGACACTAAATTTTTAATGCAAAATTATAATAAGAAATCTAATGATCTTTTAAAGTTACTAGCAAAAAATGTGGAAGAAACTAAAATATAATTTTTAAAAATTTTAATCTAAAACAAAATCTAAAACCATAAAACAAAATTAAAAAACCCCCATTTTTTAATCGAAACAAACCTACAGTGAGCGTTCTATATCATCAGCGCTTAAAGGGGTGTTGGCTTTTAAAAATTTTGATGCCTTTTGACCTAAAATTTCTTTATAGAATTTAGGGTGTAAGCCAAGGTTGGGGCGTAAGGCTTTGATATTGTTTTCAGTCAATGCTTCGCCTTTTTGAATGTCCTTAATGACGAATAAAGAGCGCGCAAAAAATCTTCGCTCCCCTAAAGTCTTTGGATTGATTTTTGGCTCTTCTTCGCCTAAGGCTAAAACGCTTTGCTTGATGGCTTCAACCATGCTTTTAAATTCGTTAAAATCCATGCTAAAAGCGCTGTCTGGGGTTTGTAAGGATTTGTTTAAAATGAAATGCTTTTCTATCATGCTCGCTCCTAAAGTGGTGGCTAGAATGGGGCAAAGAGAGCCAATCGTGTGATCGCTCAAGCCAAATTTAACGCCAAAGGTTTCGCCTAATTTAACCATGCTCAATAAATTAGCGTCTTCTATTTTACTGGGATAAGCGCTCACGCATTTTAAAAGGGTGATGTCAAAATTATTCACTCCTCTGCACAAAGAAATAGCGTCTTGTAATTCGGCGTGTGTGGCGATACCGCTAGAAAGGATAATGGGCTTTTGTGTGCGAGCGGCCTTTTCAATCAAGTCTAAATCAACGATTTCAAAACTAGCGATTTTATACATGGGGCAATTTAGGCTCTCCAAAAGCTCTAAAGCTTTTGAGCTAAAGGGCGAGCTAAAAATGCCTAAATCAAGCTTTCTAGCCAACTCAAACAATTCAGCATGCCATTCTAGGGGGGTAGAAGCCTTTTGATACAATCCATACAGATTTTCTTTATCCCATAAAGTGCCTTGAATGATGAAAGGATCTTCTTTAGAATCTAAAGTCATGCAGCTTGGCGTGTAGGTTTGGAGCTTGACAAAATCCGCGCCGCTTTCCTTAATGGCATGAAGGCTTTCTTTGGCTAGGTTTAAATCCTGGTTATGGTTAGCGCTCAATTCAGCGACAATTTTAGGGCGTTGTAACATTTCTTATTTTTCCTTAATCAAAACTTCTTTTTCTAAGCGATAGACTTGAGAGCAAGTGAAGGCTAAATGCTCATCATGCGTGGCTAAAACTAATGCCCCTTCGTTTTCTGTGATGTAATTTTGCAGCATGCTGATGACTTGATTAGCGCTAATGGTGTCTAAATTCCCGGTGGGTTCATCAGCGATAATGATTTGGGGTTTTTTAGAAAGCACTCTGGCGATGCTTAAGCGTTGTTGCTGGCCACCGCTCAATTCACCCACGCCTTGTTTTAGGGTGTGGGCTATGCCTAATTGTTCTAAAAGGGAATGATTTATTTCTTGCTTGGCTAGGATGGAAGCGACTTGCAAGTTTTCTAAAGCGCTAAAACCCTTAAAAAGGTAATGCGATTGAAAAACGATGCCCACTTTTAAGCGCCGTAATTCCAAAAGCTTTTTGGAGTTTAAGGCATAAATATCCTGGTGTTCTAACAAGCTAACTGTTCCGCTATCCGGTTTTAGCATGGTGGCTAGATGGCTTAAAAGTGTGCTTTTACCGCTCCCGCTCACGCCTAAAATCGCTAGGCTTTCTTTGGGTTTAATGTGCAAATTCACGCCATTATAAAGAGGTTTTTCAAAAGCATGAGAAATATTAACGGCTTTAATCATGATCGTTTCCTAAAAAGAATATCGCCCAATAAGCTAGGGCTTAAAATGTAAGAAGTTGAAAAATTCGCGCTGTGCAAGATGATTTTATCATAACGCCTTGCGTAGTATTTTAAAAGCGTTCTTTGTAAGGTGGGTTCAATGCTTGGGATAAACCATGCGTTATTGCTCATCACGATAAAAATTTTTGAAGGGCTGTTTGAATAAGCGGCTTTGGAAGTGCCTTCATAGCAAATCAGGGGGCGGAAAGTAAAATCGTCTAATGTAAAATCGCTGAAACTAGAAGCGTTGCGGTATAAATAAGCGCTCTCGCCAAAAAAGAGCTTTTCAAGGGGTTTTTGAAGAAACTTGGGTAAAGGCATTATCTCGCCAAAGGGGGCTAAGATCACTTTATCAGCGATCTGAACGCTCTCTTTAGAAAATAAAAACGAGCTGTTATAAAGGCTATAGCCTTGGGTGTGCAATGTCCCTATTAAAATAGCAATATTATCGCTTAAATCTTCTAGTTTAGCTTTAAAGGGGGAGTTTTCTAAAGCGATGGGGTAGGCGGTCTCTGGAAAAACAATCAAGGTTTTTTGCTTGCTTTGAGCGAGCTTGATTTCTTTAAGGATGTTGTTTTCAATATTATTAAGGTAATTTGAGTCAAATTTCACATCTTGGGGCGTTTTTGTAGAGACTAATTCAATATTTCCAACCTTTTTTAAATCGCTTGTTTTGAAACCATTAAAATCCAACGCGCCAAGTAACAATAAAACCCCTATGATCCTATATTTTTTAAAGGGTTTAGCGCTCAAAAAAATGCAAGCCAAAAAAACAAGCCCTAGCGATAATTTATCCACCCTAAACACGCTATAAGAAAAAAAGCTATCCGGGACTAACCAATCAAATCCAAAAGGGTGGATAAAACTAGAGCCTAAAAAACTCAAAAGCCTGAAATAGGGGTTTTCAAAATAGAGCAACAAATAAAATAAAACCCCATAAACTAACGCTATTAAAATAATGATTAAGGGTAATAAATAAGTGAAATCCGAGTAGCGAAAGCTTAAAGCGCACCAATAAAACAATAACGCCCCCACAAAAAACCCCAAAGCAAAAGCGCTATTTCTAGGGGTTTTTAAAAACGCCAGCATGCTTAAAGGGGCTAATAGGCTTGTGAGTGTGATAGTGATATAGGGGTTTTCAATTGCATAAGCGTCCAAAACAGCGTTCACATACACGCTTGAAACAAACATGCACGCTAATAAAAAAGCGTTTTGATTGAATAGAAGAAGACGCATGGCTAAATTTTGAAACCTTGAGATTGTTTTAGTGTATTATAGCTATATTTTAATTTAAGATTTTAGATTGATTTTTTTAAGGGTAGTTTTTTTTAAGTTGTGTTATTATTTTCAAATTTCAAGTCTAAAGAGCGTGAATTGGCATGATTTAAGAGTAATGGGTGTTTGTTTTAAGACGCTATGACTATCTTTATGCGAGATATATGAGAGAAAGGTTTGGGTTTAGGGTTTGAATTATATTGATTTGGCGTTACTTGTGGTGGTGGTAGCCTTTGGGATTAGAGGATTTTATCATGGCTTCGTGAGTGAAGTGGCGGGGACTTTAGGGATTGTGCTTGGCGTGTATTTAGCGTCTCGCTATTCTGTGGCTGTTGGGAATTTATTCTCAGAGCATTTGTATGATTTAAGAAATGAAACCATGACGAATCTCATCGGTTTTTTATTGGTGTTAGCGTCTATTTGGGTGTTTTTTTTAGCTTTTGGAGTGTTGCTAGGCAAGGTGTTAGTCTTTAGTGGGTTAGGCATTATAGACAAAGCGTTAGGGTTTATTTTTTCATGTTTAAAGACTTTTTTAGTGCTTTCTTTCATCCTTTATGTGCTCTCTAAAATGGAAGTCATGAAAGACGCTAACGCCTATTTGCAAGAAAAGAGCACTTTTTTTTCTACCATGAAAAGCATCGCTAGTAAGATCATGCGCCTTGATGGCGTCAAACATGTGGAGAAAAACCTTAAAGACAACCTTGAAGAAATGAGCGATGAAGTTAAAAATAAAGGATCTGTTGATAACGCCAAAGAATCTTTTAATAAGGCTACGGATAAGGGCGTGGAATCTTTAAAAGAAAAGGCTAAAGATTTGCCTAAAAACATGCTAGAGCCAAAACACAATAAATCCAACCAAACCCCACCAAACTCCATACCATCTAATAAAGAACCCCTATAAAGGCATCACATGTTTTCTAACCAATACATCCAACAACGCATCCATAAAGCCAATAGCTTGAGAGAAGAAGGGAAAAACCCTTATAAAAATGGCTTGAAACGAAGCCTCACCAACGCCGCTTTTTTAGAAAAATACGCTTATGTTAAGGATTTAGAAGAGCCTAAAGACAAAGAAAAACGCGAGAGTATTGTAGGGAGGGTCAAGCTTTTGCGCTTAATGGGTAAGGCATGTTTTATTAAAGTTGAAGATGAAAGCGCGATTTTGCAAGCTTATGTTTCGCAAAATGAATTGAATGATGAATTTAAAAGCTTGAAAAAGCATTTAGAAGTGGGCGATATTGTGTTGGTGAAAGGCTTCCCTTTTGCTACCAAAACCGGTGAATTAAGCATTCATGCCCTAGAATTTCATATTTTAAGCAAGACCATTGTGCCTTTACCTGAAAAGTTTCATGGACTGAGCGATATAGAATTGCGTTACCGCCAACGCTACTTGGATTTGATCGTCAATCCTAGCGTTAAAGACGTGTTTAAAAAGCGCAGTTTGATTGTCTCTAGCGTGCGGAAATTCTTTGAAATGGAAGGGTTTTTAGAAGTGGAAACCCCTATGATGCACCCCATTCCTGGCGGGGCGAACGCAAGGCCTTTCATCACTTATCATAACGCTTTGGAGGTGGAGAGGTATTTAAGAATTGCCCCAGAATTATACCTCAAACGCTTGATTGTAGGGGGGTTTGAAGCGGTGTTTGAAATCAATCGTAATTTCAGGAATGAGGGCATGGATCACAGCCATAATCCCGAATTCACGATGATTGAGTTTTATTGGGCGTATCACACTTATGAAGATTTGATTGAACTCAGTAAGAGGCTGTTTGACTACTTGCTAAAGACTTTAAATTTAGATTCAAAAATCATTTATAACGATATGGAAGTGGATTTCAATCAAACGAGCGTGATTTCCTATTTGGACGCGTTAGAAACAATAGGGGGCATTAGTAAGGATATTTTAGAAAAAGAAGACAGGCTTTTGGCTTATTTGTTAGAGCAGGGCATCAAAGTAGAGCCAAATCTCACTTATGATAAATTGCTCGCTGAAGCGTTTGATCATTTTGTAGAGCACCAACTCATTAACCCCACTTTTGTAACCCAATACCCCATTGAGATTAGCCCCTTAGCCAGACGCAACGATAGTAACCCTAATATTGCTGACAGGTTTGAATTGTTCATTGCAGGTAAAGAAATCGCTAATGGCTTTAGCGAATTGAATGACCCATTAGATCAATTAGAGCGCTTTAAAAACCAAGTGGCTGAGAAAGAAAAAGGCGATGAAGAAGCCCAATACATGGATGAAGATTACGTGTGGGCCCTAGCCCATGGAATGCCCCCCACTGCAGGGCAAGGCATAGGCATTGACCGATTAGTGATGCTGCTCACTGGGGCTAAAAGCATTAAAGATGTGATTTTATTCCCAGCGATGCGTCCTGTTAAAAACGATTTTAATGTTGAGGGTGAAGAGTAATGGCTTATTTTTTAGAACAAACGGATAGTGAAATCTTTGAGTTTATTGTTGAGGAATTTAAACGCCAAAATGAACATTTAGAAATGATAGCGAGCGAGAATTACACTTTTCCCAGTGTCATGGAGGCTATGGGGAGTATTTTAACGAATAAATACGCTGAGGGCTATCCTAACAAACGCTACTATGGGGGCTGTGAAGTGGTGGATAAAATAGAAAGCTTGGCCATAGAAAGGGTTAAAAAGCTTTTCAATTGCCAGTTCGCTAACGTGCAAGCGCATTCAGGCTCACAAGCCAATAACGCTGTCTATCACGCTCTTTTAAAGCCTTATGACAAGATTTTAGGCATGGATTTAAGCTGTGGAGGGCATTTAACGCATGGCGCTAAAGTGAGTTTGACCGGCAAGCATTATCAGAGCTTTTCTTATGGCGTGAATTTGGATGGCTATATTGATTATGAAGAAGCGCTAAAAATCGCTCAGAGCGTTAAACCAGAAATCATTGTGTGCGGGTTTTCAGCCTATCCAAGGGAGATTGATTTTAAGAAATTTAGAGAAATCGCTGATGAAGTGGGGGCGTTATTATTAGGCGATATAGCCCATGTGGCAGGGCTTGTGGTCGCTAATGAGCATGCCCATCCTTTCCCGCATTGCCATGTGGTTTCAAGCACCACTCATAAGACTTTAAGAGGGCCTAGAGGGGGGCTTATTTTAACCAATGACGAAGAAATAGCGGCTAAGATTGATAAAGCGATTTTTCCAGGGACTCAAGGCGGGCCTTTGATGCATGCGATTGCTGCTAAAGCGGTGGGGTTTAAAGAGAACTTAAAACCAGAATTTAAAGCTTACGCAAAATTGGTGAAATCTAACATGCAAGTTCTCGCTAAAACATTAAAAGAAAAAAACCACAAGTTAGTGAGCGGTGGCACTTCTAACCATTTGCTTTTAATGGATTTCTTAGATAAGCCTTATAGCGGGAAAGACGCTGATATTGCATTAGGGAATGCTGGAATCACTGTGAATAAAAACACCATTCCTGGCGAAACGCGCAGCCCTTTTGTAACGAGCGGGATAAGGATTGGCTCAGCAGCATTGAGCGCAAGGGGCATGGGAGCTAAGGAATTTGAAATCATAGGGAATAAAATATCAGATATTTTGAATGATATTAATAATGTTAGTTTGCAATTGCATGTGAAAGAAGAATTGAAGGCGATGGCTAATCAATTCCCTGTGTACCACCAACCCATTTTTTAAGGGAGTCAAGATGACAGAAATGGAATTAAAGCTCATTAAGATAGACACAAGCCATTATTTTGAAAAAAAACCAGGCTTGGGGGAGAGGGTGGATTATGCGGGGCGTTGCTATTATAATAAATTCCAGAGAGTGAATGCCATGCTCACAAGCTCGCTCATTCAAAAGCATTTGAAAAAAGAAATAGAAATTGCGCACAACCTCATCTTGCGTAACGATAAGGTGGAAAACATTGTGTTTGATTATAACGGGAGGAACCCAGAGCGTTTTTACCATAAGGCGCAGTTATTGCTTCGTGAGGAAGGTTTTATGAATTTTACCGCTTATAACACGAAGACGCCAGGGCATTTGCATTTGTATGTGCATAAGGGGCATACGGAATTAGGCGAGGGTGAAAGGCTAGTTAAAACTTTGTCCATGAAATTAGCGCAAGGGTTGCCTAAAGAATGGAAGGTCTTCCCTAGCAATGAATGGCCTAAGGAATTTAATATTTTAGCCTTACCTTATGAGGTGTTTGCAAAAGAGCGAGGGAGCTCTTGGGCGAAGCATTTATAACCATTTTTGAAAGGATTTTTGATGTCAGAAAAAGAAAGACTGAATGAAGTGATCTTAGAAGAAGAAAATAATGGGGGCGGCACTAAAAAGGTGTTTTTGATCGTGGCTATAGCCATTATCATTTTAGCGGTGCTTTTAATGGTGTTTTGGAAAAGCACGAGAGTCGCTCCTAAAGAGACTTTTTTACAAACCGATAGTGGCATGCAAAAAATAGGCAACACTAAAGATGAGAAAAAAGACGATGAGTTTGAAAGCTTGAATTTAGATCCTTCCAAGCAAGAAGACAAGCTAGACAAAGTGGCGGATAATGTTAAAAAACAAGAAAATGATGCGTTTAACATGCCCACTCAAACCGATCAAACTCAAACGGAGATGAAAACAGCAGAAGAAACGCAAGAAGCTAAAAAAGAATTAAAAGCTGTTGAGCACACTAGCACTCAAAAAGAATCTCAAGCTGCGACTAAAAAAGAAACCCCTCATAAAAAGCCTAAAGCAACGCCTAAAGATAAAGAAGCACATAAAACTAAGCATGTGGCTAAAGAGCCAAAAGTCAAAAAAGAAGCTCATAAAGAAGTCCCTAAAAAAGCCAATTCTAAAACCAATCTTACTAAGGGGCATTATTTGCAAGTGGGGGTTTTTGTGCACACGCCCAATAAAGCCTTTTTGCAAGCGTTTAACCAATTCCCCCATAAGATTGAAGATAGGGGAGCAACGAAGCGCTATCTCATAGGCCCTTATAAGAGCAAGCAAGAAGCCTTAATGCATACCGATGAAGTCAGTAAAAAAATGACTAAACCGGTTGTTATAGAAGCGCGGTAGGGGTTTGGGCTAAAAATTCTTATTTTTTTCTTGGGCGTTTTTAGTGGATCGCCCAAGCTCTAAAACGATGGGGTAGCTTTACTCCATCGGCTCGGATAATTTTAACAGAGAATGAAGATAAACAGATTTTTTTGATCAATATACCTATTTGGTCTTTGAGAAATTCAGATAATTCTTGCGTTTGAATTCAGCCTTAAAGAGCATTCATTTGTTAAAAGTATTTGTTTGTTGTTTGAAAACTACGGTGCATTTAAATTTTATGAAGTTATTGCTTGCTGTTTGATAACCCCTAACCCTCCAAAGAAGAGAGCGTTTTGGAACTAGCTTTATGGGTGTGGTTGTGGGGCTAGAAGCAAGAGAGTAGGTACGCTCACGCTCTTTTAAGCTTCACTCTCTTTAGTGGGTGGCGAAATCCTTAAAAAAGGTGTCGATCAGCCATTCTCGCATTTCATCATTCCTTTCTATCAAAACCTCTTTGTTGAAATCTTTTACATTAAAGTGCCTGTTGAAAGGAATCTCACTACTTTTGTAGATTTCATCTTTTTCATACAGATCCTTATCGCTTGCCTTAGACTTGAGCGAACTTTCTAAGGAGATGAGGTTGCCGTATGTGTCAATGTAGTTTTCAAGATCTTTCTTGTCTTCAAAACCAAGTTTTTGGATCTCAATTTCATTATCTAATTTTAATAAATTGATGGGGATGATGTGTTCTATGTCTTGGGAGAATCGCTTCCCAGGGATCAATTTTTTGAGATCGGCAAGACTCATCTCCTGGCAGTTCTTTTCAAAGAAGACATAGTGGAAGCATGATGGGTTGGACGCGTTCTTTACAAGCTTCAAAGAAGCCAGCTCTATATCATTTCTGCATTGAGCAATCATCTCGCTCTTCAATCTCTCTTTGCCCTTTTCAAGATACGCATTAATCAGGTTGTAGACCGCTGATTTCCTATCTCTAGTAGCTTTGAAAAACACAATATCGGTTTTGGCAAAGAGTTTCAGCGTTTCAGCGTCTAGTTCGTTGTTGATTTTCAGGCGGATGAGCGAATTGAAAAAAAGCGGGTTGATTCTGTTGATGAGCATGACCTTAAGGGTGGTTGGGTTGGTGTCAATCTCGATCAATAGATCAAGGAAAGCCTGATAGAAATTTTTCAAATCGCTGACATAGGATCGGATGAAACTTTCCAATGTGCTTTTGGTGCTTTTGATTTTTTTTAGTTCATCTTTGAGTTTCTCGTAGGTTTTGTCCGTGCTTGCTTTGTATTGCCCTAAAAACTCGATTCCATCAAATCTTTGGCTCCCTTGCGTGGTAGCGGAAGATATCGCCTTCATCAAACTTTGTGGCTACAACGCTAGAGATATGGTCGCTCTTTTTGATCTTTGCAAAGATCTTAAAGATCTCCCCAAAATGATCGTTGATAAATTGGTCTAGCCCCCCTTTCCCATCGCAAAAAGTGTTGGAGTAATAAATTAAAAGGGATTTTAATTTGTCTAGTAAAAGAAGAGGCACGCCTCTGTCATTCACGCTTTGAAAGGTTCTGATGGTGTTTCCAGGATTAGGCTCTTCAAACCGCATCAAAACCATTTTCAACAGTGCCTCCAAACGCTCATTCACTTCTTCTTCACTCAATTTGCTGACATTATCCAAGATGGCCTTCAAAACCTCAAAAAGATTTTGCTTGCCCTCGGTGTCTGCATCTTTTTCGCAATGGCTAATACTCCCTTTTTCTGCCGCTTCCAAGAGCGTTTTGAAGAATCTTTGGTTTTGAGGGGCGACTTCTAATTTTAATTCCCCCTTTTGGTATAGATATTTTCTTGTCTCTTGCTTGTCTTTCTCGTTTTGTTTGCTTGCCAAGACATGCAAGAGCATGAAGATGGTGGTCGTTCGTTGTTGGCTGTCAATGATGTCATACAATTTTTTGTTGTCTTCATTCTTAGCGACAACCATGGTGCCTATAAAATGTGCATAACCATTTTTGTTGTATTCTATCGCTTCTTCTAGATCTTCCCACAGATCCCTAAAATTCTTGTCCTTCCAAGCGTAATCCCTCTGATAGTTGGGGATGCTGTATCCTTCCTCTTGAAAGATCTCTTTTATAGTGGTTTTCATTCACTTCTCCTTTGTTGCATGCAGTAGTCAAATTTATACCATAAATATCATAAGAATGATCTGAGGTTTCACTCCATCAAGGCGTTCTGTTAGCCACTCGGGGCGTTTTATTAGCTATAATCAAGGCTTCAAAAAGCCATAATTAAAAGAGTTTGAACATGCTAGAAAAGTTGATTGAAAGAGTGTTGTTTGCCACTCGTTGGTTGCTAGCCCCTTTGTGCATTGCCATGTCGTTAGTGTTGGTGGTTTTAGGCTATGTGTTCATGAAAGAATTGTGGCACATGCTCAGCCATTTAGACACCATTAGTGAAACGGATTTGGTTTTATCAGCCTTAGGTTTAGTGGATTTGTTGTTTATGGCCGGACTTGTTTTAATGGTGTTGCTCGCCAGTTATGAAAGCTTTGTTTCTAAATTAGACAAGGTGGATGCCAGCGAAATCACTTGGCTAAAACACACGGATTTTAACGCTTTAAAATTAAAGGTTTCGCTCTCCATTGTAGCCATTTCGGCGATTTTTTTGCTCAAACGCTACATGAGTTTAGAAGACGTTCTATCCAGCATTCCTAAAGACACGCCCTTATCGCATAACCCTATTTTTTGGCAAGTGGTGATCCATTTGGTGTTTGTGTGTTCAGCGCTGTTAGCCGCTGTTACCAATAACATCGCTTTTTCGCAAAATAAAGGGCATTAAAAGTTTTAAAGCTCTCTTTCAGGAAGGACTTTAGACCATTCTTTAATCAAGCGCAAAAAGAAGGAAGTGTCAGGCGAAGTTTTTTCATGGATTAAAATCCCTTCTTCCACCGCTTCCCAAATCACTCTATGCCGATACACCACCAAATGCCATGCTTGTTGGGCATGATCTTTAAGCGACAAGCGCACCCTTTTAGCAAAAGACGGGTTGTCAAACAAAACCGCGCTTTCAGTGTTGATGTATGCAGAGCGCGGATCAATATTGAAACTCCCTAGAAGCGTTAAATTGTCATCAAAAACAATCGTCTTGCCATGCAAGGAATGTTTGGTGCTAAAGCGCCCTTTAATCTGGCGGTTGAAAAAATCGTTTCGTATTTCATAGACATTCGCGCCCATTCGCACTAATTGGTTGCGATACCTTTCCCACGCCCCATAGACCACGATGGCGTCCGTTGATGAAAGGGAATTGGTAAGGATATTCAATTCAATCCCCTTAGAAATTTGATTTTTAAAGATTTTCATCATCTTTTTGCCTGGAATAAAATACGATGAAGCGATAAAAACGGAGTCTTTAGCGTCTTTAAGGGCTTTCTCAAAAGCGATTTTGATAGGCGAATACAAGGGCGTGTCAATTTTTTTGGGTGAATCGGCTAAAAAAATGGCATTCCCATAATAAATGGGGTATTGGTATTTTTGGAAGCGTTCTATAAAATCATTGACTTTTTTTTCAAACTGGTTTTTGTCTTCAGCGCTGATAGGGATTTTTTCATGGAGTTTAGCGATTTCTTTAGCGTTGTTTTTGAGTCTTTTATGGGTTCTTAGTAATGAAACAGGGATAGAGCGGTGGAACCTCCAATAGCGTTCAAAGCTTTCTTTGGCTTTTGAAGCAACCCCCCCAAAAAACAAAGCGTCTAAATCTAAAAAATTCGTGTCTAAATCGTTATCAAAATAATTGTCCCCAATATTGCGCCCTCCTATAATGACAGCGAAATTATCCACGATGAAAAGCTTGTTGTGCATGCGTTTTTTAATGCGCTCATAATCCGCAAGCATTTCAAAATAACGCAGGCCTTTATTGCGGATATAGTAGGGGTTAAAAATTTTCACTTCAATGTTTTTATGGAAATTTAAGAGCATGATATCTGAAAAATCTGAATCCAACCCGTTATCATCTAAAAGGATGCGCACTTTCACCCCACGATTGGCCGCATTTAAAAGTTCTTTAGCGATCACTTGAGAGGAAAGATCGTTCTTATAAATATAAGTTTGCATGTCAATGCTTTTTTGGCTCATTCTAATAAGACCCACTCTATGCAATAAGGCATCAAAGCCGTCTTCTAAAAGAATGGCTGCACTATGGTTAGGGTTTTCTTTTAAATTTTTGGCGTATAAGCTCCCAATGGTGGTAGTGTAGGGATCATAAGAGATAGGTGGGCTTGAAATGGGAGTCTTATAGACTAACCCAAAACACCCATTAAAAAAAAAGACGCTTAAAAAAACTAAAAAGATTTTCAAAAACGACCCACTAAAAAGAAATTAGCGGCTTTTACCCACTTTCAACATCCTATTACGCAAAGTAGCGATACTGCTTTGCAAGGGTAATTCTTTAGGGCAAGTATCATGGCAAGCAATCAAGCTCATGCACCCAAAAACGCCATCATCATCGCCGACTAATTCATAAAAATCGTCATCGCTTCTTTCATCGTGGCTGTCAATCATGAAACGCATGGCTCTGTTCATGCCAGCAGCTCCAATGAAATTAGGGCGCATGAGTTTAGTCCCGCAAGAAGCGATACAGCACCCGCATTCAATACACCTGTCTAGTTCAAAGACTTCTTGGGCTTCATCAGGCTCAATCCTTTTTTCTGGCTGGGTAATGTCCACTTCTTCTTTAGAATGTGCCCAACTCTCCACCCTTTTAGTCATATCTAAAAACCAATCGCCGGTGTTCACGCTTAAATCTTTAATGAGCGTAAAACTGGGCATGGGCATGAGCGTGATCACCCCACTTTCAAAGCTAGAAGTTAGGGTTTTACAAGCCAATCTCGGTCTCCCATTAACCATCATCGCGCAAGAGCCACAAATCCCAGCACGGCACACAAAATCAAAGCTCAAATCCGGATCTTGATGCTCTCTAATGAGGTTTAAAGCGATAAAGAGCGTCATGGATGGCGTTTCTTTCAATTGATACTCTTTAAAATGCGGCTTACTCACCGCGCTTTGAGGGTCAAATTTTAGCACTCTAACTACAATCGTTCGTTCATTATCACTCATGGTGTTCTCCTTTTAGGTTAGCGTTGTGTTTGTCTAATAAATCATGGACATTGAAAGAATACAAATGTTCCCCCCTAGCCCTCACTTCTTCATCTTCTAAACGCATGTTCCTGGCTTTGTATTTTTCCTGCAATTCAAAAGGCATGAGCGCATGCTGGACTTCTATCCTGTCTTTTCCAAGCTTTTCTAGTTCTAAAATCGTTTTCAAAATCTCAGCGTCGCGTTCTTCTTTTTTGGGGTGGGGGATGAAATTGCCCTTTTTGCCATAGCCCCTAAAATCAGGGCTGATTTCCATTTTCATCACATCTAATTCTTCGTATTCAATCGTGGGCATGTCTTGCTCAGTGCTAGGCCAGCTCGCTAAAGTCCGATTAAGCCATTTTTCATCATCTCTTTTAGGGTAATCAATCCTTGTGTGAGCCCCTCTGCTTTCGGTGCGCAGTAACGCCCCTTGAGTGATACAAAGCGCGAGTTTGAGCATTTTTTTGGTGCGGTAAGCGTCTTCTAATTCAGGGTTATTGTGTAAAACCTTGTTTTTCACGCAAATGTTTTTGGAGCACGCATAAAGCTCTTGCAATTCTTTAAGGGCTTCTTCTAATTTTTTGCCTTCCCTAAAAACGCCCACCTTTTCATCCATGACTTCTTTCATGCGTTCTCTAATCTCATACACATCTTCCTTGCCTTCATTATGCAATAAAAAATGCATATAATCCTGGCTTTCTTTAATGAAAGCTTCAACCTTTTGCGTGTTGATTTCAATTTGCGCTTCCAAACAATGCGAGGCGAAATAATCCCCTATGATCATGCCAGCGACCACCGCTTCACTCACGGAATTACCCCCCAAGCGGTTAAACCCATGCAAATCCCAGCATGCCGCTTCACCCGCGCAAAACAAGCCTTTTAAATGGGTTTCGCCTTTAGGGTTTGTCCTAACCCCACCCATAGAATAGTGTTGCATGGGCTTTATGGGGATCCAGCCTTTTTGCTTAGCCATTGCTTGGCCGTATTCAGGCTCATTGGCGGGCACTCCTTGCATGTTGTCTTTGGTTTGCTCTTCGCTATCAGCCGGATCAATGCCGGCAAAAGTCATGGCAATATCGCGCACATCTCTTAAGTTTTTTTCCACATGGTTACGCCCTAAAATAGCAATATCCAACCACACATGATCCCCATAGGGCGATTTGGCTCCATAGCCTTTTTGGATATGCTCTAAAATCCGCCTTGAGACCACATCCCTACTCGCAAGCTCTTTTTTTTCCGGCTCATAAGCGGGCATGAAGCGTCTGCCAAACTTGTCTCTTAAAACCCCGCCATCACCCCTACAACCTTCGGTCATTAAAATCCCGCTAGGCACTAAAGCGGTAGGGTGGAATTGCACCGCTTCCATGTTGCCTAATTTAGCTACGCCGGTTTCTAACGCACTTGCAGCCCCGGCTCCGTCGCAAATCACGGCGTTAGTGGTGTGTTTATACACGCGCCCATAACCTCCAGTAGCTAAAAGCGTGCCTTTAGAAACATACGCTGAAATTTCGCCGGTGATCAAATCCCTTACCACCGCTCCGTAGCATTTATTATCATGATGAATGAAAGCGAGCATGTCCTTTCTGTCTTGAATATCCACCTTGTGGTGTAAGGCTTCATTAGCGACCGCATAAAGCATGGTATGCCCTGTGGCGTCAGCCGTAAAGCATGTGCGCCATTTTTTAGTGCCGCCAAAATCACGGCTTAAGATATAACCATGCCTATCGTCTCTTTCAGTGATAGTTACATGCTCACCATTGACGACCGCAGGCCTATCGCCTTTTTTAATCCTAGTCCAAGGCACCCCCCAACTGGCCAATTCCCTAATGGCTTTAGGAGCAGTGGTTACAAACATTCTAGCCACTTGCTGATCGCACCCCCAATCGCTCCCCTTAACCGTGTCTAAAAAGTGCAAATCTTCATTATCGCCTTCGCTTTTTTTAGCGTTCGCAAGGCTCGCTTGCATGCCCCCTTGAGCGGCTGCAGAGTGCGAACGCCTGACAGGCACTAGGCTTAAAACGATGGTGTTTAAACCCTTTTGTTTGCATGCGATACTAGCCCTTAACCCGGCCAGTCCGCCTCCAATAATTAGCGCATCACAATATGTTATTTTCATTTTCTACCTTTATTCTTTGTGGAATTTCCCATCAGCTTCTATGGCTTCTTGCATGGTTTTAATGCCATTGTCCTTATTTTCTAAACCTTTTTTAATGTAAGCCCCATAGGTGCAAAGCCCTAAAACAATGAAAAACACGCTCATCGCCCATTTGACTTTTCTCAAACCTTGAATGCTCACATTCTTAAACCACCCCCATTTAATCACTAAGCGATACAACCCAATAGAGCCATGCAGTTCTACGGCAAACAATAAGAAAATATACAAAAGCCAAAAGTTTTGCGTTACAAAACGATAGCTTGAGCCATGAGGCCCGATGCTTTCAGGCTCTGTGAGCATGACAAATAGGTGGATACTCGCTAAGAAAAACATCGCAAACCCGGTTAAGGCTTGAATAAACCACAAACTCGTATCGCCATGTTTCATCAAATGCTTGTGGGTTTTAAAAACCTTGTATTGCCTGTAATTGATAGGGAATTTTCTCAACGCTAAAAACGCATGCACGACTAAAATAAGAATAACTCCTGCTGCAACCACGCTCACAATAGCCGGCTCGCCCGCTTTTAAAAACAAGCTCCCTTCAAAAAATTTCGCCACTTTATACATGGCTTCATCGCTAATCAAGATGCTTGAGACCAAAAACATGTGTGCTATCATAAAGAGTGCTAAAACCAAGCCCGTAGCGCTCTGTAAAAAATCCAGCTTAGCATAAATACCGCTCTTTTTAAGCCCTTTACTAGCGCCATAATAACCCTCTATAATCTCTTCTTGTTGCATAAAAACTGCTCCTAAAAACTCAAATTTAACCTGAATCGCTTGACGCAAAAACACTGCCTTAATTTTACTACATTTGAAATAATTTTTCTTATAAACAAAACCTAAATTGAGGAAAAATTCAATTCAAAGGGGCTATTGTTTAAAATTTACATTTTTTGAATGCTATAATTAAGGGATAGACCACCTAAAAATAAGGATCATTCAATGACAAAAATTGCCATGGCTAATTTTAAATCCGCTATGCCTATTTTTAAAAGCCATGCGTATTTAAAAGAATTAGAAAAAACTTTAAAACCGCAGCATTTTGATAGGGTGTTTGTATTCCCTGATTTTTTGGGGTTATTGCCTAATGCGTTTTTGCATTTCACTTTAGGAGCACAAAACGCTTACCCTAGAGATTGTGGGGCTTTTACCGGTGAAATCACTTCAAAGCATTTAGAAGAACTCAAAATCCACACGCTTTTAATAGGGCATAGCGAGAGGCGAGTGCTTTTAAAGGAAAGCCCTAGCTTTTTGAAAGAAAAGTTTGATTTTTTTAAAGATAAAAATTTTAAAATTGTCTATTGTATTGGCGAAGATTTAACGACCAGAGAAAAGGGTTTTAGGGCTGTAAAGGAATTTTTAAGCGAGCAATTAGAGACTATCGATCTCAGTTATTCCAATTTGATTGTGGCTTATGAGCCTATTTGGGCGATTGGCACCAAAAAAAGCGCTTCTTTAGAAGATATTTACCTCACGCATGGTTTTTTAAAGCAAATCTTAAATCAAAGAACGCCTTTATTGTATGGGGGGAGCGTGAATATACAAAACGCTAAAGAAATTTTAGGGATTGATAGCGTGGATGGCTTGTTGATTGGGAGTGCGTCTTTGGAATTAGAAAATTTTAAAACAATCATTTCATTTTTATAAAGGAAAATCATGGGATTTTTAAAAGGTAAAAAAGGGCTTATTGTGGGGGTGGCAAACAATAAATCCATCGCTTATGGGATCGCTCAATCTTGCTTCAATCAAGGGGCTACTTTGGCTTTCACTTATTTGAATGAGAACTTAGAAAAGCGCGTGAGGCCTATCGCGCAGGAATTGAATAGCCCCTATGTGTATGAATTGGATGTGAGTAAAGAAGAGCATTTCAAGTCGCTATACAATAGCGTTAAAGAGGATTTAGGCTCATTGGATTTTATCGTTCATAGCGTGGCCTTTGCCCCTAAAGAGGCTTTAGAGGGGAGCTTGTTAGAAACTTCTAAAAGCGCGTTTAACACCGCTATGGAAATTTCTGTTTATTCTTTAATAGAGCTGACAAACACCCTAAAACCTTTATTGAATAACGGAGCGTCTGTTTTGACTCTAAGCTATTTGGGCAGCACCAAATACATGGCGCATTACAACGTGATGGGGTTGGCTAAAGCGGCCCTAGAGAGCGCGGTGCGTTATTTAGCGGTGGATTTAGGCAAACACCATATAAGGGTGAATGCCCTATCAGCCGGGCCCATTAGGACTCTCGCTTCTAGCGGGATCGCTGATTTTAGAATGATTTTAAAATGGAATGAAATCAACGCCCCTTTAAGAAAAAATGTGAGTTTAGAAGAAGTGGGCAATGCCGGGATGTATTTGCTTTCTAGCTTGTCTAGTGGCGTGAGTGGGGAAGTGCATTTTGTGGATGCTGGCTATCATGTGATGGGCATGGGGGCTGTGGAAGAAAAAGATAATAAAGCTACGCTGTTGTGGGATTTGCAGAACAATAAGGGGTATTGATGAAATTAAGCGAATTGTTAAGCGCCTATTCTATTGAAACGGAATTTTCAAACGACTTTGAAGTGCATGCCTTAGCGGAATTAGATAAGGCTACGCCTAATGATATTAGCTATGTTGATCAAGCGCGTTACCTTAAACTTTTAAAAGATTCCAAAGCCGGGGCGGTGTTTATCCGCAAAAAAGAATCTTCTAAAGTGCCAAAACGCATGCAAGCTTTAATCGTGGATAACCCGCATTTAGCCTTTGCTAAAGCTTCGCATGCCTTTAAAATCCCTTTTTTTAAAAACCCAGAAAGCGTCAATGAGCCTAAACATTTTGAAAGAGTAACGATCATGCCTAATGTGATGATTGGAGAGGGCGTAGAAATTGGCGAAAACTCTTTGATTTATCCGGGTGTGGTGATCGCTGATGGAGTCAAAATCGGTAAAAATTGCGTTTTGTATCCTCGTGTGATTTTGTATCAAAACACGATTTTAGAGGACAATGTTACTATCCATGCGGGCAGCGTGATCGGAGGCGATGGCTTTGGTTATGCGCACACCGCTTTAGGAGAGCATGTCAAAATTGAGCATGTGGGGATTGTTAGGATTCAAAAAAATGTAGAAATTGGTGCTAACACGGCGATTGATAGGGCGGTGTTTGGCGAGACTTTGATTAAAGAGGGCGTTAAGATTGATAACCTGGTTCAAATCGGGCATAATTGCGTTTTAGGCGAGCACAGCATCGTCGTTTCTCAAGTGGGCTTGAGCGGCTCTACAACCACAGGCCGTAATGTGGTTTTTGGCGGTCAAGTGGGCATTGGGGGGCATTTGCATGTGGGTGAATTCACTCAAATTGGGGGTAAAAGTGCGGTGGGCAAAGACTTGCCCCCTAACACTAATTTTGCCGGAGCGATCCCTGCTATGGAAATCCATGAATGGCACCATTTCCTGGCTCATTTACGAACGAATTTCAGGAAACAGCAAAAAACGAGTTTGTTGCAAAAAGCTAAAGGGTTTTTCAAGTCTTAAAGAATGAAATAAGCTATAATAAGCCCATTTTGAATACGAATGATTATTTTAATAAGGACAATCAATGAAAGATAGTTTTCTTTTCACTTCTGAATCAGTAACCGAGGGGCATCCTGATAAAATGGCTGATCAAATCAGCGATGCGGTTTTAGATTACATCATTGAGCGCGATCAAAAAGCCAAAGTCGCATGCGAGACTTTAGTTTCTAACGGGTTTTGCATGATCACTGGCGAGTTAAAAACTTCTGTTTATGCCCCTATGCAAGAGATTGCAAGAGAAGTGGTTAAAAAGATTGGCTATACAGACGCTCTTTATGGCTTTGATTACAGGAGCGCGGCGGTTTTGAATGGCGTTGGCGAGCAAAGCCCTGATATTAATCAAGGCGTGGATAGAGAAGATGGCGAGATTGGGGCAGGGGATCAAGGGCTTATGTTTGGTTATGCGTGCAAAGAGACTGAAACGCTCATGCCCTTACCCATTCATTTAGCGCACCAACTCACTTTCGCTCTGGCTCAAAAAAGAAAAGACAACACTCTGCCTTTTTTAAGGCCCGATGGCAAGTCTCAAGTGAGCGTGCGTTATGAAAACAACAAGCCTGTAAGCGTTGATACGATTGTTGTTTCTACCCAACACTCCCCAGAAGTTTCGCAAAAACATTTAAAAGAGGCCGTGATTGAAGAGATCGTGTATAAGGTTTTACCTAAAGAATATTTGCATGACAATATCAAGTTTTTTGTCAATCCCACAGGAAAATTCGTTATCGGTGGGCCGCAAGGCGATGCGGGTTTGACGGGCAGAAAAATCATCGTGGACACTTATGGGGGGAGTTGCCCGCATGGTGGGGGAGCGTTTAGCGGGAAAGACCCTAGCAAAGTGGATAGGAGTGCGGCTTATGCGGCCCGCTATGTGGCTAAAAATTTGGTAGCGAGTGGGGTTTGCGATAAAGCGACCGTGCAGCTTGCTTATGCGATTGGGGTGATAGAGCCAGTGTCTATTTATGTGAACACGCATAACACGAGCAAGTATTCAAGCACGGAGTTGGAAAAATGCGTGAAATCGGTTTTCAAACTCACGCCAAAAGGCATTATTGAAAGCTTGGATTTATTAAGACCCATTTATTCGCTCACTTCAGTTTATGGGCATTTTGGGCGCGAATTAGAGGAATTCACTTGGGAAAAAACCAACAAAGCTGAGGAGATTAAAGCGTTCTTTAAGCGTTAAAAAATATTTTAAGGGTAATATTTTAAAAAATTTTTGTATAATCAACAATTCACAAGGAGTTTAAATTGAAACAAAGAACGCTGTCTATTATTAAACCGGATGCACTTAAGAAAAAAGTGGTAGGCAAAATCATTGATCGCTTTGAGAGTAACGGCTTGGAAGTGATTGCTATGAAACGCTTGCATTTAAGCGTTAAAGACGCTGAAAACTTTTATGCGATCCACAGAGAGAGATCTTTTTTTAAAGATTTAATAGAATTTATGGTCAGTGGTCCGGTGGTGGTTATGGTTTTAGAGGGCGAAGATGCCGTGGCTAAAAACAGAGATCTTATGGGAGCGACTGATCCCAAACTCGCCCAAAAAGGCACTATCAGAGCGGATTTTGCTGAAAGCATTGACGCTAATGCGGTGCATGGGAGCGATAGCTTGGAAAATGCGCACAATGAAATCGCTTTCTTTTTTGCCGCTAGAGATCTTTAAGGTTTAAGGGCGTTTTTAAGTAAGCATGCAATTTGAAATGCGTAAAATCGCTTTTAATGCACCTAAAGCGTTTTCTTTAGAGCATGAGGGAGTGGTTTTAGAGGGCGAAGTTGTGCGGGTGGGGGCGAAATTGTTTCGTTTGGAAGCGTGCCTTAAGGGTGAATTGATGCTTATTTGCGATACAAGCGGTAAAGAGTTTAAAAAAAGCCTTGATGAGTCGTTGGTTTTGCATATTTCAGACGGGTTGTGGGATACGCAAAGCCAAAGTTTGGATTTTGATAATTTAGATGTTATTGAATCTTTCAATGGTTTTATTGATTTGAGCGAAATTTTACGCTCTGAAGTGGAGTCTATTAAATTAGACTACCATTATGCAGATTGAAATGAAGGAGAATTTATGGCAGTACCTGATAGAAGAGTGAGTAAGACAAGAGCGGCAAAAAGGCGCACGCATTATAACGTTAAGTTAGCTAAACCTGTGAAAGCCAAAGATGGCACTTGGAAGCTTCCCCACCATATTAACAAATTTACTAAAGAATACTAATATAAAAGCTATCTTTAGTGATAGAAAGTATTTAAAGGATTGCAACAAGCCTTTTAAGGACGCATGATGAAAATTGTAATAGACTTAATGGGGGCTGACCATGGGGTTTTACCCATTATTGAGGGAGTTTCAAGGGCTTTAGAGAATAAGAGTTTTAGTGCGGTTTTAGTGGGGGATAAAGACAAAGCGACCCCTTTTATTTCTAAAGAGTTAGCCAGCAAAGTGGAAATGATCCACACGCAAGATTATATTAAAATGGAAGAAGCCGCCACTGAGGCGATTAAGCGTAAGGAATCTTCCATTTACTTGGGCATGGATATTCTAAAAAATGGGGCTGACGCTTTGATTTCAGCGGGGCATAGCGGAGCGACTATGGGTTTAGCGACCTTGCGTTTAGGGCGTATCAAGGGGGTTGAAAGGCCTGCTATTTGCACTTTAATGCCTAGCGTTGGCAAACGCCCTAGCGTGCTGTTAGACGCAGGAGCGAACACGGATTGCAAGCCTGAATATTTGATTGATTTTGCTCTTATGGGGTATGAATACGCTAAAAGCGTGTTGCATTATGACAGCCCTAAAGTGGGTCTTTTGAGTAATGGCGAAGAAGATATTAAAGGGAATATGCTCGTTAAAGAAACGCATAAAATGCTGAAAGCTTATGACTTCTTTTATGGCAATGTGGAGGGGAGCGATATTTTCAAAGGGGTTGTGGATGTAGTGGTTTGCGATGGCTTTATGGGGAATGTGGTCTTAAAGACAACTGAAGGGGTCGCTAGTGCGATAGGCTCTATTTTTAGAGATGAAATTAAAAGCTCTTTTAAATCTAAAATGGGGGCTTTGATGCTTAAGAACGCGTTTGGTATTTTAAAACAAAAAACCGATTACGCTGAATATGGGGGAGCACCGCTTTTAGGCGTGAATAAAAGCGTGATCATCAGCCATGGCAAGAGCAACGCTAGAGCGGTTGAATGCGCGATTTATCAGGCTATTAGCGCTGTTGAAAGTCAGGTTTGTTTGAGGATTACTCAAGCGTTTGAGAGTTTGAAGCCTAGCGTTTCTGCGCATCAAAGTGATCAGCAAGACGCTTAAAGATGACTATGTTAAGGGGATTGAATGGAATTTTACGCCTCTCTTAAATCCATTGCGATGCATGTTCCAAGCGAGCGTGTGAAAAATGCAGAGTTTCAGCAATTTTTGGATACTAGCGATGAATGGATAGAAAAAAGGACTGGTATCAAAGAGCGCCGTTTCGCTAACGATGAAGAAAAAAGCAGCGATTTAGGGGTAATAGCGGCTAAACAGGCCATAGAGAGAGCGCATTTAACCCCACAAGACATTGATTTGGTGGTCGTGGCGACTTTAAGCCCTGATTTTTTGGCCATGCCTTCAACCGCTTGCGTGTTGAGCGCGAAATTAGGCATTGAAAACAAGCCGGCGTTTGATATTTCAGCCGCTTGCACGGGTTTTATTTATTTATTATCGGTGGCTAAGGCTTATGTTGAGAGCGGGATGTATGAAAATGTGCTGATTGTGGGGGCAGAAAAAACGAGCAGCGTGTTAGATTTTAAAGATAGGGGGACTTGTATTTTATTTGGCGATGGGGCTGGGGCGTGCGTGATAGGCAGGACCAAGCGTTTAAAAGAGAGCGTTTTAGACGTGCAAATTTCAGCGAACGGGAATTTTTCTAATTATCTTTATACGCCAAGGACTCTAAAACCCACGCCCTTTAACTCTAAAGAAGAAGCTTTAGAGCCTTTTTTGTGCATGAAAGGCAATGAAGTGTTTAAACTAGCGGTGAAAACGCTTTTAAAAGATGTGGAAATGATCTTAGAAAAAAACGCTCTCAAACCTGAAGATGTGCGTTTGTTTATCCCGCATCAAGCTAATTTTAGGATCATTCAAGCGGTGCGGGAGCATTTGGATTTTAAAGATGAGCAAGTGGTTTTAACCGTCCATAAATACGGCAACACTTCAGCAGCCAGTATCCCTATGGCCATGTGCGAAGCTTATGAAGAGGGGCGTTTGAAAAAGGGCGATTTAATGCTTTTAGACGCTTTTGGTGGGGGATTGACTTGGGGTTCAGCGTTGGTGTATTTTGGAGGATAAAAAGGATTGAAGGAGTATTGATGAAAAAGATGATTTTTTTATTCTTAGTGGTGTTGGGGGGGTTAAAGTCGCAAAGCGATTATTGCAGCGATCATTGCGAAGGCACGCCAGATAGCCGTATCCCTCCTATGGGGTTTCATTTCAGTTTTGTGCATTCAGTGAAATATTACTTGCAAGATCCGCAAGAGCGCGATCACAAGCTTGAAAAATGCCACAAAGCCTTTGACTCGACGCTTAAGGTTAATTTTATTACGAAGTCTTTTAAAAAGGATTGCAAGCATGCGCAAATGGCTTTAGAGCAAGCTCAAAAAGGGACTCCATAAAAGGTGTTTCTTTAGGGATTTTATTTCTTATAGCAGAAATTATTTTTAAAATAAAAGACAAATAATCTTTAGAAGTATCGTAGTTATTTTGATGCCCATAGTTATTATTGGGTTAGTATTAACAGCGTTGAGAGTGATGGGTTTTTTAGTAGAATATAATTCGTTGAATATCTCGGCTCTATTCTAGTTACTATAATAATATTTTTTCCTTATATAATTGGTCTAGTTATTGTCATAATATTACTATTGTTATAATTAGTTATATCTATGATTTTATTATTTTTTATTTTTTTGAATCCAATTCTTCCAGTGATTAGTAGCGTCTCAACCAAAAACTCAACCAACAACCAATTGAGAACCTAATATAGAAATTAATATTCTTTAGTCTGTTTTTTTAAAAAAGGGGGTTTTGGTTGCTTTATTTTATGGCAAACTTTTAAAGGGATAGGGGGATATTTTGCACTTTAATATCCCTTTAACCCCCAACTAAATCCCCCCTAACCCCATAATACCGCATTACAAGAAGCTATCGTTTGCTACGAAAACTTTTATATTAAAAAATACTTTTAGCGTTTTTAAATTTTATCCCCAACACCCCATTAGAACAAAAACCAAATTTTATTTGGAAAATTTATGGTAATACTCGCCCTTGTCCGTGATGATTTTAACTTCTAACAATTGGTTAGGCTTGCAATCCAGGCGGTAAAATATCTGTTGCGAATACTTTAACTCATGATCAAAGAGTTTTTCTTTTTTAAACTTATCGCCAAATTTGGGTTCTACTTTTTTAGTCGCTTCGCATGAATTTCCCCTATTGACAATCAGGTTTTTAATCACCACCGGTTCATCGTTCATAGAAGTGATGCTTAAAAGACTAGAGTCCGTCATTTTCCCCATGAATTTCCCCCCAGTCGCGCGATAATCCAGCTTGAAATCCAAATCCTTTGCCCCCACACAAACACCGCTTATAACTAGCAAGCTCAAACACATTTTTTTAAACATCAAAATCCTTTCAATAATAGTATTTGTAGGGTATTATAATCAAATTTGATATATTCTTTTTTAATCGTTTGTTGCGTTTAGTTTTTGATCAAGTTTGTAGCCCATGCAATCCATTTGAATAATTTTAAAAAATTTCTTTTTGTTTGTTTTTCTATCGCATCTTCTCCGCCATACAAAAGCCTTGTTTTGAACGCCATGGCCAATTCCATTCGCTTATTTTTAGCGTATTTGTTTCTATCGTTTGCGCTGAAACAATCTTCAATTTGTTTGAAATGCCTATCACAATCTGAGAGTTGCAAGATGGTGATAGGATTACCCAAATACTTATTAGCTCTTTTAAATCGTTCGCTCGTTGCTTTTTGGTTGAAAACGCATTTTCTGTCATCGTCTATCAAAACAATAGGGTTATTGTCTAACTCGCAAAGTTTTTGAATGGTTTCTTTCATATCGTTTGGATTGTTTTTAAGCCCTGAAATGGGTAAGAAAGTGAAAGGAATGGGGTTGTCTTTGTATTCTCGCTCATTGAAATACAATTTAAAAGTGCTCAAATAACAATAATCCGTGATGCCTTCTACAAAAATGATTCGGTGTTTTTGAGGGTTATGGAAAACATGCTGACCCACCCCTAAAGAGCGTTTGATTTTATCTAGGGCGTCGGAGTCTTTGCCCGCATTATTTAGGGGATAGTTAAAGTGATTCTTAATTACAGAGTCTTCTGTTTCTTTTTCTACAATCCTTATTTCATCTAAATGATCCGTATCCACTAAAAAGGGGTCATGGGTGGCTAAAACAAAAGTAACATGATTTTTATGAGCGTATTCTTTTAAAAACTTCCTGAATTCCTTTCTGGCTGGCACGCTCAAATGAGTGGCTGGCTCGTCCATGATATAGATAATATTCTTGTTAAGGCTAAAATATGATCCCCAATTATAAAGAAAACCAAACATGAAATTAAACGCCCATTGGAAGCCGGTGCTTTGCTGGCTTAAGATAATTGGCTCATTTTGATTATCAGATTTTCTGCAATCATGAATTTCAAGTTTTATTTCATATGCCGTATATTCCTTCTCTTCAGAAAGCTTATTATTGTGTCGGACATGAATTTTTAATTGGTAACTATCTTGAGGGCTATCTTCAGCGATCGCTAAAAGCCTGTTAAATTCTTTTGTAATCAAAGAATCTATTTTTAATTGCATGTTGTATTCCAAGATTTCTGCAAGATTTTCTAATATTTCTGTAAAATTTACCTTAAATAAAAGATGGCTTGTGTCTTTTTTAAAAAATTCAAATTGACATACATTATTATTGTATTTGCGTTTTACTTCAATTGGAAAAAGATGTTTTGATTGTCTGATCTCTTTTAGTAATTCTTGGTCTATTTCTTGCAAGTATTTTTCAGGGATATTGAACGATTTTTCAGAATCATAGATTACTAAATCATTATTTTTATCAAACATTATTATTTGTAACGCTTGACCATCTTTTAAAATGCTCCCAAAAAAATTCCAAATTGCATTAGGGTGAAAGTCCATTTTCCTAAACAATGAATTTCTAAAGAACCAATCCCATTGGTCAAATTCAGAAGGGGAAGAATAATCAATGCAAGTAAATAATGCAGTCTTAAGGTCATTGTCTGTGATTTTTGGCTCTTTGTATTCTTTCATGGTTGGCACGAGTTTGTAAGACTTATAAGATAAACCACCGCTTAAAGGGAATTGAACTTTATTTCTTAAGTTTTGAAACGCTGTATAAGGGTTACACTCTCGGCAATATTCTGCGAACTCAGAATAGTTTTTGCTTTGTTTGAATTTTTCCTTGTTCGCTTCAAATTTTTGCTTGATTTCATCAATTTTAGGGAACAAACGAGCGCCACTCTCATTGTCTAAAATCTTTATGTCTTCCCACAGAGATATTCTTGCTGATTTCAAAAGATTATCGTATTGGTATCGCCTAATTTTTGAATTTGATAACAATTCCATTTTTTCCAAATAAAACTGGCACATCATGTATTTCACATCTTTAGACGCATCATTAACAGCATGACTTGCTATATAATTTTTGCATATTTGTTGGATATTATCCAACAAAACATCATCATTAAACTCTAGCGTTTTTTGATTTTTGCAGTAATTTTCAATTTCTCGGATCAATCGCTCTTTTTTTCGCTCAAAATCCTCTCTTGTTTTTTCAAGGTCTTTTAAAGAATTTTTAATTTTCTTTTTAAGGTTGCCTATATTTAACCGGAATGTTCTAAATTGCTGTTTAAAATTTTCATTGATAGGGTATTTTTCATCTATTTCTTTAATAATGTCTTTCACTTCAATTTCTTTAATAATGTCTTTCACTTCAGTTTCTGGTGTGAATTTTGTAAAGTCGGTAGTCTTAAAAATTTCATCTAAAGCTTCTAGCTTTTTTAAGATATATTCCACATCTTTTGGTTTGATTTCTTTTTCACTAAGTTTTTTAAAATGAGAATAAATTTTTTCCAATTGATTTTGTTTGTGTTGCCCCATGACAAAAAATTCATCTGTGTTGTATCTTTTATTAGGCGTATTGCACTTTATGATTTCTTTGATGCACTGACAAAAATTTTTAATCCCTTCGCTATTACCGCTTACATGTTTGATTAATTCTTTGAAAAACAGATTGTTGGTTGCGTTGGCATATTCAGTTACAAACTCGCTCAATTTTAATTTTTCTTTGTAAAAATGTAAAAATAATCCTAATGAATTGTAAGAAGTTATAAGATTTATAAAATTACTCACAAGAGTGCAAATATTTGAATAGTCGTTATTGTTAGTGGGAATATAAACGCTGTTGTTACATTGTTCCCCTAAAGCTTCTACATGTTTTTCAAAAGGATAGCTGATTAATATTTTTGATAATTCTTTTAATTCTTCGCTAACTCCTTTAGTTTGGATCCTCAAATCCACGCAAGAAAAATCTGTGATTTTGTGATCAAGGATTGTTTCTTCTTCCAAGCTTAAAAGGGAATCTTTTTTATGGTTTTTAAAATAATATTCTTCACTACAAAGTTTAACATCCGCATCATTAAAGATTTTTAAAGCTTCTAAAACATTGCTTTTGCCGACATTATTTTCCCCCACTAAGATCACCAACCCCCCATGTTTTTCAAAACTTGAATTTAAAGGCAATTCTGTGGGCGATTTTCTACCCAAATTCCTAAAATGGTGCAATTTCAAAACACGCTTATAAAATTCCATGCCTTATCCTTTAAAAACGCAAATTTAATTTATAATGCAAAATTAAACAAAACATGCTATAAAGAAAATTCAAATACTATCATTTTAAGGATTAAAATGCTCACCCAAGAAGACGTCTTAAACGCGTTAAAAACGATCATCTACCCTAATTTTGAAAAGGATATTGTCAGCTTTGGTTTTGTTAAAAACATCACCTTGCATGACGATCAGTTAGGGCTTTTAATAGAAATCCCCTCAAGCTCTGAAGAAACGAGCGAAATTTTGAGAGAGAAAATCTCCAAAGCGATGCAAGAAAAGGGCGTAAAAGCTTTGAATTTGGATATTAAAACCCCGCCAAAGCCCCAAGCCCCAAAGCCCACCACTAAAAATTTGGCTAAAAATATCAAGCATGTGGTCATGATAAGCTCAGGTAAGGGCGGTGTGGGTAAAAGCACCACCAGCGTGAATTTAAGCATCGCTTTAGCGAATTTAAACCAAAAAGTGGGGTTATTGGACGCTGATGTGTATGGCCCTAATATCCCTAGAATGATGGGCTTGCAAAACGCTGATGTGATCATGGATCCTAGCGGTAAAAAACTCATTCCTTTAAAGGCTTTTGGCGTTTCTGTGATGAGCATGGGGCTTTTGTATGATGAAGGGCAGAGTCTCATTTGGAGAGGGCCTATGCTTATGCGAGCGATTGAGCAGATGCTAAGCGATATTATTTGGGGGGATTTAGACGTGCTGGTGGTGGATATGCCCCCAGGAACAGGCGATGCGCAACTCACGCTAGCCCAAGCCGTGCCACTCAGCGCAGGAATCACCGTTACGACGCCTCAAATAGTGAGTTTAGATGACGCTAAACGGAGTTTGGACATGTTTAAGAAATTACACATTCCTATTGCAGGGATTGTGGAAAATATGGGGAGTTTTGTGTGTGAGCATTGCAAGAAAGAGAGTGAGATTTTTGGCTCAAACTCCATGAGTGGATTATTAGAGGCTTATAACACGCAGATTTTAGCCAAGCTCCCTTTAGAGCCTAAAGTGCGTTTAGGGGGGGATAAGGGCGAACCGATTGTGATTTCTCACCCTGATAGCGTGAGCGCTAAGATTTTTGAAAAAATGGCAAAGGATTTGAACGCTTTTTTAGACAAAGTGGAAAAAGAGAAATTAGCCGATAATAAGGACATTCAGCCCACACAAACGCATGCCTGCTCGCATTAGTTTTGAAAGGGGTTTTAAAAAACCCTTTTAATCAATCGTTTCGCTTTTTGTTTGGCTTTAAAAAGCAAAAATTCTATAAGGAGTTTAGAAGAAAGCCTGGGCAGAAGAAATTCAAAAGAATGCCGTTTGTCTGAAAAAGACAGGATTTTATTAAGAGCGTGGATTTCTTGGGTTTCTTTATCCTTGTTTTGAAGGGATTCAAAGAGATGATCTAAAAAGGGAGCGTTAAAATAGGCGTCTTTAAAAGGCGTTTGAACCAACGCTTCATGCCATTTTTTCGCGCCAATGACACTGAAGAGTTTCCAGGGTTTATTGCCCCAAAAATGCAACATGCGCACTTCTTTGATGCTAGGGAATGAGGGCGTATCAAGGAAACTAGGGTGGGCGTTGTATGAATAAGGTAATTCTAAAATCCTACCACGGCACACAAAACACAAAGTATCTTGATCGCTAAATAAAAGTTTTTCATTTTTCAAAAGGAAAAATGCAATCAATTGGTTTTCCAAATTTTCTTTACGCCATAATTTTAAATTTAAGGCTAAAAACCCAGCATTAAAGTAGTTGTCAAAAAGGATTTGAGCTTCTTTTAAATCAGGGAAAGCGTCAGCGACGCCAATCGTTTTTGCGCGCATTTGGCGTAATTCGTATAAATCCTTAGCCGAATTCCTGTTCATAGCGATCAAATCTTTTTCTCTCACAGCCCCAAAATAATGATCACCAAGGGGGATAAAAAAACTCTCGCTAATATCGCCCACAAACAAAGTATCCACATCAAACATGATCATCTTATCGTATTGGGGGAAAAGGGAGGTAAAAAAGAAGCGGCACATGATCATTTTAGAAAAGCGTTTTTGCGAAAAAGAATTGAGTTTTAAATACAATTTTTTAATTCCACCAGCTATTAAAGGATCAAGTTTGTAATAATTATGGCGTGGTTTTGATTCTTCATCAGAAATATCCAAAAACTCTATACTAGAAAAAGCGCTAAAAGGAGCGATCGTTTCTTCTAATGTGGCTATATCCTCTAGGCTTAAACCCTCCACTAAACAATGGATTTGATAAAAGAGTTTTACTCTCTCTCTCTCTCTCTCTCTCTCGTTTGGCGTTGGCTAACATGGAATACAAGCTCACGCCAGCAGGGATACAATAATTATTATCAAAAGCCACCACAATGGGGATAATCTCTTGCATGCACAATCCTTAAATCTTTAAATTGAACCCGCTTTTTGTAAAAAAGGGGGGGATATCTGTGATTTTATCGTTTTTTTTTTTTCAAAACTATAATGAGCGAGCGAGTTTGTTTTATTGTATAATATCAGAATTCAATAAAAAAGGTGCTTAATAAAAGAGTGCTTAATCAAAAAGTTTGGCTAGGGCTTTTAGCTTTGCATGGGGTTTTTCTCAACGCTTTTGAGTATCAAGTGAGTGCGAGAGTGGGATCGTTTTCGCGCATCGCTTTGAATCAATCGGTTATCAATTCCAAAAAAGGGATTTACCCTACAGGGAGTTATGTAACCACTACCGGGGCTTTACAAGTTGATTCTAGTTTGCTCCCTAAAGGGATTGAAAACCACAAATTGGGTTTTGGGGTGGGGGGTGAGATCGGGGCGTTGGCTTATGATTCTACGAAATTTTTGATTGATGAAGCCAATCCTAAGGCAGGGTTTCAGCCGGCGAACTGGTATTACATGGGGCGATGGGAGGGCTATTTGATGCAACACAGCCAAAATTGGACCAGAGAGCAAAAGGCTCAAAACGCCAGGCCTTATGTGTTATACAATTTGTATTTAGATTATCAATATAAGGATATTTTTGGGATTAAATTAGGGCGTTACCCCTCTAAGGCTTTGTTTTTGAGCGGGTTTAATCAAGGGTTTGAGCTTTTTTACCGGTGGAAAAAGTTTAAGATAGAGTGGTTTAGCACCTTTGGAAGGGCTTTAGCTAATGAACAATACATTAGGGATTTTTACGCCCCTGTCAATTACAAGCAAAAAACCAACTACGGCATGCACAATTTCAATCTCATTTACGAAAATAAATACATTAGGGTCGCGCCTTTTATTTGGTTTTACCCTAAGAATTTTAACGCTCCCGGATTTGAAATCACCCATGATACAAAGTCTTATTGGAAATCTGGTTGGCGCATCCAAACGACTTTTTACGCATGGTTCCCCCTTTATAGCGATTATTTGTCTAAAGATTATTACAGAGCCGCTTTAGTGGGTAAAAAAGCAGCGAGTTTGTTTGTGTTTCAAAGAATCAATTTCCGCTCTTATCGTTTTGGCTGGAGCGTGTATAAGAATTTTGGGAACGGGAGCGTTCAATTAGGCTGGAACGGCTCACCAGTGGATCCTTTTTATGACACTAAAGATGACACCCCTTATGAAGACGCTTATTCCAATTTTTACAACGCTAATTCCATAACCATTAACGCTTTTATAGGAAAGAGCGTTAAGAATCTTTTGGTGCAATTGTATGGGAAATTGACCTATTCCCCAAGGGCTGATTCGCAAAGTTTAGGGGTTACTTTTAAATATAACTTTAAAAAACATATCTATTTAATGCTCATGTTTAATGGCTATCAAGTTACGATGCATAAGGGTTATAAGGTAGGGTTTTTTACAAGCGGTTACAACCCTGATTTCGCTCAAACCATTCAAAACAGAAGCTATTTGATGAGTTCTATGAGTTATCGTTTTTAAAAAATTAAACATTCTTTCATGTTATTTTTTTAAGCCATAGCATACCCCTTTTAAGCGTGCTTTTATTGTATAATCTTAAAAATTTTATTAAAGGAAAAGATCAATGTCTAATCAAGAATACACCTTCCAAACCGAAATCAACCAGCTTTTGGATTTGATGATCCACTCTTTGTATTCCAATAAAGAGATTTTTTTAAGAGAGTTGATTTCTAACGCGAGCGACGCTTTGGACAAGCTGAATTATTTGATGCTGACCGATGAGAAATTAAAAGGGCTGAACACCACGCCCAGCATTCATTTGAGTTTTGATAGCCAGAAAAAGACCTTAACGATTAAAGATAATGGTATAGGCATGGATAAAAACGATCTCATTGAGCATTTAGGCACGATCGCTAAATCAGGCACGAAGAGTTTTTTAAGCGCTTTGAGCGGGGATAAGAAAAAAGATAGTGCACTGATTGGTCAGTTTGGCGTGGGTTTTTATTCGGCGTTCATGGTAGCGAGTAAGATTGTCGTTCAAACCAAAAAGGTAAATAACAATCAAGCTTATGCATGGGTGAGCGATGGTAAGGGCAAGTTTGAAATCAGCGAATGCGTCAAAGAGGAGCAAGGCACAGAAATCACCCTCTTTTTAAAAGATGAAGATTCTCATTTTGCGAGCCGTTGGGAGATTGATGGCGTTGTTAAAAAGTATTCTGAGCATATCCCTTTCCCTATTTTTTTAACTTACACCGATACGAAATATGAGGGCGAAGGGGATAATCAAAAAGAAATTAAAGAAGAAAAATGCGAGCAGATCAATCAAGCGAGCGCTTTATGGAAAATGAATAAGAGCGAGTTAAAAGACAAAGATTACAAAGAGTTTTACCAATCGTTTGCGCATGATAACAGCGAGCCTTTGAGCTATATCCATAATAAAGTGGAAGGCTCTTTAGAATACACAACGCTTTTTTACATCCCTAGCAAAGCGCCCTTTGATTTGTTTAGGGTGGATTATAAAAGCGGGGTCAAACTTTATGTTAAAAGGGTGTTTATCACTGATGATGACAAAGAATTGTTGCCCTCTTATTTGAGGTTTGTTAAAGGCGTGATTGACAGCGAAGATTTACCCTTGAACGTGAGCCGTGAAATCTTGCAACAGAATAAGATTTTAGCCAATATCCGTTCGGCTTCAGTGAAAAAGATTTTAGGCGAGATTGAACGCTTGAGCAAGGATAATAAGAATTACCATAAATTCTATGAGCCTTTCGGGAAAGTGTTGAAAGAAGGCTTGTATGGGGATTTTGAAAACAAAGAAAAACTTTTAGAATTGTTAAGATTCTATTCTAAAGACAAAGAAAAATTAGTTTCTTTAAAAGAATACAAAGAAAGTTTAAAAGAAAATCAAAAAAGCATTTACTACCTTTTAGGCGAAAATTTAGACTTATTAAAGGCGTCCCCCATTTTGGAAAAATACGCTCAAAAAGGCTATGATGTTTTGTTATTGAGCGATGAAATTGATGCGTTTGTGATGCCAGGCGTGAATGAATACGATAAAACGCCCTTTAGAGACGCTAGCCATAGCGAGAGTTTGAAAGAGCTTGGTTTGGAAGAAATCAATGATGAGGTAAAAGATCAGTTTAAAGATTTGATGAAAGCGTTTGAAGAAAATCTTAAAGATGAGATTAAAGGCGTAGAGCTTTCTAGTCATCTCACTTCAGCGGTGGCTTTAATAGGCGATGAACAAAATGCGATGATGGCTAATTTTATGCGTCAAATGGGCCAAAGCGTGCCTGAAAGCAAGAAAACTTTAGAATTAAACCCTAACCATGCGATTTTACAAAAACTCTTAAAATGCGAAGATAAAGAGCAGTTGAGCGCTTTTATCTGGTTGCTTTATGATGGGGCGAAGCTTTTAGAAAAAGGGGCTTTGAAAGACGCTAAAAGTTTTAATGAGCGTTTAAATAGCGTGCTGTTAAAAGCGTTGTAGGAAAAAACCCTTTTTAAGGGTTTGAATAAAAATGCTTTAAACCCTTCAAATACCAATCTAAAAACGGCAATGAATGGGTGCGATAAAAACTTTATCATGATTAAAAGATTAGTTCGTGGGGTTTATGCTTCCATTAAAACATTAAAAAGCGTAGAAGCCAGCTAAACACGGCGTTTGGCTTAACTTTATTGAAACTAAAGTTCTATTTTCAATTCCTTGAGAGCGTCGCATGCTTCTTTAACGCCTGATTTACAACCTTTTTTAAAGTTTTCTACCGCTTGTTTTTCATCCTTTGCTGTGCCTTGTCCATTATATTGCATAACCCCTAAATTATAACACCCTCTACCATCATTCAACTCGCATGCATTAGAATAACGAGCGATAGTTTCCTTAAAATTCTTTGTTACACTATATATATATCCTGCATTAATACACCCTGGGCTGTCTTTTAAATCGCAAGCTTTTTCATACAAATCAAGAGCCTTTCTTAAATCCTTAGGCGTGCCTACGCCATGATGGTATAAGGTCCCTAATACCGTGCACCCTTCAGCATGGTTCAATTCACAAGATTTAGAGTAATATTGTGAGGCTTTTTTGGCGTCTTTAGAAACGCCTTGTCCGTTATAGTATAAATTGCCTAGCAGGCGGCACCCATAACTATCATTTAATTCACAACCTTTAGTGTAAAATTGAATGGCTTTTTTCAAGTCTTTTCCCACTCCTTTCCCTTCTTCATAGAACGCCCCTAAAAAAACACACCCAAAACCCTCTTTTAACTCACACGCTTTTTCAAAATGCACTTTAGCTTGAGCGAAATCTTGCTTCTTCGCGCTCTCTATGCCTAAATTTACAAGCTCTTTAGCGTCTGGCTCTGCCATTAAACCTTTCAAACACAACGCACCCAAACACAAGACCCCAAAAAGGGTTTTTTTAACGCTTCCTAGCATGGTATATCTCCTATTAAAAAAATGTGATCCCTTATAATTGTAACCAAATATTGACGATTAAAGCCTTATTGAACCTTTATTGATGAGATAAAGAAAAAATTATTTTTCTTTTAACTGCGTGTTGTTTGAGCTTAATTGCTATGCTAAAAGGGATACTTCTAAAGATAAGGCTTAAAAGAGTTTGTCTTAAAAAGTTGATTGAACCGCCACCCTTTTAAGAGCGGCTTTGGTAAGAGCCTTAAGAATTTTAACTAAAAACAAAAGGAGCATTAAAAATCTTTAACAAAGGGGCGAAAGAATTGTAGCAAGCTTTGGTTATTTTGTCAAGCATTGCATGCGCTCTTATAAAGGCTACAACAAATGGATTGCAAGCACGCTAAGGCTTGAGCTGTTTTGGTGGTTTGTATCAGCGAAAAAGGCGTTGGTATTAAAAGAAAAATCCCTCACGCCAAAACTATTGTTATACCCATTTATTTCTCGCTCAAATCCTCTAAAACCCCTAAAAACACTTTTTCTAAAAGCTCTAATTCTTTCAAGCTCACCCTTTCATCAATGGCATGGATCCTGTCATTAATCACGCCAAATTCCACCACTTCTATACCATGAGCGCTAAAAAACCGCGCATCGCTCGTGCCGCCTTTGGTGTTTAAAAGGGGGGTGGCATGGCATGCCTTTAAAATATTTTCTTTTAAAACGCTAATAAGCTTTGAATGAGAAGCCGTGATGAAAGGCGAACTGCTTGATTCTAATTCTAAAGTGTGAGGCACGCTTTTTAAAACTTTTTCTAAATATTCTTTCAAACTTTCTTTGGTGGTTTTTAAAGAATGGCGCGCATTAAAGATGATTTCTACGCTTGCGGGAGTAACATTATTCGCCCCTAACCCTGCATGCAAGTTAGTGATAACCAATTTTGAAGGGTCAAAATACTCATCGCCATCGTTTAAATTAACTCCTGAAATCAAGGGCAAAACAGAAGCGAGCGCGTCAATGGGGTTTTGGCATTTTTGCGGGTAAGCTACATGCCCTTGAACGCCTTTTAAAATGAGTTTGCCATTAATAGAGCCTCTTCGGCCAATTTTGATGCTATCGCCTAGGACTTTTTCGCAAGTGGGTTCAGCCACAATGGCCATATGGGGCAACAAATCTTTTTCTTTGAGTTTTTCTAACATGAGCCTAGTGCCAAAAATCCCTGGCCCTTCTTCATCGCTTGTGAGTAAAATAGAAAGCAAAAAAGGGGTTTTAGGGTTAAAATTTAAACTTGCGCTCAAAAACGCCCCCACGCCCCCTTTCATGTCTTGCGCCCCACGGCCGTATAAAAACCCCTCTTTAATAATGGGTTTAAAGGGATCGCTTTGCCAATTATCTCCAGGAGGCACGACATCAATATGCCCTGCAAAGCAAAAATGCAAGGGCTTAACCTTTTCTTTTGCATGCTTTCCCTTTATATGCTTTTCTTCTGCATGCTTTTGGAGGGGGTTAAAAATGCGGTATAAAAAAAGGTTTTTCACGCCATTTTCCCCACATTCTAGGGTTTTAAAAGCAGGAAAAAGCGATTTGATGTATTCAAAAATACCGCATTCTTTGGGCGTAATGGTGGGGTAACTGATGAGTTTTTGGGTGATTTCTAAAGCGTTCATTAAAAATCCTTTAAGAGTTTTTTCGCAAATGGATGTATAAATGCAAAACGTCTAAATTCGTTGGAGTGATCCCGCTGATTTCTGAGGCTTCAAAAAGGCTTTTGGGGCGGAATTTTTCTAACTTTTCTACCGCTTCTAGGCTTAGGCCTGGAATGCCTTTAAACACAAAATCTTTAGGGATAGAAACTTTGAGCATGCTATCCATTTTAGCGATATTTTCGTGTTGCTTTTCAATATAAATATTATACTTGCATTCAATTTTAATCTGCTCTAAAACCCGCTCACTCAAGGGGGCTAAAAAGCTGAAAAAGGAGCGCATTTTTTCTGAATTAAAACTATCGCGCGCTAAAAGGCTAATACCATTAACCTTATCATTGATAGGGTTTTCGCCTAATTCATTCAAGCGTTTTAACATTTCTTTGCTAGGGGTAAGGACGCATTCTTTAAGGCGTTTGAGATTGTCTTGTATCTCTTGTTGGTCTTTTTTTAATTCCTTATAAAAATCCTGTTCCATAAGCCCTAAACGATAGGCATGTTCGCCTAACCTAAAAAGCGTGTTGTCCTCTCTTAAAAGCAAGCGGTATTCGGCTCGGCTGGTAAACATTCTGTAAGGCTCATTCGTGCCTTTAGTAACCAAATCATCAATCAAAACACCGATATAGGCTTCATTGCGCTTTAAAATAAAGGGGGCTTGATTCTTTAGGGCTAATACCGCATTAATCCCAGCTATAAGCCCTTGAGCCGCCGCTTCTTCATAGCCGGTAGTCCCATTGATTTGCCCGGCCAAATAAAGCCCTTTGATTTTTTTGGTTTCTAAAGTGTGGGTCAATTCTGTGGGCTGGATAAAATCATACTCTATCGCATAGCCATAGCGCGTGATGAGGGCGTTTTCTAAGCCTTTGATAGAGTGAATGACCTTTTCTTGCACATCTAGGGGCAAAGAGGTGCTTAAGCCGTTGATATAATATTCGCTTTTGTTAATGGTTTGAGGCTCTAAAAACAGCTGGTGGCGTTCTTTTTCGCTGAAGCGGTTGATTTTATCTTCAATGCTAGGGCAATACCTTGGGCCTATGCCTTCAATTTGACCGCTAAAAAGGGGGGCTCGGTGGAAATTATCCCTAATGATTTGGTGGGTAATGGGGTTGGTGTAAGTGATAAAGCATGAGAGTTGGGTGGGGTTAAAATCTTTGGTTTTATAGCTGAAATAGGGAGGGTTTGTGTCCCCAAAATGCTCTTCTAAGCCTTCAAAATCAATGCTATTGCCCGCCACTCTTGGGCAAGTGCCGGTTTTTAACCTCTCCACCTTAAAGCCAAGCTCCCTTAAATTCAAGGCTAAAGAATTAGAGGCGTTTTCCCCAAAGCGCCCGTTTTGGTTTTGGTGCTCGCCAATATGCACCACCCCTTTTAAAAAAGTGCCTGTGGTGATGATCACTTTTTTAGCTCTATAAGTGTTGTTAATGTTCGTGGTTACGCCCACTACCTCATCGTTTTCAAGGATTAAACTTTCGGTCATTTCTTGAGAGACGCTCAAATTAGGGGTGTTTAAAACGAGATTTCTTGCAAAAATGCGGTAAGTATCCATATCAATTTGCGCTCTAGTCCCCCTAACCGCCGGCCCTTTAGAAGCGTTTAACACACGATATTGCAAACCGCTATGATCCGTAATAATCCCCATAGCCCCCCCTAAAACATCCACTTCTTTAGTCAAATGCCCTTTACCCAAGCCCCCAATGGCCGGATTACAGCTCGCTAAACCGATCGTGTCTATGAGCATGGTGATTAAATGCACCCTAGCCCCCATTTTAGCCGCAATCAAGCTCGCTTCAATGCCTGCATGCCCCCCACCAATCACTAAAATATCACTTTCTTTTACCACTCTTTTTCCTGTTTTGATATGATTTTTCTAAAACCTTAGTTTTGAAAAAGTTTTATTGTAGCATGGAGGTTAATAATTTTAAAGGGTAAAATAAAATGGAAAATCATTCGCATGCCAATACGCATACAGATACGCGCACCGATGATAAAAGCACTAAGATCGTGCGCTTGTTGGGGTTAATAGGGGGAGCGTTAATCGCGCTTATTATCTATTATGTGCTCAATTCCCAACTGCCTCATATTGTAGAAGAAATCCCCAAGATTAGTTCCTTAAATTATAAGGCGATGCCTGTTGTGGCTGGGGTGGCTGTTTTAATGGGGGTATGGTGGATGACTGAAGCCATTGACTTGCCTGCAACCGCGCTTTTACCTTTGGTGCTTTTTAGCGTCTTTAGCGTGGATCAATTCGCTAATATCAGCTCTTCTTACGCATCGCCGATTATCTTTCTTTTTATGGGAGGGTTTATTTTAGCTTTAAGCATGCAAAAATGGAACTTGCACACGCGCATCGCTTTAAGCATTATTTTATTAGTAGGCACAAGCCCTAGGAGGTTGATTTTAGGTTTCATGATAGCTACAGGCTTTCTGTCTATGTGGGTGAGTAATACCGCAACGGCGGTGATGATGCTCCCTATTGGCATGAGCGTTTTGCAATTAGTCGCTAAACTTGTGGGCAAAGAAAACGCCTCTAATTCATGGCATCAAAAAGAAGAAATCACCAAAGCGCATGGGGGTATTATGGGAAATATCGTGCATAAGGGCAAAGATATTACCCAAGTCATTCAAGAAAAGACCATCATTTATCGCACGAATTTCAGTATTTGCTTGATGCTTGGCATCGCTTATGCGGCTTCTATTGGCTCTTTAGGCACTCTTATTGGCACGCCGCCTAACGCTTTATTAGCCGGCTATATGAAAACCGCTTTCAATATTGAAATTGATTTCGCTCAGTGGATGGTGTTTGGGACGCCGTTAGCTTTCATCATGCTCATTTTAGCGTGGCTCTTGCTCACTTATGTGATCTTCCCTTTAAAGATTAAAGAAATCCCAGGGGGTAAGGAAGTCATTAGGGTAGAGTTAAAAAAATTAGGCCGTTTGAGTCAGGCGGAAATCTCTGTGGGCGTTATTTTTATCTTGGCGTCTTTAGGGTGGATTTTTTTAGATACGATTTTAAAATCTTGGGGTGTTAAGATAGATAAAATTGATTCAGTGATCGCTATGGGGGTTTCTGTGCTTTTATTCATTTTGCCCGCTAACCATCAGGGCGATAGGCTCATTGATTGGGGTGTTGCTAAAAGACTCCCTTGGGATGTGTTGCTTTTATTTGGCGGCGGGTTAGCCTTGAGCGCGCAATTTTCTAAAACCGGGTTGAGTTTGTGGATCGGGCATTTAGTCTCTGGCTTTTCGCATTTACCGATTTTATTCATCATTGTCATGGTCACTTTAATGGTCATTTTCTTAACCGAAATCACTTCTAACACCGCTACTGCTGCCGCGTTTTTACCGGTGATTGGGGGAGTGGCGATGGGCATGGGTTATGAAAATTATCAGAGCTTGTTATTGACCATTCCTGTAGCCTTGAGCGCGACTTGCGCGTTCATGCTCCCTGTGGCCACCCCACCGAATGCAATAGCTTATGGCTCTGGGTATGTTAAAATAACGGACATGATTAAAGCCGGTTTGTGGCTTAATTTGGTGGGCGTTGTTTTGATTAGCGTGTTCAGCTATTTTTTAGTTCCGCTGGTATTTAATTGATTAAGGAAAAAAGTGAAAGAAGAGTTATTTAAAGAAAAGTCTCGTTACATTACAGGGTTTGTTTTAATCATTGTAGCAGGCTTGATTTTGTATGCGGACAATTTGTTGTTGTTTTGGGCGGTTTTAGGGGGGATTTATGCGGTAGGGTTTTCTGAAGCGTTAAGGTTGTTTCAAGTTAAAGCGAGCTTTAGTCTGTATCTTATTTTAGTGTTGTCATGGGTAGCGGCGTATTTTAACGGGCGCCCCATAGAATGTGCTCTTATCAGCGCGATGGTTATGGCTAGCGTCATTGCTTATCAAAAAGCGCACCATAGCGAAGCCATTTTACCCTTTTTATACCCGGGCGTTGGGTTTTTTGCACTTTTTGGGGTTTATAAGGATTTTGGTGCAGTAGCGATCATTTGGCTTTTAGTCGTGGTGGTCGCAAGCGATGTGGGGGCGTTTTTTGGAGGCAAGCTTTTAGGCAAAACCCCTTTCACGCCCACTTCGCCGAATAAAACCTTAGAGGGTGCGTTGATTGGCGTTGTTTTGGCGAGCGTTTTAGGATCGTTTGTGGGCATGGGGAAATTGAGCGGAGGCTTTCTTATGGCGCTTCTATTTAGTTTTTTAATCGCTCTTATGGCGGTGTTTGGGGATTTGTATGAAAGCTATTTGAAAAGAAAGGCCGGGATCAAAGATAGCGGTAAGATTTTACCTGGGCATGGGGGCGTTTTAGATAGATTGGATTCCATGCTTTTTGGGGCTTTAGGCTTGCATGCGTTGTTGTATTTTTTAGAAGTTTGGAAAGAAACGGCGGTGTTTTTAGGGGATTGAATGGTTGTTTTAGGAAGCACCGGCTCTATTGGGAAAAACGCCTTAAAAATCGCAAAAAAATTTGGTGTAGAAATAGAAGCCTTAAGCTGTGGGAAAAATATCGCTTTAATCAATGAGCAAATCCAAGTTTTCAAACCCAAAAAAGTAGCGATTTTAGATCCTAACGATTTGAATAATTTAGAGCCTTTGGGTGCGAAAGTGTTTGTAGGGTTAGAGGGCATTGATGCGATGATAGAAGAGTGCGTTTCCAATTTAGTCCTTAACGCCATTGTGGGCGTGGCAGGATTGAAAGCGAGCTTTAAAAGCTTACAAAGGAACAAAAAACTAGCCCTAGCGAATAAAGAAAGCTTAGTGAGCGCGGGGCATTTATTAGACATTTCCAAAATCACGCCCATTGATAGCGAGCATTTTGGTTTGTGGGCGTTGTTGCAAAACAAGACTTTAAAGCCTAAATCTTTAATCATTAGCGCGAGTGGGGGGGCTTTCAGGGACACGCCTTTAGAACTCATTCCTATTCAAAACGCGCAAAACGCGCTCAAGCACCCTAACTGGAGCATGGGATCTAAAATCACCATTGATTCAGCGAGCATGGTCAATAAGCTTTTTGAAATTTTAGAAACTTATTGGCTTTTTGGGGCGTCTTTAAAGATTGATGCGCTGATTGAAAGAAGCTCTATCGTGCATGCTTTGGTGGAGTTTGAAGACAACTCTGTCATCGCGCATTTAGCGAGCGCGGACATGCAATTGCCCATAAGCTATGCGATCGATCCGAAGTTGGCCTCTTTGAGCGCGTCTATCAAGCCACTAGATCTATACGCTTTAAGCGCGATTAAATTTGAACCCGTTAGCATGGAGCGCTACACTTTGTGGCGCTATAAAGACTTGTTATTAGAAAACCCCAAGCTTGGCGTGGTGCTGAATGCGAGCAATGAAGTGGCGATGAAGAAGTTTTTAAATCAAGAAATCGCCTTTGGTGGCTTTATTCAAATCATTTCTCAAGCCTTAGAATTGTACGCTAAAAAATCTTTCAAGCTCTCTACTTTAGATGAAGTGCTAGAATTAGACAAAGAAGTTAGGGAGCGTTTTGGAAGTGTAGCGAGAGTGTAGTATAATAAGATTTCGCTTTTTAATAGCGTTTTATTTCAATTAGGAGTTTTTATGGGGTTAAAAAATAAAATCAAGGGTTTTGTTAAAGAGAGAATGCCTTTTGTAATGAGGTGCGTTCGTGGTTTAAAAGAGGCAAAAAACACCCATGAAAACGCCCATGATAGGGACGCTTATTGTGGAATCAATCATGAAATTAAGGAAATGTTAGAGGCTAAAAAACTTCGTTCTCTTCAAGAAGAAGCTTTATTCAACCATGATTATCAAGAAAGCGTGTTTTTAGCTATCGCTTCTTTAAATAATGAAAGCTTCATGGAACGCAATAGGAGTATTTATAAAAATAGTTCTCTTAATTATAATTATGGGGGGCATTTAGAAGATAGGGTTATCCATCCCACTTTAACTTTACCCAATCCCACGCATTCGGGTTATTTTGACTATGATAAAAAAAGTCAAAACCCTAAAAGCCCTCTAAACCCATGGGCTTTTATTAGAGTCAAAAATGAAATCGTTACTTTAGAAGAGAGTTTGTTTTCTATGCTTCCTGCCATTCAAAGGGGGGGTCATTGGTTTTAATGATTGCGATGATGGCTCTAAAGAAGTGGTTTTAGAGTTTTGTCAAAAGTTCCCCTCATTTATCCCTATCAGCTATCCTTATGAAGTCATACTAAAGGATTGCCCGAGTTTGTGGCACCAACTTTATCATTACTATAATTATACGCTTTCTTTTATCCCTAAAAATGAGTGGGTAGTAAAAATTGATGTTGATCATATCTATGACGCTAAAAAGCTTTATGAAAGTTTTTATATCCCTAAGAATATTAAAGAGGTTGTGATGTATTCGCGCATTAATTTTGTGGTGCAAGATTTTGAAGTGTTTGTTCGTAATGATGGGGATTTTGGTTTTTTAGACGCATGGGGGGATCATTGGTTATTGTATAACGATTGCGAGCCTTTTGAAATTTGGCGCTACAATGATGAAAGTTATGAAGTCCTAAAGCTTAAAGACAAACACCATATTAGAGATAAGGAAATGGTGCAATGGCACTTCCCTTTAGCTAAAAAGAGACGAAACGCTATCGTTTATGACGATTTGATCCCTTTACAAGAATTTAAAAAGCACCATGCCGACTTGATAGGCACAAGGATTGAAGAAAGCATGCTAGATGAAAAGAGGATTTTAGAGATGTATCAAAAATTCCGCTTGTAACCAATCATCATTTTTGCTTCCATGCTCTATTTACTAGGTTCATTGAATTAAACCTACAAACAAGCAGTTTATTTCCTCACAAACTGCTTGTATAAAAATTCCTTTCTCCCTATGGCGATGATATGGTTGCGCATCTTGTCATGCAAATCGCCTAAGAAAAAAGGGGCTTTTAAGGCGAGTTTAGGAATGTCTAGGGCATACACCTGAATTAAGTAATGGTGATCGCTATTAGGGGGCATGGGGCCGATATAGACGCTGTTATTGAGGTTGGATTGTTGTTTTTCGCTTTCATTGAGCGGTGAACGGATAAAGCCTTGAGTGAGCGAATTGACCCCTTGAGTAATCCTTTTATCCATCATGGAAGCGTTTTCTTCTAAAACATTATGAGAGATATTGCCTACGACCCAATGGACAAACGGCATGCCACACACTTTTTGAGCGTCATGATCGATGAGTTCTAACGCATAGCTTTGAGCGCCTTCCACTTTTTGCCATGAGATTTTAGGCGAATAAGTGGGTAAGCCGTTTGGGTTGAGAAACGCTTTAGGGGCGTTACCGCCAAATTTAGCGTCCAAATACCCTTTCGAATCGGTTTGAATCATCACTTCAAAAGTTTTCATTTTAAGCCTTTTTTCTTTGAAATCGTTTTGCGTTTTCTTATTGTAGCATGATCATCAAAATACATCTTAATTTGGAGCATGGTATTAGAATAATCCTTTTTAATGATTAAATAGTTATTTATTTTTACTAGTTACCATTGAACGCATGGAAAGTAAAATAAATCGTTTGAGCGCCAAAATAGACGCGCTATTGGAACAGCAAAAAAGAGTGATTTCTTTACTAGAAACTTATTTGAGCGTTTATCCCACCCAAGAGGCTTCCAATAAGTTTTTTAAAGGCGTTAGTCAAGGGATGGAGTTAGCCCCAGAAATCGCACAAGAAGATGAAGAAAAACGCCTTTACGTGTTGCAATATTTAAGCCATGTGGATATTACTAAAAACAAGCAAGACTCCCAGCTCAAAAAAGATTGTTTGGAATTTATCCAAAGGTTTAATGTCCCAAAGCCCATTATCATTACCGCTCTTTATAACCTTAGGGGCATTAAGCCCACTAAAAAAGAAGTAGCGAAGCAATTGCAAAAACTCTATGTGTGGGAGAAGCGTTACCAACAAGGGGGGATAGACGCTTTAAAAGACAGGCGTGGGAGACCCCTTAAAAAACCTTAAGCGGGTTGGTAGCGGCTGTTGTTGGTTTTTGATAGGAGGATGTTCGCATTTCTCAAAATGTTTTCAAAAATTCATCTTATTTTAAGTTAAAATTAAGAAAATATCTTGTATTTAATCATAATTTAGACTTAGATAAGAAAATCTATGTAAAATTTTTAAGGAGAATATTAACCTTGTTACAACGAATTTATTTAGACAATAACGCTACAACGAGGATTGACCCTAAAGTTAAAGAGATCATGGATCCTTTTTTAAGGGATCATTACGGGAACCCTAGCTCGTTGCACCAGTTTGGCACAGAAACCCACCCGGCCATTGCAGAAGCGCTGGATAAGCTTTATAAGGGCATTAACGCTAGGGATGTAGATGATGTGATCATCACTTCTTGCGCGACAGAAAGCAATAATTGGGTTTTAAAGGGCGTGTATTTTGATGAATGCTTGAAAAAAGGCAAAAACCACATTATAACTACGGTTGCAGAGCATCCGGCGGTGCGATCCACTTGTAATTTTTTAGAAAGCTTGGGGGTGGAAGTTACTTACTTGCCCATTAATGAGCATGGGAGCATCACCGCAGATCAAGTCAAAGAAGCGATCACAGAAAAAACCGCTCTGGTGAGCGTGATGTGGGCGAATAATGAAACCGGTCTCATTTTCCCTATTGAAGAAATTGGGGCTATTTGTAAAGAAAAGGGCGTGTTGTTCCATACCGATGCGGTGCAAGCGATTGGTAAAATCCCTGTAGATGTGTTAAAAGCGAATGCGGATTTTCTTTCTTTTAGCGCGCACAAGTTTCATGGGCCTAAAGGCATTGGGGGGTTGTATATTAGAAGTGGGGTGGGATTGACCCCTCTTTTTCATGGCGGGGAGCATATGAATGGCAGGCGCAGCGGGACTTTGAATGTGCCTTATATTGTGGGCATGGGCGAAGCGATGAAATTAGCCGTAGAGCATTTAGACTATGAAAAAGAAGTGGTAGGGAAATTGCGCGATAAATTAGAAGAAGCGCTTTTGAAAATCCCTGATGTGATGGTGGTGGGGGATCGAATCCATCGTGTGCCTAACACGACTTTAATCAGCGTGAGAGGGATTGAAGGAGAGGCCATGCTGTGGGATTTAAACCGCTCTAATATCGCCGCTTCCACAGGGAGCGCATGCGCGAGTGAGGATTTAGAGGCTAATCCTGTTATGGTGGCGATTGGAGCGAGTAAGGAATTAGCTCATACCGCTATCAGGCTTTCATTGAGTCGTTTTAACACGGAAGCTGAAATTGATAAAACGATTGAAGTTTTCTCTCAAGCGGCTACAAGATTGAGAAACATTTCAAGCTCTTATTAAAAAGAAGATAAAGGAATCAAAATGGCAAAACATGATTTAGTGGGATCAGTCCTTTGGGACGCGTATTCTAAAGAAGTTCAAAGGCGCATGGATAACCCTACGCATTTAGGGGTCATCACCGAAGAGCAGGCTAAAGCCAAAAACGCTAAGCTCATTGTGGCGGATTATGGCGCAGAGGCATGCGGTGATGCGGTGAGGCTGTATTGGCTTGTAGATGAAAGCACGGATAAGATTGTTGATGCGAAGTTTAAAAGCTTTGGTTGCGGAACAGCGATCGCAAGCTCGGACATGATGGTGGAATTGTGTTTGAATAAAAGAGTCCAAGAGGCGGTAAAAATCACGAATTTAGATGTGGAAAGAGGCTTGAGAGACGATCCGGACACGCCGGCTGTCCCTGGGCAAAAAATGCACTGCTCCGTGATGGCGTATGATGTGATCAAAAAAGCCGCCGGCATGTATTTAGGCAAAAACGCTGAAGATTTTGAAGAAGAAATCATCGTGTGCGAGTGCGCTAGGGTGAGTTTAGGCACGATTAAAGAAGTGATCAGGCTCAATGATTTAAAAAGCGTTGAAGAAATCACTAACTACACCAAAGCCGGCGCTTTTTGTAAAAGCTGTGTGAGGCCTGGAGGGCATGAAAAAAGGGATTATTACTTGGTGGATATTCTTAAAGAAGTGCGCGAAGAAATGGAAGCTGAAAAACTTAAAGCCACCGCTGATAAATCTCAAAATGGGGAATTGGCTTTCAGGGAAATGACTATGGTTCAAAAGATTAAAGCGGTGGATAAAGTCATTGATGAAAATATCCGCCCGATGCTTATGATGGACGGGGGGGATTTAGAGATTTTAGACATTAAAGAAAGCGATGATTACATTGATGTGTATATCCGCTACATGGGGGCATGCGATGGGTGCATGAGCGCGACTACCGGGACTTTATTTGCCATTGAAAACGCCTTGCAGGAATTATTGGATCGCAGTATCAGGGTGTTACCGATTTGATTTGTTTTGAACTTTTTAAGGGGTGGAGGCTTTTTTCAAGCGAACGCTAATAAACTCAAAATGAGGAATGATTAGCGCTTGCAACATTATTCATTATACGCTACTTTTATGCTAACATGCTATTTTGAAGCGATTTGCGATGATGATTGAAGGAACTTGATGGAAAAGACAGAAAACACAGATGAAACTCGCTTGAGGGGAACTAAAAATAAACTAGGACGCAAACCAAAAGCAGACGCTAATAAAAAAACTCGCGCTGTAAGCTTGTATTTTTCTGATGAGCAATACCAAAAACTAGAAAAAATGGCTAACGAAGAAGAAGAAAGCGTGGGATCTTATATCAAACGCTATATTTTGAAGGCTTTAAGAAAAATAGAGCAAAATGGCGCTTGATAATTTTTTAACTTGTTTTTAGTGTAGCTTTACGAGTTTTGCTATAGAGCAAAACCGAAACCTTGTTTTTATCTAGTCTTTAGCTGTGTGATTTTAAAAAAGAGTGGTATTTTGGCTAAAAAAACTTCTTTATTTGAGTGTCAGCATTGCGGTTTTACAAGCCCTAAGTGGTTGGGCAAGTGCGTTCAATGCAACGCATGGGAGAGTTTTATAGAATTGAACCAAACCCAAAAGGAAGTTTTAAGCACGCTTAAAAACCCGCTTCAAAAAGCGCAAAAAAGCGTTTCTATCGCTGAAATTGAGCATGAAGAAGTGGTGAAATTTTCTTCCACTCAAAGCGAATTGGATATTGTTTTGGGTGGGGGGATCGCTAAAGGGGGGTTGTATTT
>NZ_VEYL01000005.1:0-95478 GCF_006439795.1 Helicobacter pylori
ACCGCTTCACCGATTTGATAGCCCACACTCATATAAAATCCGTCATCTTCAGCCCTTGATAATGAAGCTATGAGAGAAAGAGAGAGCAAGAGGGATTTTTTCATGTTTTCTCCTTTTAATTGATTTTCTTGGTTTCACATTCCCATGATAGTCATGTTTATGAAAGTTCGCCATTTTACCATAAAATGCTTATTCTTAGCTTAAAATTTATATTTTGAAAAAAAAAAAAACGATTTTAAGTATTTTTTACAATAAAATATTTAAGAAAGCTTAACGCTAAGAAAAGGGATTTTATTTGGTTTGAAATTGGTTTTTAAATCTTTGGTTACAATCAAGCCATTTTAATGGGAAAGAAAGGCATGTTGGAAAAGATACAAAAAGAATGGTTGAGCAACATTCAAAAAGATTTGTTGTCTGGTTTTGTGGTGGGGCTTTCTGTGATCCCAGAGACGGCCGGTTTTGCGATCATGGTGGGTTTAGATGTGGGCGTAGCGTTTTATACGACCTTTTATATGGCTTTTGTGTTGTCTCTTTTTGGGGCTAGAAAGGCGATGATTAGCGCAGCAGCCGGCTCAGTGGCGCTCATTTTAGTGGGCGTGGTTAAAAATTATGGGCTTGAATACGCGGGCGTGGCGACTCTTATGGCAGGAATATTGCAAATTCTTTTAGGCTATTTGAAAATAGGGAATCTTTTAAGATTTATCCCTCAATCAGTGATGTATGGTTTTGTGAACGCACTAGGCATTTTGCTTTTAACAGAGCAATTCAAATTCCTTCAAAACCAAAATTTGGGGGTGTTTATCTTGCTCGCTACCGGAATATTGATCATTTATCTCTTCCCCTTAATCACTAAAAAAATTCCCTCTAATCTGATTTGTATCCTTGCAGTGAGCGCGATCGCTTTAATTTTTGATATGCATGCACCGAATTTGGGGAGCATTGAGCAAGGGGTTTCAGGCTTTCATTTCATCATTATCCCCAAAAATTTGGATTTTAAAATGGTGGTAGGATTGTTGCCTTACGCTCTTTCTTTAGCGCTAGTAGGCACGATAGAAAGCTTATTGACCGCTAAAACTTTAGACGTCATTTTAAAAGACGGCGTGAGCGATAAAAACAAAGAAACTAAAGCGCAAGGCTTGGGGAATATCATCTCAGGGCTTTTGGGGGGAATGACAGGGTGCGCTTTAGTGGGGCAGTCTATCATTAACGCAAAATCCGGGGCCAAAACAAGGCTTTCTACTTTTTTTGCCGGCTTTTCTTTAATGGTGCTAATATTAGTGTTTAATGAATACGTGGTTAAGATCCCCATTGTAGCGGTTGTGGCGGTGATGGTGATGATTTCTTTCACCACTTTTAATTTCCAATCCATTATTAACATTAAAACAATCAAGCTCTATGACACGCTCAACATGCTCTTAGTCGTGGCGGTGGTTTTATACACGCATAATTTAGCGATAGGGGTTGTGGTGGGGGTTTTAGTCAATGCGTTATGGATCAAATCTGAAGGGATTGCGTGAATTTTTGCCATAAAAAAAAGATGAGTTAAAAGTATGGCTCCAGATGTAGGATTCGAACCTACGACCAAGCGGTTAACAGCCGCCTACTCTACCGCTGAGCTAATCTGGAATTTCGCTCAAAAAATAAAAAGAAATTCTAGTGTGTTTTTTGTAAAAAGTCAAGTAAAATGATGCCGTTATTCATTGAGAGCCAAAAAATTGGCTTTGTTCTCATTAGTAATGAGAACCGATTCAATATCAATAAGCCAAAACATAATTGAAATATACGCTATAAAGTCTTCGGTATGCTAATTTAGCGCCCATGAAAGAATAGTAATTCGTGTTGATGGTGGGGATTTTCACGCCTAATTCAACGCCATGGTGAATCCCTTGAAGCCTTAAACCGGTATTGAATAAGAATTGGAAATTGGTGTTGTTGATTTTAGCGTTGTAGGTGCTAGTGGTGGTTTTTAAATTCACCAATTGGGAATTAAGCCATGTCGTGCCGGCTAATGCGATGCCCCCAAAAATACCAAAAGAGACTTTGCGGTTTTTATCGGATCCGCCATTGATGAAATTCAATAAAAGATCGCTGCCAGCGCCATAGGTGAAAACATTGGAAGCGGAGTTGAAAAAGTTGGATTTGATATAGGCATGGTTGTAATCAAAAAAGGCATAATACCGGATCCCAAAAAATTTATTTTTCCCAAAGAATTGTTTATAGCCTAATTGCACGCCCACGCCATTCATCGCCCCGTTATTGCTTTGAGAATTAATCAATCCCACGCTTCTAAAAGGGTTATTACCAAACTCTTTGGTGGTGGTTTGGAATTGGGAATATTTCGTTTCGTTGAGGGAATAACTATAGCTAGATCGACTCACCAAACCTTGAAACCCTTTAGAATCGGGCATTTTTTGAATGGTGTTATAGATGGTTTCTAAATTGTCCCCTTTGAGATAAGAGATAGTATCATTAATAACGCTTGATACTTGATTAAGGTTTTTAGTGAAATCAGCGTTGTTGAATGCGTTTTGTTGGTTTGCACCTTGACTTGGGTCGTTGGTTCTTCGGGATTCTGCGGCGGCTTTTTTAGCGCTGTCAATCATGCTGTTTATGGCGTTAAAGGTGTTGCCAAAAATATTGCATGCGTTCCCGCTCGCATTAATGCCCCATGGTTTGCCATTGCCTCCGTCTATCCCTGGGCATTGGCTTTGAAGGGTGTTAATAATGGTGCTAGCTTGTCCTAAAAGCTGATCGTAGTCATTTGCAATCGTGAGATTATTGTTTTTATTTTCTAGGGTATTTTGGAGCAATTGAGAAATCGCATTGATTTGGTTGTATTCGCTAGTGGGTAGCGTGCCACTGGCTAAATTAGAGGCTACCACTTGCCACATGCCCACCGCAGAGCTGAGCGCTGAGGATACGGCTTGATTAGCGCTATTGGGGGTCGTTTTCAATCTGCTAGCGCTCTCTTTTAGATTGTCAATCGCTTGAGCGGTGCTTGAATCAGTGTTAGAGGCCGTTTGTTTGAGTTCGTTATAGCGGGTTAAAAGATTGTTTAAATTTTCGTAAGCGTTGGAGACTTTTTGGATTTCGCCGGTGTTTTTCACCATTTGAGCGGCTTCGCCGATTTGATAGCCCACGCTCATAAAAACGCCGTCATTTTCAGCAAGGAGCGATGAAACCATAAGAGAAAGTAAAATCGTTTTTTTCATAAAATGTTCCTTAAAGTAATGTTTTATTTGTAAAATCGTATCAAATTGAAACTTTATTTACAATGCGTTTAAATTGTGCCATAAATTTATTGAATTTTTAATAAAATTGAGCAAAAATTAAGAAATTTTGCTTTTTTTTGGATTTAAAAAGAGGTTTTTGATGGTGGAAAATGTGTTGAGTGCTTTTTAGATTTTAGCGCTCAAGGAGATTGGGGTTAAAAATTTTCAAAGCGTTTTGCAAATCCTCTTTGGTGTCAATACCCACGCTTTGGCTTTGAACGATTTTCACTGCAATCTTTTTTTGGTAATACAAAGCCCTTAATTGCTCTAATTTTTCTATTTCCTCTAAAACGCAAGGTTTTAAAGCGCATAATTTTTCTAAGATTTCTTTATTGTGGAAGCCATAAATACCGATATGCCCTAAAAGGGGGGTTTGGCGTTTCGCATCAAAATCTCGTAAAAAGGGGATAAGGGAGCGCGAAAAATACAAGGCGTTATTTTGATGATCTAAAACCACTTTGACTAAATTGGGGCTTTTGGCTCGCTCTTCATCAATGACTTTAGCGCAAGTCGCCATGAAAGGGGCGTTTTTGGTGGCTTCTAATAAGGCTAAAATGACTTCTTTTTCTAAAAAAGGCTCATCGCCTTGCAGGTTTAAAACCCTTTCATCGTTTTTTAACCCTAAAATTTGCGCCGCTTCCAAACAGCGTTCTGTGCCGCTATTATGGTGTTTGGAGGTTAGCACCGCTTTAATGCGGAATTTTTGGCATGTTTGCATGACGCTTTCATCATCGCAAGCGACTACGCATTCATCTACTAGATTCGCATTTTTAGCGCAACGCACTACCATAGGCAAGCCAAAAATATCTTCTAGCACTTTATTTTCAAAACGACTGGATTTTAATCTAGCAGGAATGATAATCATCTTTAAACCTTTTAAGCCTTATGAAAATAGGGGATTTTATGGTATTATACCCATTAAAAGCTTATTCCTTATTATTGTAAGGATTTAGGCTATTGAACTTTAGGAGTTTTAATGATATTAAGAGCGAGTGTGTTGAGCGCGTTACTTCTTGTAGGTTTAGGGGCAGCCCCTAAACATTCAGTTTCAGCTAATGACAAACGGATGCAGGATAATTTAGTGAGCGTGATTGAAAAACAAACCAATAAAAAGGTGCGTATTTTAGAAGTCAAACCTTTAAAATCCAGCCAGGATTTAAAAATGGTCGTTATTGAAGATCCGGACACTAAATACAATATTCCGCTTGTAGTGAGTAAGGATGGTAATTTAGTCATAGGGCTTAGCAATATCTTTTTTAGCAATAAAAGCGAAGATGTGAAATTAGTTGCAGAAACCAATCAAAAAATCCAAGCCCTTAACGCCACCCAACAAAATAGTGCGAAATTGAACGCTATTTTTAATGAAATACCGGCTGATTATGTGATAGAGTTGCCCTCTACTAACGCTGAAAATAAGGATAAAATCCTTTATATTGTCTCTGATCCCATGTGCCCGCATTGCCAAAAAGAGCTCACTAAACTCAGGGATCATTTAAAAGAAAACACCGTGAGAATGGTTGTAGTGGGGTGGCTTGGAGTCAATTCAGCTAAAAAAGCGGCTTTAATCCAAGAAGAAATGGCGAAAGCTAGGGCTAGGGGAGCGAGCGTGGAAGATAAAATCTCTATTCTTGAAAAGATTTACTCCACCCAATACGATATTAACGCTCAAAAAGAGCCTGAAGATTTACGCACTAAAGTGGAAAATACCACTAAAAAGATTTTTGAATCTGGCGTGATTAAGGGTGTGCCTTTCTTATACCATTATAAGGCATGATATAAGGTTACTCTCATGAAAAAACCCTACAGAAAAATTTCTGATTATGCGATCGTGGGTGGTTTGAGTGCGTTAGTGATGGTGAGCATTGTGGGGTGTAAGAGCAATGCCGATGACAAACCAAAAGAGCAAAGCTCTCTAAGTCAAAGCGTTCAAAAAGGCGCGTTTGTGATTTTAGAAGAGCAAAAGGATAAATCTTACAAGGTTGTTGAAGAATACCCCAGTTCAAGAACCCACATTATAGTGCGCGATTTGCAAGGCAATGAACGCGTGTTGAGCAATGAAGAGATCCAAAAGCTCATCAAAGAAGAAGAAGCCAAAATTGATAACGGCACGAGCAAGCTTATCCAGCCTAATAATGGAGGGAGTGGAGGGAGTAATGAAGGCTCAGGCTTTGGCTTGGGGAGCGCGATTTTAGGGAGCGCGGCGGGGGCGATTTTAGGGAGTTATATTGGCAATAAGCTTTTCAATAACCCTAATTACCAGCAAAACGCCCAACGGACCTACAAATCCCCACAAGCTTACCAACGCTCTCAAAATTCCTTTTCTAAAAGCACGCCTAGCGCTTCAAGCATGGGCACAGCGAGTAAGGGACAGAGCGGGTTTTTTGGCTCTAGTAGGCCTACTAGTTCGCCTGCGGTAAGCTCTGGGACAAGGGGCTTTAACTCATAATTTAATCTATTTAAGGCTAAAAAATGCAAGTGATTCCTTTAAAACCTTTAGACAATAAGACCTTAGAAGAAATCGGCCTAGATTGGCACACTAATGACGACATGTCATCTTATATCGCTGATGAAATGGTGGTTGTTTCTCAAAAAGAAGCGGACGCTTATTATGACGCTTGTAATGAGCTTTATGACATGTTTGTAGAAACGGCTGAAGAGGCCATTCAAAACGATCGCTTTTTTGAATTGGATATTCCTAACGCGCTCATCCCTATGATCAAACAGAGTTTTGAAGAGGAAGTGCATTGGCATATTTACGGGCGTTTTGATTTAGCCGGGGGGCTTGATGGCAAGCCTATTAAATTATTAGAATTTAACGCTGATACCCCCACCATGCTCTATGAAACGGCGGTAATTCAATGGGCGTTACTCAAAGCGAATGGCTATGATGAAAACAAGCAATTCAACAACCTTTATGAAGCGCTTGGCGAGAATTTTAAACGCATGGTAACTTTAGGCGAAGACACGAGTCGTTTTGAGGAAATGTATGAGGGGTGGAAAATCCTTTTTTCAAGCGTTAGGGGGAATATTGAAGAAGAGCGCACTATGCGTTTTTTGCAAGACGCTGCTCAGAGCGTGGGGTTTGAAACGGATTTTTCTTACATTGATGAAGTAGAGTTTAATGCAGAAGAGGGCGTGTTTAAAAACGGCTTGAATTATGAGTTTTTATTCAAGTTAATCCCATGGGAAAATATCGCCATTGATGAGCCAGAATTAGCCCTTTTGATGCAAGGCATGATGGAAAATAAAAACACGATTTTTTTAAACCCCGCTTACACGATCCTTTTCCAATCCAAGCGTTTTTTAAAACTTTTATGGGACAGATACCCCAACCACCCCTTATTGTTAGAAACGAGCTATGAACCTTTAGCTAATAAAAAGCAAATCAAAAAAGTGGCTTTTGGTAGGGAAGGGGCGAATAGTGAAATCTTTGAAGCTTCCATGCAATCGCTTTTAAAGACGGACGGCGTTTATTCTAACCACAAACCCATTTATCAGGAATTTTACGAGCTCAACTCGCATAACGGGTTGTATTATCAGCCTAATGTGTTTTTTGCTTATGAATCTTGCGCGCTAGGGTTTAGAAAAGGGGGGCTAGTCTTGGATAATTTTTCTAAATTCGTGAGCCACAGGTTGCAATAATGACGGCAATGATGCGTTATTTCCACATCTATGCGACCACTTTTTTCTTCCCTTTGGCGCTTCTTTTTGCGGTCAGCGGGTTTTCATTGCTCTTTGGGGTGCGCCAAGACACTGGCGCTACTATCAAAGAGTGGGTTTTAGAAAAATCCTTAAAAAAAGAAGAACGATTGGATTTTTTAAAAGACTTTATAAAAGAAAACCATATCGCTATGCCTAAAAAGATAGAGCCTAGAGAGTATAGGGGAACGTTGGTTATTGGCACGCCTTTGTATGAAATCAACCTTGAAACTAAAGGCGCTCAAACAAAAATCAAAACCATTGAAAGGGGCTTTTTAGGTGTGCTCATCATGCTGCATAAGGCTAAGGCGGGCGTTGTGTTTAAGGTGCTTTCGGGGATTTTTTGCGTGTTTTTATTGTTGTTTTATGTGAGCGCGTTTTTAATGGTGGCTTTTAAGGACACTAAACGCATGTTTATAAGCGTTTTGATAGGGAGTATCGTTTTCTTTGGAGCGATCTATTGGTCTTTGTAGGGTTTAAAATATTAGCTCTGTTTTGGATATTGGTTATGAAATCTAAAAAATACCTTTTGGGTGTTTTGACAACCAAAATAAAAAAGTTTGCGAAAAGCGAGCGATAATTTCTCATAACGCGCTCTTAGGGGGTTAGGGGGATTTTAAAAAAGGGGGTTGTAGGGGAATGATTTCAAAATACCCCTTATCCTTTTATGAGTTTTAAAAACCCTATTTTTTAAAAAATTAAAGAATAACTAAACCAACAAACCCCTAAAACTCTATCTTTAAACTAAAAGCGTTTTTATCTGTCTCATCTGACAACAATTTTTAAAAGAACGCTTGAAATTTAATTATTTTTCGTTATTTTTATCAAGTCTTTTTATAGCGTGCGCATACCGCTCTGTTATCGTGTGATTCGTGTTTGTAGCGTGCTTATAATAGCAACACGCAAAGCCATAAATTAAAGCTATTGAAAAACACAACCAAACGTATATCTATCCATAGCGCAAAAACACGCTAAAACATTTTTATAGGACTTTTTAAACCTAAAACCCACTTCAAGCTAACCTAACAAAAATTTACACCATAAAAACACGCTAACAAACACAACCAAACAACCGCAAAAAATATTCAAAAAGTTTTCTTTTTGAAAATAGACAAAACCCTAAAAACACTAAAGATTAAAAATTAATAGGGTGGGTTTCTGCTTTAGCTCTTAAAACAGAGCCAAATCTTTGAAAAGTTTTGAGTCAAACAATGATTTAGGGGGTTGATTAAAATTTTTCAATACCCCCTGAGTTTAGTGAGGTTTTCGCATGCTTGTTTCATGCCTAGCTTACAGCCTTTGTCATAAATCATTATGGCGTTTTCTTTATCTTTCATGTTGTAATACATGCCCGCTAGAGCGAAGCAACCCACTTCATCGCCCATATCGCAACCCCTTTCATAATTATCAAGGGCTTTCCTCAAGTCTTTTGGAACAGCGTCCCCTTGGGAATACATAAAGCCCATCCTGGAGCAACTCACCGCACTCCCCATATCGCATGCTTGTTTGAAAAAATTAAAAGCCTTTTGGGGATCTTTTTTGACATACCTGCCTAACATATACATAGAGCCCAAACTCGTGCAACCACTAGAATTGTTTAACCCGCAGGCTTTTTGCAAATAATCAAACGCCACTTCAAAATCTTCATCAAGCCCTGCATCGCCATTTTCAAACAAACTCCCTAACGCGCGGCAAGCCTGCCCATCATCCAATCGGCACGCTTTCAAATAATAGATGACGGCTTTATGGTTGCTTTGTTTGACTTCTAAAAAGCCTTTTTCATAGGCCACGCCCAAAACATAACACCCCTTAGCCATATCAAAATTACAGCTTTTTTGATAGTAGGTAACCGCTTGATCGGCATTGCCTTTGATTTTTCGGTCATAAATAATGCCTAAATTGTAGCAACTCTCAGGGTGTTTTAAAACGCACGCCTTAGCGTAAGCGTCAATGGCTTCTTGATAATTTTGAGCCGTGCCTAACCCCTCATCATAAAGCCCCCCTAAACCAAAACACCCTTCCCTATCATCAGCCTGGCATGCGGTTTTATAATATTCTAGGGCTTTTTTATAATCTATTCTAGTGCCTTGCCCATTTTCATAAATGATCCCTAATTGCGTGCAACCTTCACTCACCCCATCGTTGCATGCTTTTTTAAGATAAGACGCTGCTTTAGAATAATTCCCGCTTTTATAGGCTCTTTCAGCAACCCCCAAAAAACTATTGTCTTGTTTCCCCCATAAATGGGCGTTCAAGCTCCAAAAAAATAACCCATAAACTAATATTTTTAAAATTTTGACATTCATTTTTACCTTCTCTTAAATCCTGATTTTTAGAACCCTTCTTTAATCAAAACAAAAAATGCAACGCACCATTTTAACATAAATCAAGCGCTTTGCTTAAGGCTTAGGAGAATCCTTATGCTCTTCTTTATGCTCTAAAGAGGTGATATAAAGATAAATCGCTTGGATTTCTTCTAAATTCAAGTTGTATTTAGGCATCATGTCTTTGCCCAAACTCAGGGCGTCTTTAAAGGTTTTAAAATCTAAATGGTTGATTTTAGGGGCGTAGAGGATTTTTTTTTCGCCTTTTTCATAATAAAAGGTGATTTCTTGTTGTTCGCCTTTAATGCCATGGCATTTCGCGCACGCAACACCCCTAGGGTTTTTATAAAGAGCCATCCCGTATTCTAAATCAGAGATGAAATCCGCTTCTTTAGCGCTCAAAATTAACCACCACCAAAACAAAACTAGCGCGATAAACAAACGCATTAAAACAACTGCGCCTTTTCTAAAATCTCTTTCGCCCCGCTTTGCAAAAATTCTTCTAAAAGCTCTTGAACTAAATCAAACGCTTTAGTTTTATCCCCTTGTTTTTCTTTAGTGATGACTTCTTTCCCGTTAGGCAAGCCTAAAACCGCCTGGATTTTAACCCTATCGCCCATTAAACTCGCATGCACGCCAATAGGGATCTGACACCCCCCATTAAGCCCTTTGATAAATTCCCTTTCTAAATGGCAGCAAAACGCGCTTTCTTCATCGTTGAGTTTTTGAAGCGTGGCAAAATGCTTGTGGTTTTTGAGCATTTCTACCCCTAAAGCCCCCTGACCCATGCTAGGAATCATTTCTTTTACGCTAAAAGCCTTGCGGTATTTCGCTCCTTGAATTTCTAAACGCTGCAGTCCGGCTTCAGCCAAAATGATAGCGTCAAATTCACCGCATTCAAGCTTTTTCAAACGGGTTTGGACATTCCCCCTTAAGCTTTCTGTGTCTAGATCCTGGCGTTTTAGTTTGAGTTGCATGGAGCGTCTTAAAGAAGTCGTGCCAACCTTGGCTCCTTTAGGCAAGCTCATCAAATCAGGGAATTTCACGCTCAAAAAAGTGTCCCTCACATCAGCCCTTTTAGTGATGCATGCCAAGTCTAACCCCTTTTCAAACACGACCGGCACATCTTTTAAAGAATGCACCGCCAAATCAATTGCGCCTTTTAAAAGCAATTCTTCTAATTCCTTAGTGAATAGCCCCTTACCGCCAATCTTATTTAAAGGGGTGTCTAAGATTTTATCGCCCTTAGTCTTAACGATTTGAATCTCGCTTTCCATAGAGCATTCTTTTTTCAGGCGTTCTTTAATATAATTCGCTTGCCATAAAGCTAATTCGCTCCCCCTAGAGCCAATCACTAAATTTCCCACTCACTCCCTTTTTATTCGCTCGCTAATAGTTCTAAAATTTTTTCTTCTAATTCGGTGTCTTTAAGCGTTTGTTTTTCTAAATTAGCGCGTTTGATGCATTCAAATTCTTTGCTCTCTAAAGTTTGCTTCCCAACAATGAGCGCCAATTTTTCCCCAATCAATTCAAAATCCCTCATCTTCGCCCCAAAACGCGCGTCTCTGTCATCTAACAATACATCAACGCCCTTTTGAAGCAGCCTTTCATACACTTCAAAAGCGAGTTTTTTTTGCGCTTCATCTTTCCAATTAGAAACCACGATCACCACATCAAAAGGAGCGGTATTTTTCGTCCACACACAGCCTAAATCATCGCTTTTTTGCTCTAAAATCGCGCTGAGCAATCGGCTAATGCCTATCCCATAGCACCCCATTTCAAAAAACCGCTCCTTACCATTCTTATCCAAGAAACTCGCCTTCAAGCTTTTAGCATAGCCTTGCCCGAGTTTGAAAATATGCCCCACTTCCAAACTCTTATGGTATTTCAACGATCCCTGACAATTAGGGCAACGATCGCTCTCTTTAACCTGGACAATATCCGCATAAACAAGATTTTCAAACCCTTTTAAATCCACGCCCACCGCATGAAAATCCTTTTCATTAGCCCCAGCGATCAAGCAATCGCCCTCTTTTAAATCTTCATCAAAAACAATGTAAGAAACATGCTTTTTCAAGCCATAAGGCCCTATAAAACCCGCTATTAACCCCGCATTATCCAAATCTTTTTGACTCGCCTCTCTCAATTCTAAAGCGTTCGCTCCTATAATGTTCAAGGCGTTTAGGGCTTTAACTTCTTCTAAATTGTCATCGCCCCTAACAAAAAAGCACGCTAGGGTTTCTTTATCTTTATGGATCACTTTTCTCACAAGCGCTTTTAAGACAAAATAAGGCTCTGTTTTAAAAAACTCCGCCACGCTTTGCGCGCTGGTGGTATTAGGGGTAGGGAATTTCGCTAATTGCGCTTTTGGGACATTTAAAGGCTCAGGCCTTTTAGAGCGTTTAGCGATTTCAATGTTGGCGGCATAATCGCAATTTTTACACACCACGATCGTGTCTTCCCCGCATTCTGTTAAAACGACAAATTCCCTGCTTTTACTCCCTCCAATCGCTCCGCTATCCGCTTCCACAATGCGAAAATCCAAACCCAAATCGCTTAAAATCTCTTTATAAGCGCTTTGCGTGTTTAAAAATTCCTTATCCAAGCTCTCAGCGTCTTCATGAAAGCTATAACCATCTTTCATGATAAATTCCCTCGCTCTCACTAACCCGAATCGCGGGCGGATCTCATCACGGAATTTCGTGTGGACTTGATAGAGATGGACGGGTAATTGCTTGTAGCTTTTAATGAAATTAGCGGCAATTTCGGTGATATTTTCTTCTAAAGTGGGGCTTAAAACAAAATCATTGTCTTTTCGGTCTTTAAAAACCAGTAATTCCTTGCCGTATTTATCCAAACGGCCTGATTTTTCCCACAAACTCGCCAAAACCACAAAACTCATTAAAATATTTTGCGCCCCATGCTCTTGCATGCGTTTGTGCGTGATGTTTTCTATCTTGTCTAGCACTTTTTTAGCTAAGGGTAAGAAATTATAAATCCCGCTGCCTACTTGATAAATGTATCCTGCTTGGGCTAAGTGTTTATGGCTTTTTAACACGGCATCTTTAGGGGGTTCTTTGAGAGTGGGGGCAAAGAGTTTTGAAAATAGCATGCATTATTCCTCGTAATATTCGCATTTATAGAGATTCAAATTCTGGGCATGATTAGCGTTAGATTTGTCTAAATTAAACAAGTTTTTAATCGCACCCACAAGCACATCGGATTCTTCTTTTTGAGCGTTCTTTTTTAAGGCGATGGTAGGGTGGTGTAAAAAAGTGTTGAAAGCGTTGTGCAAGATCTTTTCAATATTGCCTTCGTATTCTTTAGGCACATGGCGTTTTTTGAGCGCTTTTTGCAATTCCTTTTGGGCTGAAATCCTAGCCAATTCCCTTAAATCCTTAATCAAAGGCTCTACTTCTAAACTTTGGATCCATTGGTAAAATTCTATTGTGGCAAGCCCTACAATCTCATAAGCTTTCGTTCTGCTTTCTTGTCTGTTTTCCACATTTTCACTCACCATAGGCTCTAAATCATCCACGCTGTATAAGAAAATATTATCTAATACCGGTTTTTCAATATTTCGTGGCACGGCTAAATCAAACCAAAAACGCCTGAAAATCGTTTCTTTTAACATGCGATTTTGCACGATAAAATGCGGCGAAGAAGTGGCGCAAAAAAGCAGTTCGTATTCATTGATATAAGCGTTTAAATTTTCTATATTTTGAAAGCCCACTTTTTTAGGCTCTTCTAATTCTTTTAATTCTTTGATGAAATCTTCAAATTTAGCCGCATTACGCCCTAAAATAAGCACTTTAAATTGCTTGTTTAAAAGGTGCTTGATGACTAATTGAGCGATTTCGCCAAGCCCTATCACGAGGGCTTTTTTATCCTTAATCCTTTCTTTTTCAAAAATATTAAGCGCTTCTTTGACCGCCACTGAAGAGATGGAGACCCCTTGTTTGGAAATGCCGGTTAGATTGCGCACTTTAGCGGCGCATTTGAAAGCAAAATGGAGCAATCGGGTTAAATCTTTGGAGCAGAATTTCTCTTCAAAAGCGAATTTATAGGCGTTTTTCATCTGCCCTGTGATTTGAGTTTCCCCAACCACCAAGCTATCCAAACTGCTGCACACGCTAAAGACATGATGGACTGCGCTTTCATCAGTGTTCATTAAAACGCATTTTTCCAAATCAGACACGCTCATTTTTTTATTTTGAGCCAAAATCTTTAATAGTGCGCTTTTTTGTTCATTAGTATTAGCGCCGTGCTTTAGGCTCGCATAGATTTCAAAGCGATTGCATGTGGATAACACCATGCACTCTTTGATGTTGGGGCAATGGTTTTTAATGGTTTGTAAAAATTCCTTAAGCGTTGCGCTCGAATTGATAGCGAGTTTTTCTCGCATTTCTAAGCTCATGCTTTTATGCGTAAAGGCTAGGGTGAAATATTTTGATAAATGAGTTTCTAACTCCATTAAAAAGTCCTATAAATGACATCTTGCGCTAGTTTTTCTAAAACCAAATTGTTCTCCCCCTTAATGGCTTCAAGAGCCTTTTTAGAATAAACTTGAGCGATTTTAAGGGTTTCTTCTATGATACCATATTGCTTGAATTTTTCCTTAGTCCATTCTATGATTTCATGGCTGTCTTGTTTGAAATAAGAAATTAAAAGCCCTTGATCATGCGGATTTAATTTTTCATATAAAAGCAAGTAGGGTAAAGTGGTCTTGCCCTCTTTAAAATCGCTAAAATTGGGCTTACCTAGAGTTTTGGCGTCTTGAGTGATGTCTAATAAATCATCAATGATTTGAAACGCCATGCCAAAATGCAACCCAAAATCCGCATACATTTTGGCGTTTTTATCCAAAAGAATCGCCATGCTCTTTAGGCTCGCTTCTATGAAATGAGCGGTCTTGTCTTCTAAAATACGCCAGTATTTTTGTTTGTCGTTATTAAAACATTCCCCCACAAACACATCTTCAATCTCGCCTCTAGAGAGCCTTAAAACCGCATTAGAGAGGATTTGAGCGATTGCTTCGCCCATTTTAGACAATTCAAAAAAGGCTTTGGAATAAAACACATCCCCAAGCATCACGGCGTTAAAATTCCCAAAAAGAGCGTTAATGCTAGGGAGTTTTCGGCGCATGGTCGCCTTGTCAATCACATCATCATGCAATAAGGAAGCGGTCTGTATCATTTCTACAATCGTGCACAAATTGAATGCTTTATCCAATAAAATAGCGTCTGTTTTTTCGTTTAATAAAGCGAGCATGAGTTTGGAGCGCAGCATTTTTGAAGGGCCAATCTTGGAAAACAATTCATCTATAAAGCCGCTTTCTATTTCCTTGATCCAAGAAGCGATCTTATTTTGAATGGCTTTGAGTTGTTTTTCTTGCATGCAAATTCCTTAAGGTTCTTTAGGAGAAAAAGCAAGGGGCATAAGGGCTAAAAGCCTTAAAGTGGCTTTATCTTCTTTAAAACCTTTAAACACAAGCGACAGAGTGCTGTTAGAAGAAAATTTTTCTTCAAAAACTTTAAGGTTATAGGTGTTTCTCGCATGATCGGTGTATAAAATAAACTGGTAAGGGAAATGGTTAAAACGCATGTTGATGACTAAACCTTTATTTGCATATAGCGTCCAATAGAGCGTAATTTCTTTGGTTTGCTCATTTGAAGTGTCTTTGATGATCGCTTTAAAGACTTCATCTTTTTTTAATTCTAGCGTTTTATCTATCCCATAATCAAGCCCAAACGCCTTTAAAAAAAAGAGAAATATCAAGCCATAGCGGATAAGCTCATTCATTCCCACTGAGAATATTCGCCATGGATTGGATCACAATGTCTGTTTTTCTGCTCTCTATTTTTTGTTGCAACTCTTCATCCATTCTTAAAGCTTTAGCGAAAGATTCAAACTTTTCTTCCAAGTCTTCTTTTTCTATAAAAGTTTCCAAAAGAGCCAGAAGCTCTAAAAGCCTTTCTAGCTCTTTTTTAGAAAGCTTTTTACTCGCATGAAAAATAATGTCATTCCACTTGTCTAAGGGGTTTCCCTCAAAAATTTCAAGCTCGCTGTAATCTCTCATGCTAGCTTCTTTTTGGTAGCTTAAGCCAAATGGGCTTCTAGCATCCAAATGGATTTTTGCAACTTGGCTAATTGATCGTCTGCATAAGTTACGGTGACTTTATCGCCTTCTTTTTCAGCGGTGTTAGAAAGCTCTTTAAATTCTTTTTCTAGGTGTTTGTAATCGCCTAGAATTTCTTTAAAGATGTCTTTAGAGTGGAAGCTTGTTTTAGTTTCTTCTTTAACACGAGTGAGTTTGATCGCTTCGGATAAAGTGACTAAGGGGTGGTGTCCTAATTGAACGATCCTTTCAGCCAGATCATCAAACATGTCCGCAAACTCTTCATAAATTTCTTCAGTGGCTTTATGCACATTGAAAAAATCGGTGCCTTTCACATTCCAATGGAAGTTATGCACTTTCATAAATAACACGATCGCATCCGCTTGCAAATGTTTTAAAATTTCAAATGTTTTCATCAAAAGTCCTTTTTTTAAAATTGTTTTAGGCTTTTACTTTCATAAAAACCCTGATCGCTATCCTACACCAAAAGAGTTAATGAAAAATTGTTTTGATCTTATTTTTGTCAAATATTGATAAACTCTATTCAATTTAATATTCTTTAATCTTTTTAAAATTTTGTTTTATCGTAAAACTCATTTTTTAAGGGGGATATTATCACTCAAGAAGCGTTAAGAATCTTAATTTCAAAGGTTTTTTCTTGATTTTCTAACAGCGCAATGCTCCCTTCATGGGCTTTAACGACTTGTAAAGACAGAGCTAACCCTAGGCCGTTACCCTTTAATTTGGTGGTTTCAAAAGGCTCAAATAAAGCGCTTTTGTTTTCCACTTCCTTGCCATTATCAATAATGGTGAAGACGATAAATTCATTTTGAATGAACGCTTCAATCTTCACTTGACCCTGTTCGCTCTCTTCTAAGGCTTCAATCGCATCAATAGCGTTATACAAGAAATTTTGCAACACAATCCCCATCAAATCAAAGTCAAAAAACCCTTCTTCGTCGCTAAAATTAAAAAGAAAATCAATGTCTTTAGAGTAAGTGTAGCAATTTAGGGCTTCTTTGAGATCGCTCTCTAGCGTTTTTAAACTTTGCTTGGTGCGGTTGGCTTGAATGCCTTTAGAAAAAAGCAAGGTGGCTTTAATGATTCTTTCCACACGCCATAAAGCTTTTTGCAATTCTACAACAATGGGCTTAGTCTTTTCGTTCGCATGCTTTAATAACACCGAAGCTAAAAGGGAGATAGAGCCTACAGGGTTTCTGATCTCATGGGCTAAATGCGCTGAGATTTTCCCCATAGAAGCGAGCCGCTCTTGGCGTTTTTGAGCGCTAATATCGGTTGCGGTGATGATTTGCTTGCCTTGAATGCTGTTTTGCTGGACTAAATAGCTTTTATTTTCATGTTCAATTTCAGTGTTAAAATTTTCTAATTTAGCCTTATTGAACACCTCATGGCTTTGATTGGCTAAAGAATTTTTATAAAAAAAGCTCCCGTTTTCATTCACCACCCAAATGGCTTGCGGTAAAATCTCTATGACCCATTCATAAAGGGCTTTATAATCCTTAAATTCCTTTTCTACCTTGTAGCTTTGTAAAATAAATTGGTTTAAAAGCCCTAGCAATTCTTGCATGTCTTTTTTGTTGGAAAAATTTTCTAATAAATCTTCGCTCTCTTTGGGTTTAAAATTTTCTAATGAAATCACATTATCCTCTTTTTTTAACAACCCTTTGAAAGAAGAAGCCTTATAAGAGTGTTTCAAATGGGAACGCTTTAAATAAGGGCGTTTTAAGTGCTTGGATTTTTTCATGGTTTTTGTTTTTCTTGCTCTTTTAAGAAATTAAACAGCATTTCGCTATAACCAAAATTCCCGCTCAATTCTTTAGAAAGCGTGTCCTTATACATGGATGTGTAAATCTCATCGCCCGGGGCTTTAGGATACAAGGGGTTATCCATTTTCATAGCAGTATCTAGCATGAATTTTAAAAGCAGCGCTTCAAAAGAATCGGTTTGTTCTTTGAGGAGCTTGTCGTTTTTAGTTTGAGCCAACGCTTTTAATTTCTCTTCGCTCGCTAATTTAGAAACGTTGTATTGCTCTAACATGGCTTTATTGTTGTTTATCATAGTATCTCCATTTCAGCGCTAATCGCACCGCTTTTTTTTAGGGCTTGCAAGATTGAAACCATCCCCTTAGTGCTCACGCCGATTTTTTGTAAGGCTTTTACCACCCCGGCAATGGTGATGTTTTTCCCGTTAGAACTCAGCGTGTTATGAGCGGTGTCTAAGGACATGTTGTTGTCTAAATCTTGCGTGTTTTTAGAGTCATTTAAAGGCTCTTTAGTGATTTTAAGCGTGATGTCTTGGCTTGTAACCACTATAGGATGCACTATTATATCCACTCCTGAAACGATCGTGCCTGATTTTTCATCTACAATGATCTTATTTTTCGCGCTGTAATTAATGGGGATTTCTTGCACTAAGGCTAAAAACTCCACCATAGAAAGACGCTCTGGGCGAGTGATTTGAATGGTTTTGGGATCTAGTGCTATGGCTACTTTATTGCCAAACACCTTATTTAAAGTGTTTTGCACTTGGATAGCGTTTTTAAAATTGGGGTTTTTCAGGCTTAAAGTCATGGCGTTTTTATGGAACAAATCATACGAAACTTCCCTTTCAATAGTCGCTCCGTTGATGATATTGGCTGAGAGCAAGTTACTAGAATTGCCCGAAACGATAGCCCCTTGAGCGAGGGCGTAAATATTCCCATCTACCGCATTTAAAGGGGTCATCACCAAAGTCCCTCCTTGAATGGATTTTGCATCCCCAATAGAAGAAATGTGAATATCAATTTTATCGCCCTGTCTTGCAAAGGGGGGCAAGGAGGCTGTAATCATCACGGCAGCGACATTTTTAGATTTAATATCATCTGCAGAGATCTTGACATTCACGCTCTCTAGCATGTTAGAAATGGATTGCATGGTGAATTTTGAGCCGGATTTATCCCCTGTGCCATTTAGGCCAATCACAAGCCCATAGCCAATCAGCTGGTTATCTCTTACGCCCACCACGCTCGCTATATCGCCTATTTTTTCGGCCAAAAGCTTGTGGAAAGCTAATACAAAAATAAGCCACAAAAACACCCGTTTCAATCAAACCCTTTCTTTATTCCTTAAATTCTAATTATTTTAGCATAAGCCTTTTATAAAAACTTTAAACTTAATTGAGCGCATTTTTATGCTATACTCAAAAATCTTATAAACTTTAAATCAAAGATTTTAATTTTAGCCTTTTATTAGCTTTTTATAAAGTTTCAAATTAAATTGAGGTATGAATCTCCCATGGAATTGAATCAACCACCACTCCCTACAGAAATTGATGATGACGCTTATCATAAGCCTAGTTTTAATGATTTGGGCTTAAAAGAATCGGTTTTAAAATCCGTTTATGAAGCCGGTTTCACTTCCCCAAGCCCCATTCAAGAAAAGGCCATTCCGGCTGTTTTGCAAGGCCGAGATGTCATCGCGCAAGCCCAAACAGGCACAGGAAAAACCGCCGCTTTCGCTCTGCCCATTATCAACAACCTTAAAAACAACCACACCATAGAGGCCTTAGTGATCACGCCCACCAGAGAATTAGCCATGCAAATTAGCGATGAGATTTTTAAATTGGGCAAACACACTAGGACTAAAACCGTGTGCGTGTATGGAGGCCAGAGCGTTAAAAAACAATGCGAATTTATTAAGAAAAACCCCCAAGTGATGATCGCCACGCCAGGAAGGCTGTTGGATCATTTAAAAAACGAGCGCATCCATAAATTTGTGCCTAAAGTGGTCGTTTTAGATGAAAGCGATGAAATGCTGGATATGGGGTTTTTAGACGATATTGAAGAGATTTTTGACTACCTCCCTAGCGAAGCACAGATTTTGCTTTTTTCAGCCACGATGCCAGAGCCGATCAAAAGGCTAGCGGATAAGATTTTAGAAAACCCTATTAAAATCCATATCGCTCCTTCTAATATCACTAACACCGACATCACCCAACGCTTTTATGTGATCAATGAGCATGAGAGGGCTGAAGCGATCATGCGCCTTTTAGACACCCAAGCGCCCAAAAAGAGCATTGTTTTCACGCGCACCAAAAAAGAAGCCGATGAATTGCACCAATTCCTTGCTTCTAAAAATTACAAAAGCACCGCCTTGCATGGGGATATGGATCAAAGGGATCGCCGCACTTCTATCATGGCGTTTAAAAAAAATGACGCTGATGTGTTGGTGGCTACGGATGTGGCGAGCCGAGGGCTAGATATTAGCGGTGTAAGCCATGTGTTTAATTACCACTTGCCCCTAAATACCGAGAGCTATATCCATCGCATCGGGAGAACCGGGAGAGCGGGCAAAAAAGGCATGGCGATCACTTTAGTAACCCCTTTAGAATACAAAGAGCTTTTACGCATGCAAAAAGAAATTGATTCAGAGATTGAACTTTTTGAAATCCCCACCATTAACGAAAATCAGATCATCAAAACCTTACATGACGCTAAAGTGTCTGAAGGAATCATCAGCCTTTATGAACAGCTTACCGAAATTTTTGAGCCGTCTCAATTGGTTTTAAAACTTTTGAGTTTGCAGTTTGAAACCACTAAAATTGGCTTAAACCAGCAAGAAATTGATGCGATTCAAAACCCTAAAGAAAAAACGCCAAAACTCTCTAACAAAAAAACGCACCAGCATGATCAAGTGCGTTCTTTCAAAAAGGGTCATTACAGAGAAAAAGGCTCTAAAACGAACCACCATTCTAAAAAACCCAAACGCCGTTAAAATATTTAAAAAGGAAATCCATGCCCATTGATTTGAACGAACATTTAAAAAAGAAAAATCCTCAAAGAGAAACCCCCACGCCCAATACGCCTAATAATGGGGGGCGTTTCATTCCGCCGTCTAACTCTTTTAATTCTAAAAAACTATCGGTTTTAATCGTCATTGTCCTTTTAGGCGTTATCGCTTTTTTGGCCAAGCCTTTTGAAGTGATCAGCTCAGGAGAAATTGGCATTAAAATCACCGCCGGGAAATACGAACCCACCCCCTTACAGCCAGGAATCCACTTTTTTGTGCCTATCATTCAAGACATTCTTATTGTGGATACAAGGATTAGGAATATCAATTTTTCACGCACCGAAGACATGGGCGTGGCGGGTAAAAACCAAGGAATTTTTAGAAACGACGCTATTAATGTGATGGATAGTAGGGGTTTGACCGTTTCTATTGAACTCACCGTGCAATACCGCTTAAACCCTCAAACCACCCCTCAAACGATCGCTACTTATGGCTTGTCTTGGGAGCAAAAAATCATCAACCCTGTGGTACGCGATGTGGTGCGATCTGTCGTGGGGCGCTATCCGGCTGAAGATTTACCCATTAAGCGCAATGAAATCGCCGCTCTTATTAATAGCGGTATCAATAAAGAAGTTTCTAAGCTCCCCAACACCCCTGTGGAATTAAGCTCTATCCAATTGAGAGAAATCGTCTTGCCCGCTAAGATTAAAGAGCAAATTGAAAAAGTCCAAATCGCGCGCCAAGAATCAGAAAGGGTGAAATACGAGGTGGAGCGCTCCAAGCAAGAAGCTCAAAAACAAGCCGCTCTGGCTAAAGGGGAAGCGGACGCTAACAGGATTAAGGCTCAGGGCGTGGCGGATGCGATCGTGATTGAAGCTAAGGCGAAATCTCAAGCCAATTTAAGCATTTCACAAAGCTTGAGCGACAAGCTTTTAAGGCTGCGCCAAATTGAAGTTCAAGGCCAGTTTAATGAAGCGTTAAAAACGAATAATAACGCTCAAATCATGCTCACTCCAGGTGGGGCTGTGCCTAATATTTGGATTGACACTAAAAGCAAGGTTAAATCTAGTATTGCCGAGACTAAAGAGCCTTAAAAACGCATGGCATCTCTTGCCTTTATCCAAGCTTTTTTGGAGTCTTTTAAGGGATTTTTAAGCCAAGCGACTTTAATCAGCGTTTTGATAGCGGGCGTTTTAATCCTTTTTTGCGCGATTTTGCTCCTTTTGGCTCTGCTTTTAAGAAACCGCTTGGCTGGCTATATAGCGGCAACAACTTTTTTGGGCGCGTTTTTAAGCATGCCTTTTGTTTTGAATGTTTTACTCACTCAAGCGATTTACCCCATAGAAACACGCATCTTACACGCTAACCCTTTAAGCTATAGCAACGCTTTTTCTTTGCAAGTGGGAGTCAAAAACCATTCCAAATTCAGTCTAAACAAATGCGTTTTACGCCTAGAAGTGCTTAAAAACCCTCACAATTTTGTAGAAGAGCATGCGTTTAAATGGTTTGTCAAAAAAAGCTATGAAAAAACCTTTAAAGAAAAGATTTTGCCCAAAGAATCCAAGGTCTTTTCATTCTTTATTGACAACTACCCTTATTCAAAAACGGCCCCTTATCAAGTTTCTTTGTTTTGTTTATAAAAAACTAAAAGATAACGCCCAAGATAACATTCATTAAAAAGCGATTAAAAACGCTTAAAAGCATGAATTTTAAAATAAAGCTTAAAGCCTGGACTCCAACAAACACTTCGTATAAGCGTGTTTGGGGTTATCAAACACCTCTTTAATAGCACCCATTTCTACGACTTTCCCCTCACTTACCACTAACACCTTATCGCAAAACGCTTTAATCACATCTAAATCATGGCTGATAAACAAATAGCTCAAATCCTGCTTTTCTTGTAAATCCAATAACAATTCCAACACGCTTTTTTGAATGCTTTTATCTAAAGCCGAAGTGGGCTCATCTAAAAGAATGATTTTAGGTTTTAAGGCAATCGCTCTAGCGATCGCCACTCTTTGGCGCTCCCCACCGCTGAGTTCATAAGCGTAAAAGTTAAGCAATTCAGGGTTTAAACACACTTCTTCTAAACAAAGTTTTGCGAGATGGTGCCATTCTTCTTTGGAAGCCTTAGGGTAAGCAAAGTGCAAAGCTTCTATTAAAATGCTTTGAATGCTTAAGCGAGGATTTAATGAGGCGTAAGGGTCTTGAAACACCATTTGCAAAATCTTGCGGTAGGGTTTGAACGCCTTAGAATTTAAAAGCCCCACGCTTTGGCCTAAAATCTTTTCTTCCCCACTATTTAAAGCGAGTTTTAAAAGCCCTAACGCTAGAGAGCTTTTCCCGCTCCCGCTTTCACCAATGATGCCGATGTTTTCTTTAGCTTTGAGGGAAAAATTCACTGATGCGATAAGGGGCTTTTTTAAAGAAGGCCTAAAAAAGCGTTTTTGCAAGTAATAAACGCTAAAATCTTTTACTTCTAAAAGCGTCTCGTCTAGCGCTTTTAAATTTTTAGTGGGCAAGTTTGAAGCTTGAATCAAGAGTTTTGAATATTCGTGCTTGGGGTCATTAAAAAGATCTTTAGTCAAATTGGTTTCTACGATCTCGCCTTTTTTTAGCACATAAACCCTATCAGCCAAGCGTTTGACTGCTTTCAAATCATGGCTAATGAATAAAAGGGCGATGTTTTTTTCCACGCTCAATTGCTTGAGCAAGTCTAAAATCTGGTTTTGGATTTGCGCATCTAGCGCGGTGGTAGGCTCATCGCAAATGAGCAGTTTGGGCACATTAATAATGCCCATAGCGATACACACCCTTTGGCGTTGCCCTCCGCTCAACTCATAAGGGTAACGATCCAAAAATTTTTCATCTAATTGGACTTGTTTCATGGCGTTTAAAACTTGTTCCTTAAGGAGCATTTGAGAAGCGTTTTTATGGTGTAAAAAATAGGCTTCACTCATTTGCTTGCCGATTTTATGCAAGGGGTTTAGGCTGGATAGGGGGTCTTGAGCGATGTAAGCGATAATATTTCCCCTTAAATGTTGCATAAATTCTTCGCTTTCTTTTAAAAGGTTGGTTGTTTCAAACAGCACTTCGCCGTTATGGGGTTTGAATCTAGGGTTTAAACGCATGATGATATTAGCGATAGAGCTTTTCCCGCTCCCGCTCTCGCCCACGATCGCCACCCTTTCGCTAGGATTTAACGAAATATTGATGTTTTGGAGCGAAAAATGTGCGTTTAAAACGCAGTTCAAGTTTTTGATTTCTAGCATGTAACCCCCTTATTTGAGCATGTTAGCGTTGAAAGCATCGCGCACCCCTTCGCCAATGAACACCAAAACAGAAAGCAACAAGCTAATGGCTACAAACGCAACGATGGCTAAATGGGGCGTGGTGAGATTATCCTTGCCTTGATTGACCAATTCGCCCAAACTCGCACTCCCTATGGGCATGCCAAAACCCAAGAAATCCAAAGACACTAAAGTGGAAATACTGGCCGCCATTAAAAACGGCACATAAGTGATAGTCGCTACTAAAGCGTTGGGTAAAACATGGTAGAAAATGATTTTTAAATCATTCACCCCAAGTGCTCTAGCGGCTTTGGTGTAGTCCATATTCCTTGCTTTTAAAAACTCCGTGCGCACGACTTGAGAAAGCCCCATCCAGCTAAAGAGCAAGACTAAAAATAAAATGATCCAAAAATTAGAATTGAACGTGCTAGAAATCACAATGAGTAAAAAAAGCATGGGGATCGTGCTCCAAATTTCGCTCAACCTTTGCCCCACTAAATCCACTAACCCTCCATAATACCCCTGAAACGCTCCCAAACTCACGCCAATAAGAACGCTAAAAAGCGTGAGTAAAATCCCAAACACTAACGAAACACGATAGCCATAAACCAGTCTGGCTAGCACATCTCTGGCTTGATCATCTGTGCCTAAAAGGTGTTTGAAGCTTGGGGGGGTGGGGGCAGGCGAGTCTAAATCCATAATGATCGTATCGTAGCTATAAGGGATGAGCGCATGGATGATGAAAGCGTCTTTTAAAAGCGTGTCTTCCACATAAGGATCGTTATAATCTGTGGGGGTGAAAAAATCGCCTCCAAACTCCACTTCCGCATAATTTTTGAACATGGGGAAATACGCTTTATTGTCTTTATAGATGAATAAAGGGCGATCATTCACCCACAAGGGGGCTAAAAGAGAAAGCGCTAATAAAGCGATAAAAAGATAGAGTGAAAACACCGCCCGCTTATTCTTTTTGAAACTCAGAATGCGCATTTTAAACAAACTGCTCACGCTCAAACTCCCTTGATGAAAAACAATTCCTAAGATTATAATTAATTATGGGTAATACTAGCAAGAAAACGGGTTTGATCAATAAAGAAAAAGGATAAGCGTAATGATGGTGGAGTGTAGGGGGTTCGAACCCCTGACCTCAACGCTGCCAGCGTTGCGCTCTCCCAACTGAGCTAACACCCCATATAAAATTAAGCGAACATTATAACATTTTGCTTAAAAGATGTCAATTTGATGCTTTTTTGAAACACTTAATAGCAAATTAAGAATGATTATCTTAAAATTAGAAAGTTTCTTTTATGGATTAAGTAAAATCACTTATCAAAGCAAAAAGGATATTTTTGAAAAACCACTCCTTTAAAAAAACGATCGCTCTTTCCTTACTAGCGGGCATGTCTTTGTGTAACGCTGAAGAAGATGGGGCGTTTTTTGTCATAGATTATCAAACGAGTTTGGCCAGACAGGAATTGAAAAATCCAGGCTTCACCCAAGCGCAAGAATTAAAGCAGTTGATTAGAGATGGGGCTGTGAGGTTGCAAACTTCTGCCATTCCCTTATCCTACTACTTGGATATTTTGGGGAATAAAACAAAAATTCTTTTGAGTGAGAGCCTGAAAAACAATGCACAACCATCACAGCCAAACGGACAAAGCACACCAAACCTAGCCTTAGTCAATTTAGAGCAATCTTTGAGGATTTTAGGAAAACTATTAGATCTGTCCCAACAATACGCTAATCAGGGTGTCATTAAGCCTTTGGTGGTGGATGTGGGGAAAGAACAAATCGGTATCACTGATAGCATGCTCTTAGTGGCTCAAAACATCGTTTTAGCTTTAGGGCAAGTGGATTTGAGCAAAATCCAAACTAATAACGAACAGCTATACGAAAACATCATGAAAGTCATGCTTTTAGGTGCGGGCGGGACTAATGGAGCGTATAATGGCGTGAGTGTGGGCGATATTGCCACAGGCATGCAAAATTTTTCTTCGCAAACGGGCTTGATAGGGGCTAATTCTACGGTTGGCGAGCTTAACGCTTTGATTAAGAGTGGGATTTCTTTAGATCGTGAGACTTTGAAGTTAGGGAGTTTTATTGAAAAAAATATCTGCAGCAATGCATCGCCTTGTTTTAGCGGGAACCAGCTTATCTATAGAAAAGGGCTAGACAGAGTCATAGGCATCATCAATACGACCTTAAATCAGTTTGAATCTTCGGCTAGTTCTCTTTATAAGATTTCTTATATCCCCAACCTCTTTTCGCTCAAAGATTACCAGTCAGCGAGTATGAACGGCTTTGGGGCTAAGATGGGTTATAAACAATTTTTCACCCATAAGAAGAATATTGGCTTAAGGTATTACGGGTTTTTGGATTATGGCTATGCGAACTTTGGCGATACGAATTTAAAAGTGGGAGCGAATCTTGTTACTTATGGGGTAGGAACGGATTTTTTATACAATTTCTTTGAACGTTCCAGAAGAAGGGAAAGAACTGCGATTGGTCTTTTCTTTGGCGCTCAAATTGCAGGGCAAACTTGGAGCACTAATGTAACGAACTTATTGAGCGGGCAAAGGCCTGATGTCAAGTCCAGTTCGTTCCAATTCTTGTTTGATTTGGGCTTGCGCACCAACTTTGCAAAAACCCATTTCAATAAGCACAGGCTAGACCAAGGGATAGAATTTGGGGTGAAAATCCCTGTTATCGCTCATAAATATTTCGCAACCCAAGGCTCAAGCGCGAGCTATATGAGGAATTTTAGCTTCTATGTGGGCTATTCAGTCGGTTTTTAAGGAAGGCTCTTGATGAAAAACACCAATACAAAAGAGATAAAGAATACAAGAATGAAAAAAGGTCAATACCACACGCTCAAAAAGGGGCTTTTAAAAACCGCTCTGCTTTTTAGCCTTCCTTTAAGCATGGCGTTAGCTGAAGATGATGGTTTTTATATGGGAGTGGGCTATCAAATCGGCGGCGCGCAACAAAATATCAATAACAAAGGCAGCACCTTAAGGAATAATGTCATTGATGATTTCCGCCAAGTGGGCGTGGGTATGGCAGGGGGTAATGGGCTTTTAGCCTTAGCGACAAACACGACCATGGACGCTCTTTTAGGGATAGGCAATCAAATTGTCAATACTAATACAACTGTTGGCAACAACAACGCAGAGTTAACCCAGTTTAAAAAGATACTCCCTCAAATTGAGCAACGCTTTGAAGCGAATAAAAACGCTTATAGCGTTCAAGCCTTGCAAGTGTATTTGAGTAATGTGCTTTATAACTTGGTTAATAATAGTAATAATGGTAGCAATAATGGAGTCGTTCCTGAATATGTAGGAATTATAAAAGTTCTCTATGGTTCTCAAAATGAATTCAGCCTCTTAGCCACGGAAAGCGTGGCGCTTTTAAACGCGCTTACAAGGGTGAATTTGGATAGCAATTCGGTGTTTTTAAAAGGGCTATTAGCCCAAATGCAGCTTTTTAATGACACTTCTTCAGCAAAGCTAAACCAGATCGCAGAAAGCTTGAGTAAGAGCGGTGGTGCAGGATCGATGCTTCAATCAATGCTTCAAAAGGATGTGAAAACCATCTCGGATCGAATCGCTACTTACCAAGAGAATCTAAAACAGCTAGGAGGAATGCTAAAGAATTACGATGAGCCATACCTACCCCAATTTGGGCCAGGCACAAGCTCTCAGCATGGGGTTATTAATGGCTTTGGCATTCAAGTGGGCTATAAGCAATTTTTTGGGAGCAAGAGGAATATAGGCTTACGGTATTACGCTTTCTTTGATTATGGCTTTACGCAATTGGGCAGTCTTAATAGTGCTGTTAAAGCGAACATCTTTACTTATGGCGCTGGCACGGACTTTTTATGGAATATCTTTAGAAGGGTTTTTAGCGATCAGTCCTTGAATGTGGGGGTGTTTGGGGGCATTCAAATAGCGGGTAACACTTGGGATAGCTCTTTAAGAGGTCAAATTGAAAACTCGTTTAAAGAATACCCCACTCCCACGAATTTCCAATTTTTATTTAATTTGGGCTTAAGGGCTCATTTTGCCAGCACCATGCACCGCCGTTTTTTGAGCGCGTCTCAAAGCATTCAGCATGGTATGGAATTTGGCGTGAAAATCCCGGCCATCAATCAAAGGTATTTGAAAGCGAATGGGGCTGATGTGGATTACAGGCGTTTGTATGCGTTCTATATCAATTACACGATAGGTTTTTAAGCTCTTTTTAGGGCTTATAAAGAGGCTTTTTACTTTTTTTTGGTATTCTAACAAGCTTTTAAACAATCCAATCTACTTTGTTTTAAGGATAATATTTTATGGCAGATGTCGTTGTGGGGATCCAGTGGGGAGATGAGGGGAAGGGAAAAATTGTTGATAGGATCGCTAAAGATTATGACTTTGTGGTGCGCTATCAAGGCGGGCATAATGCCGGGCATACTATTGTGCATAAGGGGGTTAAGCATTCTTTGCATTTAATGCCCTCAGGAGTGCTATACCCCAAATGCAAGAATATCATTTCTAGCGCAGTGGTCGTGAGTATTAAGGATTTGTGCGAAGAAATCAGTGCGTTTGAGGATTTAGAAAATCGTTTGTTTATCAGCGACAGAGCCCATGTGATCTTGCCTTATCATGCCAAAAAAGACGCTTTTAAAGAAAAATCTCAAAATATTGGCACGACTAAAAAAGGCATAGGCCCTTGCTATGAGGATAAAATGGCGAGGAGCGGGATAAGAATGGGGGATTTATTAGACGATACCATATTAGAAGAGAAACTAAAAGCGCATTTCAAAGCCATTGAGCCTTTTAAAGAAGCGTATGATTTGGGCGAGGATTACGAAAAGGATTTGAGGGAGTATTTTAAAACTTATGCTCCAAAAATTTGCCCCTTTATCAAAGACACCACAAGCATGCTGATAGAAGCGAACCAAAAGGGTGCAAAAATCCTATTAGAAGGGGCGCAAGGCACGCTTTTAGACATTGATTTAGGGACTTACCCTTTTGTAACAAGCTCTAACACCACGAGCGCTAGCGCATGCGTGAGCACCGGCTTAAACCCTAAAGCGATCAATGAAGTGATAGGCATCACAAAAGCGTATTCTACTCGTGTGGGGAATGGGCCTTTCCCTAGCGAAGACACTACACCCATGGGCGATCATTTAAGGACTAAGGGCGCGGAGTTTGGCACGACAACCAAGCGCCCAAGGCGTTGCGGGTGGCTGGATTTGGTGGCTTTAAAATACGCTTGCGCTTTGAATGGTTGCACGCAATTAGCTTTAATGAAATTAGACGTTTTGGACGGGATTGATGCGATTAAGGTGTGCGTGGCTTATGAAAGAAAGGGCGAAAGATTAGAGGCTTTCCCTAGCGATTTGAAAGATTGCGTGCCGATTTATCAAACTTTTAAAGGCTGGGAAAAAAGCGTGGGCGTGAGAAAATTAGACGATTTAGAGCCAAACGCTAGAGAGTATGTTCGTTTCATTGAAAAAGAAGTGGGGGTGAAAATTGGCCTTATTTCTACAAGCCCTGAAAGAGAAGACACGATTTTTCTATGAAAAAATTCGCTTCTGTATTGGTGCAATTAAAAACCCTTGCGTTAGAAAAAATAGAGCAAAAGCTTGAAAGCAAGCGTTTAGAATTGCGGCAAAACGAGCGAGAAGTTTTGGACAAACAAGCCCAATTGAGCGCGTTTAAAAACCCTGAGTTGGGGGGAATGAGCCTTTTTTTACAAACCCAGCAATTAAAAAGCGCTTTAAGAATGGAGATAGAACATTACCAACAAGAGGGCGAGGATTTAAACAAGGATTTAAAAATTTTAGAAAAAGATTATTTTTTGGCTAACCAGGAATTGGAAAAGGCTAAAATCATTTTAGAAAATGAAAAGCAAAAAGAAAAGGAAATTTTGGAAAAAAAAGAGCAGGCTCTTTTGGACGAAAACACCATGATTTTACATTGGCAAAAAGGGGGATTGCATGCGTAAAATCTTGTTAATGGGCTTGATTTTACAAGTGCTCTTTGGCGAAGAAGCCGCGCAAGAATTGTTGCAATGCTCTGCGATTTTTGAATCTAAAAAAGCCGAATTGAAAGAGGATTTGCGCCAATTGAGCGAAAAAGAGCAGTCTTTAAGGATCTTGCAAACCGAAAACGCCCGTCTTTTAGATGAAAAAAACGATCTGTTAAGCAAAAAAGAAAAAGAAGTGGAAGAAAAACTGAAAAATTTAGCGGCTAAAGAAGAAGCCTTTAAAACCTTACAAACGGAAGAAAAAAAACGCCTTAAGAATTTGATAGAAGAAAACGAAGGCATTTTAAGAGAAATCAAGCAGGCTAAAGATAGTAAGATTGGCGAGACTTATTCTAAAATGAAAGATTCTAAATCGGCTCTGATTTTAGAAAATTTACCCACTCAAAACGCCTTAGAAATTTTAATGGCTTTAAAACCTCAAGAATTAGGCAAAATTCTAGCCAAAATGGATCCTAAAAAAGCGGCGGCTTTGACAGAGTTGTGGCAAAAACCCCCTAAAGAAAATAAAGAAAATAAAGAAAATAAAGAAAATAAAGAAAATAAAGAAAATAAAGAAAGCCAAAAAACCACAGATCCCACGCCCCCTATAGCGCCCACGCCTCCCAAAGAGCCAACCCTAAAAGATCCTAATACCAAAGAGCCAACAGGGGTATGATGTTTATTATAGCGGTTTTAATGCTGGCGTTTTTAATCTTTGTCCATGAATTAGGGCATTTCATTATCGCTAGGATTTGTGGGGTGAAAGTGGAAGTGTTTAGCATTGGTTTTGGTAAAAAACTCTGTTTTTTTAAGCTTTTTGGCACGCAATTCGCTTTGTCCTTGATCCCGCTTGGGGGCTATGTGAAATTAAAGGGCATGGATAAAGAAGAAAATGAAGAAAATGAAACTCATCAAGCAAATGACAGCTACACGCAAAAAAGCCCTTTTCAAAAGCTATGGATACTATTTGGGGGGGCGTTTTTCAATTTTCTTTTTGCGATTTTAGTGTATTTTTTTCTGGCATTGAGCGGGGAAAAAGTCTTACTGCCAATCATTGGCGATTTAGAAAAAAACGCACTAGAAGCTGGGCTGTTAAAGGGGGATAAAATCCTTTCTATCAACCACGAAAAAATAGCGAGTTTTGGAGAGATTAGAGGCATAGTGGCGCGTGCTAGAGGCGAGTTGGTTTTAGAAATAGAGCGAAACCATCAGGTTTTAGAAAAACGACTGACCCCTAAAATCGTGGCGGTGATAAGCGAATCTAATGATCCTAATGAAATCATCCAATACAAAGTGATAGGCATTAAACCGGACATGCAAAAAATGGGCGTTGTCTCTTATTCCTTAATTCAGGCGTTCAAGCAGGCTTTGAGTCGGTTTAAAGAGGGCGTTGTTTTGATTGTGGATTCTTTAAGGCGTTTGATTATGGGGAGCGCTTCAGTTAAGGAATTGAGTGGGGTAATAGGCATTGTGGGAGCGTTAAGCCATGCCAATAGCGTGAGCATGCTTTTGTTGTTTGGGGCGTTTTTGTCTATCAATTTAGGGATTTTAAATTTATTACCCATTCCAGCCTTAGATGGGGCGCAAATGCTAGGGGTTGTTTTTAAAAATATTTTTCATATCGCTTTGCCAACACCCATACAAAATGCGTTGTGGCTAGCGGGGGTAGGGTTTTTGGTTTTTGTCATGTTTTTGGGGCTTTTCAATGACATCACTCGTTTGCTATAAAAGGGGGAGTTGATGCATGTATTGAGCGTGAGCGAAATCAACGCGCAAATCAAAGCCCTTTTAGAAGCGACTTTTTTGCAAGTTAGGGTTCAAGGGGAAGTGAGTAATTTGACTATCCATAAGGTGAGCGGCCATGCGTATTTTTCGCTCAAAGACAGCCAATCAGTCATTAGATGCGTGCTGTTTAAAGGGAACGCTAACAGGCTCAAATTTGCTTTAAAAGAAGGGCAGGAAGTGGTTGTTTTTGGGGGCATTAGCGTGTATGTCCCAAGGGGGGATTATCAAATCAATTGCTTTGAAATAGAGTCTAAAGACATAGGTTCATTAACTTTAGCTTTAGAGCAGTTGAAAGAAAAATTACGCCTTAAAGGCTATTTTGATAAAGAAAATAAATTACCCAAACCGCATTTTCCTAAACGAGTGGCAGTCATCACTTCTCAAAATTCAGCCGCTTGGGCGGACATGAAAAAGATCGCTTCCAAACGATGGCCGATGTGCGAATTAGTCTGCATCAATACCTTAATGCAAGGGGAGGGGTGCGTTCAAAGCGTGGTGGAGAGCATCGCTTATGCGGATAGTTTTCATGACACAAAAAATGCTTTTGATGCGATTGTAGTGGCTAGGGGTGGGGGGAGCATGGAGGATTTGTATTCTTTCAATGATGAGAAAATCGCTGATGCTCTGTATTTGGCTAAAACTTTCAGCATGTCAGCTATTGGGCATGAGAGCGATTTTTTATTGAGCGATTTAGTGGCGGATTTAAGGGCTTCTACGCCTTCAAATGCGATGGAGATTTTGCTCCCTAATAGCGATGAATGGTTGCAAAGACTTGATGGGTTTAATGTGAAATTGTGCCGCTCTTTTAAAACTTTGCTCCATCAAAAAAAGGCGCATTTAGAGCATTTAGCGGCCTCTTTAAAACGATTGAGTTTTGAAAACAAGCACCATTTAAACACCTTAAAACTAGAGAAATTAACAATCGCTTTAGAAAATAAAACCTTAGAATTTTTACGCTTTAAAAAAACGCTTTTAGAAAAAATCTCTACTCAAACATTAACAAGCCCTTTTTTACAAACTAAAACAGAGTGCTTAAACAGGCTAGAAAACGCCCTTAAACTCGCTCATGCACATTTGAAATTACCCCAATTCGGGGCGTTGGTGAGCAAAAATCATCAAGCGATAGAATTAGAGGCATTAAAAAGGGGCGATAAAATTGAATTGAGTGATGAAAAAGCCCGAGCGAGCGCTGAAATTTTAAGCGTGGATAGGGTGTAGGGGTTTGAAAAATAATATTTAAAATAAAATAGATTTTGTTTTTAAAATTTCGTATTCACTTCTTTTGATGATTTTTTCTAAACGCAATAGCATGATGTTTGAAATCGTGTTTTGATACCCCTTATTTTTTAAAATACTAACAGCTTGCGGGTTATTTTTAATTTTTTCTTCTTTTTGACACAAATAAAAAGACCAATTCAAATAATAATCCTTATTAACTTCTATAACCGCTTGCGCTGTTGTCCCACTGCCTGCAAAAAAATCTAAAATAATAGAATCTTTAGGGGTGGAGCATAATAATAAATATTTAATCAATGCTACAGGTTTTGGCGTCTTAAAAAGCCCCTTTAAGCCTAATTTTTCTAAATCTTTCGTGCCTTGTCGGCTATAAAAATCTAGCACGCTTAAACAATTATCTTGCGATTCTTTTAGGTAATATTTTTCATAAGGGCGATTGTTCTTAAAAATAAGTCTGTTTTGATAATATAACTCCTTAAGCTTTTCATCGCTGCTCCACCCTCTGCTTTTTAAGGGTTCTAAAAAAAGATTGATTTCTTCTATCGCTACACTGCGTGGGTGTGAAGGCGTGGATAGATCTTTAGCGAAATAAATCTCACCTTTTTCATCCACCAAATTATAATTTTTTAAAAAATTAAAATGTTCTTTTTGGGATAACTCTTTGATTTGTTCTTTTAAGACAAGTTGGGCTTGAGCTTGTCCTTTTTGTTTAAAAACATTCTTAATCGTTCGCATTAAATCTTTCAATGGTTTAGCATAAATGGGCAAAAGCGTTCGTAAGATTTTAAAACCAGGAGCGAACGCTTTATTTTTAGCGTAGCTTAAAACATATTCATGGGTAATATTGATGTGTTTAGCGTTAGACCTTGTGGCTTGTTTAGTGATAAAAGTGCCTAAAAAATTGCGCGTTCCAAAAATTTCATTGGCAATGATTTTAACTTCAGCCATTTTATTATCATCTATAGAAATAAAAATACAACCGCTTTGTTTTAACACAGCCTTCGCTAAAATCAAATGTTCTTTGATCCATTTTTCATAGTCAGCATGATCGTCTTCATATTCAAAGTTAGAATTCTTAGTGTTATAAGGGGGGTCTATATAGATAGTTTGGATGCTTTCTTTTTCTATCCTTTTCAAACACTCCAAAGCTTCCATGATAAAAACTTTATGCAAGATAATTTTCCCAAGAAAAACGACCAAACTTGAGATTAAAAAGATTGATAAGCTCTTGTTCTTTTGAATCAATGGGTTTTATTTTAAATTCAAATTCTTTGATTAATTTACTAATTCCTATCGTTTGAGTTGAACGCCTCCTTTCGTTATGACACTCTTTCACTTTTTGTTCTAAATACAATCCCATTTCAGGGTGCTTCCCATAAACAATAAATAAAAGATTAGAAATATTATTCCACACGCCCACGGCTAAAGTCGTTTTAATATCGCAAAAAACTTTGGCTTTTTCTAAAGTGGTGTCATTAAAAGTCGCGCTCCAAGTTTTACTTTGAAAAGATACTTGTTTGATTTCTAAAAATTCATCGTTCGAACTTCTTTTAGCATCAAGACCATGCTTTTGGGTATTGATGAGATCATAATCTAAATATAAAGCCACCATGCTGTCTCTCAATTCATTCAAAAATGAATCGTTGTCATGTTTATTGTATTTATTTTGAATTTCTTCAATTGGCTTTAGTGCTTGATAGCTTTCTGTAATGAAGTTTCTATCAATAGGTTCAAAGCAACCCTTATTAAAAAGTCCTAAAGATTGATTTAAAAATTGCATATCTAACCCTTTGATTAAACTCTGTCAATATTATTTTAGTGAAAATATATGATTCATTAGCAATACTTTTAAGCAGAATATCTAAAATTTGCATTTCATTATTTATCATAAGTTTGTTTTAAATGCGAGCCATTATCAAAAAGTTTTGTATTATAATTTGATGGATTTCTATGGATTAAGGTGTTTGGATTGGGTTTAGCCGATGTTATTTTAGAGCGTTTTAAAGATTTTATGAGAGGACAACCTGAGCCTTACAAGTTTTTGCAGGTTTTTTACGTGCAAGAAAAAGAACGCTTTTTAAATCATAAAATGAACGATTATATCAAGCAAAATAAAAGCAAAGAAGAGGCTAGTATTTTGGCCAGACAAGGCTTTGTCAGCACCATAGGAAGGGTGTTAGAAAAAATCATAGAACTTTTATTAAAAGATTTTTGTATTAAAAACAATGTAAAAATGACGAACGATAAAATCTTAAGGGCTAAGCGCATTAATGGCGAATTAGATAAAGTCAAACGGGCTTTATTGGTGCATTTTGGAGGCTATAGCGTGTTGCCAGATATTATTCTTTATCAAACCGATAGTATCAAAATTCTAGCAGTTTTATCGGTAAAAAATTCATTTAGAGAGCGTTTCACAGAAACGCCTTATTGGAAACTAAAGCTTCTGCAATCGCCCATAACTTCTCATATTAAAGTTTTCATGATAACGCCGGATAACGATGATGAAATCAGCTTTAAAGACAAGCCTAAAAAAGCATCGTCATGGAGCATGAATGAGATGGCCTTTATTTAGCCAAAAGCCATTTTGATCAAAGCTCTAAGATTAAGGGCATAGAGAATTTATTAGAAGATTTAAAAAGGCTTTGATGAAACCTTATTTCAGTTTGGAGAAATTGGATTTATACCATGGCGATGCGAGCGTTTTAGAGACTTTTGAAAAAGGTTTTTATGATTTGTGCGTTACTTCACCGCCCTATAATTTGAGTATTGAATACCAAGGGAGTAATGATTTTAGGGCTTATGATGATTATTTGAATTGGTGTAAAAATTGGCTTAAAAATTGTTATTTTTGGGGTAAGGAACAGGCGAGATTGTGCTTGAATGTCCCTTTAGATACGAATAAACACGGCAAGCAAAGTTTAGGGGCTGATATTATTATAGTGGCTAAAGAATGCGGTTGGAAATACCAAAATACGATTATTTGGAATGAAAGCAATATTTCAAGACGCACCGCTTGGGGGAGTTGGCTGCAAGCTAGCGCGCCTTATGCGATCGCTCCTGTGGAATTGATTGTTGTTTTTTATAAAAACGAATACAAACGCCAAAAACAAACTTCTACGATAAGTAAAGAGGAATTTTTACTCTACACGAACGGGCTTTGGAATTTTAGCGGCGAATCCAAAAAGCACTTAAAACACCCAGCCCCATTCCCAAGGGAATTACCCAGGCGTTGCATTAAATTGTTTTCTTTCTTGGAAGACACGATTTTTGATCCTTTTAGCGGATCTGGCACGACTCTTTTAGAGGCCAACGCTTTAGGGCGTTTTAGCGTGGGTTTAGAGATTGAAAAAGAATATTGCGAGTTGTCTAAAAAGCGTATTTTGGAGAGTTTGTCGTTAGTGTGAGCGTTTTAAAAACCTTTGAGGGTTAAAATAGTGTAAAATAGTAAAGATTTTAAAACTCAAAAAGGATTGATAATGAATTTATTTGAAAAAATGACTGACCAATTGCATGAGGCTTTAGACAGCGCGCTCGCTTTAGCTTTGCACCATAAAAATGCTGAAGTAACGCCCTTGCACATGCTTTTTGCCATGCTTAATAACTCCCAAGGCATTCTCATTCAAGCCTTACAAAAAATGCCTGTGAATATTGAAGCTTTAAAACTTAGCGTTCAAAGCGAGCTGAATAAGTTCGCTAAAGTTTCACAAATCAGCAAGCAAAATATCCAATTAAACCAAGCTTTAATCCAAAGTTTAGAAAACGCTCAAGGCTTGATGGCTAAAAGGGGCGATTCTTTCATCGCTACCGATGTGTATCTTTTGGCGAACATGAGCCTTTTTGAAAGCGTTTTAAAGCCTTATTTAGACACTAAGGAATTGCAAAAAACTTTAGAATCTTTGAGAAAAGGTGCGACTATTCAAGGTAAAAACGATGATTCTAATTTAGAGAGTTTAGAAAAATTTGGCATTGATTTGACGCAAAAAGCCTTAGAAAATAAGCTGGATCCCGTGATCGGAAGAGATGAAGAAATCATTCGCATGATGCAAATTTTGATCAGAAAAACAAAAAATAACCCTATTTTACTAGGTGAGCCTGGAGTGGGGAAAACGGCGGTTGTGGAAGGGTTAGCCCAACGCATTGTGAATAAGGAAGTGCCTAAAACGCTTTTAAACAAACGAGTTATCGCTTTAGATTTGAGCTTATTGGTGGCTGGGGCGAAATACAGAGGCGAGTTTGAAGAGCGCCTGAAAAAGGTGATTGAAGAAGTTAAAAAAAGCGCAAATGTGATTTTATTCATTGATGAAATCCACACGATTGTAGGGGCTGGGGCTAGTGAGGGGGGCATGGATGCGGCTAATATTTTAAAACCCGCGCTCGCTAGGGGGGAATTGCACACGATTGGAGCGACCACTCTAAAAGAATACCGCAAGTATTTTGAAAAAGACATGGCGCTACAAAGGCGTTTCCAACCCATTTTACTCAATGAGCCTAGCATCAATGAAGCTTTACAGATCTTAAGGGGGTTAAAAGAAACTTTAGAAACGCACCATAATATCACCATCAATGACTCCGCGCTCATAGCGAGCGCTAAACTCTCTAGCCGTTATATCACCGATAGGTTTTTACCCGATAAAGCGATTGATTTGATTGATGAGGGTGCGGCTCAATTAAAAATGCAAATGGAATCAGAGCCGGCAAAACTCTCTAGCGTGAAGCGCTCCATTCAAAGACTAGAAATGGAAAAACAAGCCCTTGAAATGGAAAAAAAAGAGAGCAATGCCAAACGCATGCAAGAAATCCTTAAAGAATTGAGCGATTTGAAAGAAGAAAAAATCCAATTAGAAGCGCAATTTGAAAACGAGAAAGAAGTGTTTAAAGAAATTTCACGCTTGAAAATGGAAATGGAAAGCTTGAAAAAAGAGGCTGAGAGGTTTAAGCGCAATGGGGATTACCAGCAAGCGGGTGAAATTGAATATTCTAAAATCCCTGAAAACAAAAAGAAAGAAGAAGAATTGCAGCGTAAATGGGAAACGATGCAACAAAACGGGGCGTTATTGCAAAACGCTTTAACCGAAAACAACATCGCTGAGATCGTGAGCCAATGGACGCACATCCCGGTCCAAAAAATGCTCCAAAGCGAAAAAAATAGGGTTTTAAACATTGAAAGCGAATTGCAAAAAAGGGTGGTGGGGCAAGAAAAAGCGCTCAAAGCGATCGCTAAAGCGATTAAAAGGAATAAGGCTGGGCTTAGCGATAGCAACAAGCCCATAGGGAGTTTCCTCTTTTTAGGGCCAACAGGGGTGGGTAAAACCGAGAGCGCTAAAGCCTTGGCGCAATTCTTGTTTGATAGCGATAAAAATCTTATAAGAATTGACATGAGCGAATATATGGAAAAGCACGCCATAAGCCGTCTTATTGGGGCCGCTCCTGGGTATGTGGGCTATGAAGAAGGCGGGCAATTGACCGAAGCGGTGCGCAGAAAGCCTTATAGCGTGGTGCTGTTAGATGAAGTGGAAAAAGCCCATCCGGATGTGTTTAACCTCTTGTTGCAGGTTTTAGATGAGGGGCATTTAACCGATAGTAAGGGCGTGAGGGTGGATTTCAAAAACACGATTTTGATTTTAACCAGCAATGTGGCTAGCGGCGTGCTTTTAGAAGAAGATTTGAGTGAAGCTGATAAACAAAAAGCGATTAAAGAAAGCTTGAGGCAATTTTTCAAGCCGGAATTTTTAAACCGCTTAGATGAAATCATCTCCTTTAACGCCCTAGATAGTCATGCTGTCATTAATATCGTGGGGATTCTCTTTGAAAACATTCAAAAAAAAGCGCTTGAAAGGGGCATTAATATAACCCTAGACGAAGAGGCAAAAGAATTGATCGCCGAAGCGGGATTTGACAGATTTTATGGCGCTAGACCCCTAAAGCACGCACTCTATGAAATGGTAGAAGACAAGCTCGCTGAACTCATTTTAGAGGATAAAGTTAAAGAGAATGACAGCGTGGCATTTGTGGTAGAAAATAACGAGATTGTGCCTAAGATTAAGTGAGGTTTTGTTATCCTAAAAAAATAAGAAATGGTTATTTTTAAAAAAGGATTGAATGATGTTTGATAACACGCTTGTTAATCTCTTTGACACAGCGCCTCTTTTAACTTCGCTTCTAGCTGGGATTTTAACTTTTTTAAGCCCTTGCGTGTTGCCTTTGATCCCGGCGTATATGTCTTATATTTCTCAAATTTCTTTAGAGGATATTAAAGATGGTAAGGCTAAAAGGGTTTCGGTTTTTTTAAAATCTTTGATGTTTGTGGTGGGGTTTTCGCTCGTGTTTTTGGGCGTGGGCATGTCTATGGCCAAGCTTATCCATAGCTTTTCGTTTTCTTGGGTGAATTATATCGCCGGGGGGATTGTGATCCTTTTTGGTTTGCATTTTTTAGGCGTGTTTCGTTTTGCATTTTTGTATAAAACCCAAAGCGTTCGTTTAGCGAGCAAATCTAATAGCATGCAGCGCTTTTACCCCTTTCTTTTGGGCATGAGTTTCGCTTTGGGCTGGACGCCATGCATCGGGCCGATATTCACTTCTATAGTGATCATGAGCGCGAGTAAGGACGCTTATGGCTTAATGCTTATGGTGGTGTTTGTGGTGGGCTTGGCGATCCCTTTTTTATTGGTGGCTTTAATGCTAGAAAGAGCGCTTTTGTTTTTAAAATCCTTAAAGAAATACAACCGCGCGATTGAAATTGTTTCAGGGTTGGTGCTTATTTTAATGGGAATATTGATCATGACAAATTCTTTAGAAAGCCTGACGAATTTCTTGCAAAAATAGGAGGGTTTGATGCTGTTAAAAAACGCTTCGTTTTATGATGATGAAATTTTAAAAAGAGCGGATATCCGCTTAAAAGATTCCCTCATTATAGAGATTAAAGAAAACTTAAGCCCTATTAATAATGAAGAAGTGATTGAGTGCGGCAATTTATTCGTGCTGCCAAGCTTTATAGATTTGAGCGTTACTGGTTTAGAGGGTTATGAAAATTTAAAACAAAAGGCTTTTAAAGGGGGGGTGGGGTTACTCAACGTTTTCAATGGCGATCAAAGCGGCATTAAAAATATTATGGCAATTAAAAACAACCAACTAGCCGACATCGCTACGCTTAAAAATAAAGGAGGGGAAATTTTAATCGCGCCATCTGATGCTTTTTTAGAACTCATCAGCCACTACGCCAAATCCTACAACTTGTCTCTTTTAATTTCTTTAGAAAATTCTTTTGAAGCCCTAAATAGTGGGGAATTAGCCTATGAATTGGGGCAGAATTTTGTAGACAATGCGTTTGAAAACACGCGCTTGGTGCGTTTCATGGAAGTTTCTAGAGCGTTACAAATCCCCATGCTTTTAGATAAAGTGAATAGCATCACCACGCTCAAACTCATCAAAGCCTTTAATGATTTAGGAGCGCGTTTGCAAGCCCAAACGCCCTTAAGCCATTTGATCTTAGATGAGAGCGTGTATGAAGATTATGAGCCACGATTTAAAATCGCCCCTCCTTTAAGGGATAAGGAAGGTCAAAACGCCCTAAAAGAAGCCCTAAAAAATAACGAAATCGCCATGCTCACAAGCCTTCATGCTTCTAAAAATTCTAACGCACAGCTTTTTGAAGAAAGCGCTTTTGGGTGTGAGAGCATAGAGGACGCTTTTAGCGTGGCTTACACTTTTTTAGTTCAAAAAAAGGTTATCAGTTTCCAACAGCTCATTAAAGTCATGGCGATCAATCAAGCGAGGTTTTTAAAACTCAATGCAGGCGAGGTTAAAGAAAATCAATTAGCCAATTTGATGATCGTGGATTTAAACGCTCAAACAAGAGTGAATAATCAAAATTCGCCCTTTTATGGTTTGGAATTGTATGGCGAAGTGCAAAGAATGATCTTAAAAGGGCAAACTACATTTATTAAGGAGAGTGCATGCAAGAAATCATAGGAGCGTCTTTAGTTTTTTTGTGTAATGAAAAATGCGAAGTGTTAGAAGATTATGGCGTGGTCTTTGATGAAAAGATTGTTGAAATAGGCGATTATCAAAGTTTAACGCTTAAATACCCCCACTTAAAGGCGCAGTTTTTTGAAAATTCCGTTCTGTTGCCCGCTTTTATCAACGCGCACACCCATTTTGAATTTTCCAACAATAAGGCGAGTTTTGATTATGGGAGTTTTTCTGGCTGGTTAGGGAGCGTGTTAAACAATGGGGGGGCGATTTTAGAAAATTGCCAAGGGGCTATTCAAAACGCTATTACTGCGCAATTAAAAAGCGGAGTAGGGAGCGTGGGAGCGATTTCTAACCACCTGATAGAAGTTAATTTGTTAAAAGAAAGCCCTTTGAATGCTGTCGTGTTTTTAGAGTTTTTAGGGAGCAGCTATTCTTTAGAAAAATTAAAGGCGTTTGAGGCCAAATTTAAAGAGTTAAAAGATTTAGAAGATAAAAAGCTTAAAGCGGCTCTCGCTATGCATGCCCCTTATTCGGTCCAAAAAGACATGGCTTTGAGCGTCATCCAATTGGCTAAAGATTCACAAAGCCTGCTTTCTACGCATTTTTTAGAATCGCTTGAAGAATTAGAATGGGTAGAAAATTCTAAAGGGTGGTTTGAAAATTTTTACCAGCATTTTTTAAAAGAGTCTCATTTCAAATCGCTCTATAAGGGCACGAACGATTACATTGACATGTTTAAAGACACGCACACTTTATTCGTGCATAACCAGTTCGCTTCTTTGGAAGCGTTAAAAAGGATTAAATCTCAAGTCAAAAACGCTTTTTTAATCACATGCCCCTTTTCCAACCGCTTGTTGAGTGGGAAAGCGTTGGATTTAGAGAGAGCTAAAGAAGCCGGTTTGAGCGTGAGCGTGGCCACTGATGGCTTGAGTTCTAACATTTCTTTGAGTCTTTTAGATGAATTAAGGGCGTTTTTGCTCACCCATAACATGCCGTTATTAGAATTAGCTAAAATAGCCCTTTTAGGAGCGACTAGGCATGGGGCTAAAGCTTTAGCTTTAAATAATGGCGAGATAGAAGTCAATAAGAGGGCGGATTTGAGCGTGTTTGGTTTTAATGAAAAATTCACCAAAGAGCAAGCGATCTTGCAATTTTTATTGCATGCTAAAGAAGTGGAGCGCTTGTTTTTAGGGGGGAAAAGGGTGATCTAATTTGTTTTAAAGACAGAATGCGTTAAAATGAGAAATCTAAATCAATTAAGGAAAGAGTCAATGAAACTAGTTTTAGCCAAGAATACGAGAAAATCAGACGCTAAGAGCGTGGAATTAGAGGATTTGTATCGCAAATTTAGTGAAGACAAGCGTTCTATTTTCTATTTTGCCCCCACAAACGCCCACAAAGACATGCTCAAAGCGGTGGATTTTTTCAAAGAAAAAGGCCATACGGCTTATTTAGATGAGGTGAGGGTCAGCACTGATGAAAAAGATTTTCTTTATGAATTGCACATTATTTAAAGGCTTGTGTTGAAAGTTTATATTGAAACCATGGGTTGTGCCATGAATTCTAGGGATAGCGAGCATCTACTAAGCGAACTATCCAAACTGGATTATAAAGAGACTAACGACCCTAAAATGGCGGATTTGATTTTAATCAACACTTGCAGCGTGCGCGAAAAGCCTGAAAGGAAATTGTTTTCAGAAATCGGTCAATTCGCTAAAATCAAAAAACCCAACGCCAAAATCGGGGTTTGCGGGTGCACCGCAAGTCACATGGGAGCGGATATTTTGAAAAAAGCCCCAAGCGTGAGCTTTGTGTTAGGGGCTAGGAATGTGTCTAAAATCTCTCAAGTGATCCATAAAGAAAAAGCGGTTGAAGTGGCGATTGATTACGATGAAAGCGCGTATGCGTTTGAATTTTTTGAAAAAAAGGCTCAAATCCGATCGTTACTAAACATTTCTATAGGTTGCGATAAGAAATGCGCTTATTGCATTGTCCCGCACACTAGGGGGAAAGAAATTTCTATCCCTATGGATTTGATTTTGAAAGAAGCTGAGAAATTGGCGAATAACGGCACTAAAGAGCTCATGCTTTTAGGGCAGAATGTGAATAATTACGGCGTTCGTTTCAGCAGTGAGCATGCGAAAGTGGGTTTTAGCGATTTACTGGATAAATTGAGCGAAATCCCAGGCATTGAAAGGATACGATTCACTTCGCCTCACCCCTTGCACATGAATGATGCATTTTTAGAGCGCTTTGCCCAAAACCCTAAAGTGTGCAAGAGTATCCACATGCCCTTACAGAGTGGATCTAGCGCGGTGTTAAAGATGATGCGAAGAGGTTATAGTAAAGAGTGGTTTTTAAATAGGGTGGAGAGGTTGAAAGCTTTAGTGCCTGAAGTGGGCATCAGTACGGATATTATCGTGGGCTTTCCTAATGAGAGCGATAAGGATTTTGAAGACACGATGGAGGTGCTAGAAAAAGTGCGCTTTGACACGCTCTATAGTTTCATTTATTCCCCACGCCCTTTCACTGAAGCGGGAGCTTGGAAAGAAAGAGTGCCATTAGAGGTTTCATCTTCAAGGTTAGAGAGGTTGCAAAACAGGCACAAAGAAATTTTAGAAGAAAAAGCCAAGTTGGAAGTGGGTAAAACGCATGTGGTGTTGGTGGAAAATAGGCGTGAAATGGATGATCAAATCGTGGGTTTTGAAGGGCGCAGCGATACGGGGAAATTCATTGAAGTAACTTGTAAGGAAAAAAGAAATCCGGGCGAGCTTGTAAAAGTGGAGATTATTTCTCATTCCAAAGGGCGCTTGATGGCGGCCATTAAAGGCAACTAATCAAAATAACCAATGAAGAGCGGGTTTAAAGGCGAGAATTGAGCTTAAAATTTTTCAGGAAAAATATCGTTTTAAAGGTTGTCCCTCGTTTGGCGTTTGGAGTCCTTTGGTTGTTGCATAAAACTTGTAAAAACCGCTATTTTTTAGCTCAAAATTTAAAAGAAAAACCCTTTATTGTAAGCTGTTGGCATGGGGAGCTTGGCATGATTGGGTTTGCGTATTTAAGGCTTCAAAAACCTTCTGTTTATGTGATCGCAAGCCAGCATTTTGACGGCTCTATTGCGGCGGGTTTGTTTGAAAGCTTTGGTTTTAAAAACATTAGAGGCTCTAGCAAAAAAGGGGGGGTTAAGGTTTTGATAGAGGGGCTTAAACGCTTGAAAGAAGGTTGCGATGTCGCTATCACTCCTGATGGCCCTAAAGGCCCACGACACAGCATAGCGGATGGGGTGATCGCTTTAGCTCAAAAATCAGGCGTGGGGATTAGCGCTTGTCGGGTGGTTTGTAAAAACGCATGGCGGTTGAACACTTGGGATCAATTTGAAATCCCTAAGCCTTTTAGCGAAGTGCATTATTACATGCTAGAATCGGTGATCATCCCTAAAGAATGGGAACTTTCAAGGGCTAGAGAATATTTAAAGACGCGCATGGATTCTGTTGGGTTTGAAGAATCTCAAAGGGGTTTGGGTGCTTAAAGGGTTAAAAAAAGCGTTCAAAGAGAGGTTTTGCTCTCAAGTGTATATCTCTTTTAATGTGGATCACAATCTTTTATCCACTCAAGTCATAAGGATCAAAAACGATCGCATTAAAGAGAAATTTTTTAAAACTTTTGAGACTAAAGTGGAGACTAAAAATGGTGAAGTCCCTATTCAAGCCTTAAAAATTGCCAGAACTTATAGCCAAAAATACCCCTACACTTATTTCAGCGCGATGAGTAAAGCTAAAGAGGTTTTATGCGAAAAGCAGGCGTTTGAACAAATCAAACAAGAAAATCAAGATTATCATGCTTGTGAAGTCAATCAAAAGTATTGCGTTTATGTGGAATCTAAGGATTTTTTAAAGGATTTCAAGCGTTTTAAAATCCAGGATGTGGATTTTTTGTTTTCGCCTTTTAGCCTTATTTATGATTTTGTGCGCGATCATTTAGAAAATAAGCCGTTGTTGTATTTGCTTTTGGAGCGTTCAAGATTTTATTTTTTGATTGCGGATAAAAAAGAGATTTTTTTAGCCAAATCCGTGTTTTTAGAAGAACAACCTGAAGAATTTATAGAGAGCAAAGAAGAAGATTCTATGGGAATGGATAATGAGGCTGTGGATTTGTTTTTGAGTGAAATCCAAGAAGATATTGACAGCCTTGAGAAAGCGATAGGCCTAGACAGCAGTAAGGATAATAGCGAAAAAATAACAGAGGACGCTTATAGTTTGATTGAAGGCATGACGAATATCCCCTTAATTGCAGATGTTTTGCAGGAGGGGTTGCGTAGCGTCTATCATTCTAGAGAGATAGACTTTGTAGAAAAAGTGGTTGTTTTAGACAGCTGCCAAATCCACCAAAAAGCGTTAATGCATTTGCAAGAAACTTTGATGATAGAAGTGGATAGGCTTGATTTTTCTTTAGTGGAGCGCTTGAACATTTTAGCGCGCATGGAGAATGAAAAGCATGCGTTTTAGCTATATTGAGCCAAGAGCGAAATACCTTATCAGCAAGCTTTCTAAAATTTGGGTTTTTTACATTTTTTTATCTTTTGTGGTAATAGGGGGGTTAGTGTGGTTTATGCATAACGCTATTAAAAACACTCAAGATAATGCGTCTAGTTTGACGATCCAAGAAAGGCTCTACCGCCATGAAATCAGCCGCTTACAAGTTAAGACTGATGAAACCTTAAAACTCATTAAAGAAGCCAAAAAGCGTTTGAATTACAATGATGATATACGAGATGTTTTGCAAGGGCTTTTAAATATTGTGCCGGATCTCATTACTATTAATAGCATTGAAATAGACCAGCAAAGCGTGGTGGTTAGTGGTAAAACCCCCTCTAAAGAAGCCTTTTATTTTTTGTTTCAAAACAAACTAAACCCCATGTTTGATTATTCTAGGGCGGAATTTTTCCCCTTAAGCGACGGGTGGTTTAATTTTGTCTCCACCAACTTTTCTAATTCCTTACTGATAAAAAACCCGGAGTCTATTAAATGAAGCCATTGCATTTTTCACACCTGGACAGAGAACAATCAAGCGATGTAGGGTTTATCATCAAAAACCTTATTTTTTTAGGGGTTTTTTCCTTATTGGGTTGGCTCAATACCGAGTATTTTCTATGGCCTAGCATGCTGGAATTAAAAAAAATCCTTTTAGAAGAAAATCGTAAAAAAAGCGTTTTAGAATACGCGCAAAGGCATTTTGAAACAGCCCTAGCGAACTATCGCAATCAAAAAGAAACTAGCGAATCCTTATTAAAGATTTTTAATGATGAAGAGTCCAGGCGGATTTTAGAAAAGATCTTAAAAAAATGTTTTGATGCTTATAAAATCAAACCCTTGCTCTCTCAAAACCCCCTTCAAAAAACCCAATTTTTTATCATGGCCAGAGCGAGCGAATTGGAAAAAACTTATCTTTTTTTCACCCTAATCAACAAATATTTACCGAGCGCTCAAAGCCAATTGCCCTTAAAAATTTCTAAAGATGATGAAGGGCTGTTGGTGCAATTTAGCGTGAGTATTGATCTCCAATAGGATAGGGGTAGTTTGATGCAAGATTTTGATTTCAGTTTTAATCCTAAGGCATGCGAGGGTTGTGGGGCAAAGTGTTGCGTGGGGGAAAGCGGGTATATTTTTTTGAATATCCAAGAAATGCAACAAATTAGTGCTTTTTTAAAATTAGAATTAGAAGAATTCAGTCAAAAATACGTTAAAAAGGTGGGGTATAAGTTTTCTTTATTAGAAAAAGACGCTAAAGAGTTGGGTTTGGCGTGCGTGTTTTTGGATTTGGAGACGAAAAAATGCCAGATTTATAGCGTGCGCCCTAAACAATGCCAAACTTTTCCTTTTTGGGAGAGCGTGAAAACTTTCTCTAAAGAGCAAAAGGAAGCTTTTTGTCAAAGCTGTCCGGGCATTACACAAAAAACCAAAGAAACTAAAGTGTGCTAAAATTCATTATAGTGACACAAAAAGGAAATAAAATAATGGATATTCCAATAAAGAAAAGATTTTTAGCAAATATATTGCTTTTTAGCTTGTTTTCTTGCCTTAAGGCTGAAACCCTTTCAGAAGATCATCAAATCCTGTTGAGTTCAGACGCTTTCCATAGAGGGGATTTTGCTGCCGCTCAAAAAGGCTATATGAATCTTTACAAGCAAACCAATAAGGTGGTGTATGCTAAAGAAGCGGCCATTTCAGCGGCGAGCTTAGGGGATATTAAAACCGCTATGCATTTAGCCATGCTCTATCAAAAAATCACCAATAATCGTAACGATGTTTCTATCAATAAGATTTTAGTGGATGGCTATGCGCAAATGGGGCAGATTGATAAGGCGATTGAATTGCTGCACAAAATCCGTAAAGAAGAAAAGACCATAGCCACAGACAATGTGTTAGGGACTTTGTATTTGACTCAAAAGCGTTTGGATAAGGCTTTCCCGTTGTTGAATAAGTTTTATAACCAAGTGCATGATGAAGACAGCCTAGAAAAACTCATTACGATCTATTTTTTGCAAAATCGTAAAAAAGAGGGCTTGGATTTGTTGCAATCTCATATAGACAGGTATGGTTGCTCAGAGCAATTGTGCCAAAAAGCGCTCAACACTTTCACGCAATTTAACGAGCTTGATTTGGCTAAAACAACTTTCGCTCGTTTGTATGAAAAAAACCCTATTGTTCAAAACGCCCAATTTTACATAGGGGTATTAATCTTGTTAAAAGAGTTTGATAAGGCCCAGCAAATCGCAGAATTATTCCCCTTTGACAGGCGTTTGCTATTGGATTTATACACCGCACAAAAAAAATTCGATCAAGCTTCCAAACAGGCTTCTTTGATCTATCAAGAAAAAAAAGACCCTAAATTCTTAGGATTAGAGGCGATTTATCATTATGAAAGCTTGAGCACGAATAAGAAAAAGCTCACCAAAGAAGAGATGTTGCCCATCATTCAAAAATTAGAGCAAGCCACCAAAGAGCGCCAAGCTTGGCTTGCTAAAACCAAAGATAAAGAAGACGCGCAAGACGCTTTCTTTTATAATTTTTTAGGGTATTCCTTAATAGATTATGACATGGATGTTAAAAGGGGCATGGATCTTGTGAGGAAAGCCTTAGCGTTAGATTCTAACTCAGTGCTTTATTTGGATTCTTTAGCATGGGGTTATTACAAATTGGGGAATTGCTTGGAAGCTAAAAAGATCTTTTCTAGCATCGCTAAAGAGCTTATCCAAAACGAACCCGAATTGAAAGAACACAATAAAATCATTCAAGAATGCAAGAAATAGGGATTTTAGAAAATTTACAAAAAAGCTTAGCCTTAAAAGAGGGCATGCTTTCTTATGAAATGTTAGGTAAAAGCCTGTCGTATAACCCTTACTTGCCTAGAGTCATTCCTCAAACTAAAGATTGCGTTTTTGTAACCCCTGATGAGGTTTTAGAAACGCTTTTGGAAGAAAACACCCGCACAGAATGCGTCATTGTCAATTTCAAAGGATTATACGAAATAGGCGTGCCAAGCGTGTTTGATTTAGAAGTTTTAGGGTTATTGCGCCGCCATGCGAGTTCTTTGATTGTCCATCAGGATCTTTTCATCAGCCATTACCAGCTTTTAGAATCGCTTGTTCAAGGCTCTGATGGGGTCATTTTAGATGAAGAGCTTTTGAAAGAAGATTTAAAGGGCATGGTAGAATTTTCTTGGCGTTTGGGCTTGAGCGTGTTTGTAGAAACCCGCAAGCCAGACCACACCCATTTAAAAGATTTAGGGGTTTTAGGCGTGCTAGAAGAAGTCCCCCATTCTCAAAATCAAAAAAAAATAGTCTTTTTAGATTGAATTTTAAGCTAATTTAGAGTAAAAATCGTATTCAAACTTTTTAAAAGGAGTTAGTCATGTCATTATTGGTGAATGATGAATGCATTGCGTGCGATGCTTGCAGAGAAGAATGCCCTAGTGAGGCGATTGAAGAGGGCGATCCCATTTATAATATTGATCCAGACAGATGCACAGAGTGTTACGGGTATGATGATGATGAGCCTCGTTGCGTGAGTGTATGCCCTGTAGATGCGATTTTACCGGATCCTAACAATGCAGAGAGCAAAGAGGAATTGAAATACAAATACGAAAGCTTGAAAGAGCAAGATTAAAGGCTAGCAATGGCTAAAATCACAACCGTGATTGATATAGGCTCTAATTCAGTGCGTTTGGCTATCTTTAAAAAGACGAGTCAGTTTGGGTTTTACTTGCTTTTTGAAACCAAATCTAGGGTTAGGATTTCAGAGGGTTGTTATGCGTTTAATGGGGTTTTACAAGAAATCCCCATGCAAAGAGCCATTAAAGCCTTGAGCGAATTTAAAGAAATCGCTCTTAAATACAAAAGCAAAAAAATCCTGTGCGTAGCGACTTCAGCGGTGCGCGATGCCCCTAATCGGTTGGAGTTTGTAGCGAGGGTGAAAAAGGCTTGCGGTTTGCAAATCAAAATCATTGATGGGCAAAAAGAAGCACTCTATGGCGGGATTGCGTGCGCGAATTTGTTGCATAAAAATTCAGGGATCACGATAGATATTGGAGGGGGTAGCACGGAGTGCGCGTTGATTGAAAAGGGCAAGATTAAGGATCTCATCTCGCTTGATGTTGGGACGATTCGCATTAAAGAAATGTTTTTAGACAAAGACTTAGATGTCAAATTGGCTAAAGCCTTTATCCAAAAAGAGATCTCCAAACTGCCCTTTAAGCATAAAAACGCCTTTGGGGTGGGGGGGACGATCAGGGCGTTGAGTAAGGTATTGATGAAACGCTTTGATTACCCTATTGATTCTTTGCATGGTTATGAAATAGATGCGCATAAAAATTTAGCGTTCATTGAAAAGATTGTTGTGCTCAAAGAAGATCAATTACGGCTTTTGGGGGTGAATGAAGAGCGTTTGGATAGCATCAGGGGTGGGGCGTTGATTTTGTTAGTCGTTTTGGAGCATTTAAAAACTTCTTTGATGATCACCAGTGGCGTAGGGGTGAGAGAAGGCGTGTTTTTAAGCGATTTGTTGCGCCACCATTACCATAAATTCCCCCCCAATATCAACCCCTCTCTCATCTCTTTAAAGGATCGCTTTTTGCCCCATGAAAAGCACAGCCAAAAGGTCAAAAAAGAATGCGTAAAATTGTTTGAAGCCCTATCGCCTTTGCATAAAATAGATGAAAAATACCTTTTCCACTTAAAGATTGCGGGGGAATTAGCGAGCATGGGTAAGATTTTAAGCGTCTATTTAGCCCACAAGCACAGCGCGTATTTTATTTTGAACGCTTTGAGTTATGGCTTTAGCCACCAGGATAGAGCGATCATTTGCTTATTGGCGCAATTCAGCCATAAAAAAATCCCTAAAGACAACGCTATCGCCCACATGAGCACGATGATGCCAAGCCTTTTAACCTTACAATGGCTGAGTTTTATCCTTTCTTTAGCTGAAAATTTGTGCCTGACAGACAGCCATCATCTAAAATACACGCTAGAAAAAAACAAGCTTGTGATCCATTCTAACGATACGCTTTACTTGGCTAAAGAGATGCTCCCTAAACTCGTTAAGCCCATTCCTTTGACGATAGAGTTTGCTTGAAAATAGCGATTGTCAGGCTTTCAGCGCTTGGGGATATTATCGTTGGCGCGGTGTTTTTGGCGGTGATCAAAGAGTGTCTGCCTAATGCTCAAATAGAATGGTTCGTGGATGAAAGATTCAGCGCGATTTTAGAGCATTCCCCTTATATTGATAAATTACACCCCATCGCTTTAAAAAGCGCGCTTACAACCTTTAACCCTTTGAAGATTTTCAAGCTTTTTAAATCTTTAAGGGCTTATGAATACGATATAGTCATTGACATGCAAGGCCTAGTCAAATCCGCTCTCATCACTCAAATGTTAAAAGCCCCTAAAAAAGTCGGCTTTGATTACGCTTCGGCTAGAGAGGGTTTGAGCGCGTTTTTTTATTCGCAAAAAGTTTCTATCGCTTATAGTGAGCCTGTTTTAAAGCGCAATTTCACGCTCCTATTCCATGCCCTAAACTTGCCTAAAAAAGAAATTTCAGAGGGCTTAAATTCTAGGGCTAAAGTGTTTTCTTATCAAGATTCTCCAAAAATTGGTGCGTTAAATTTGAATCAAAATAAGCCAAAAATCCTTTTTGTTTTAGAAACCTCTAAAATCAATAAAACTTACCCCACAGAGTGCTTTAAAGAGCTGGCGTTAGCGTTAGAAAATTTTCAAATTTGCTTGTTATGGCATGCTGATGAAAAGAAAGCCGCCACGCTTTATGGTGCTTTAAAAGACCAGCGCGATGTGTTATTGCTCCCTAAACTCACTTTAAACGAGGTTAAGGCGTTGCTCTTTAAAATGGATTTGATTATTGGGGGCGATACGGGCATTACGCATTTAGCATGGGCGTTGCAAAAACCTAGCATCACCCTTTATGGCAACACGCCCATGGAGCGTTTTAAATTAGAAAGCCCGATCAATGTTTCGCTCACCAGCAATTCAAACGCCAACTACCATAAAAAGGATTTTTCTATCCAAAACATAGAGCCTAAAAAGATTAAAGAATGCGTTTTAAGCATTTTAAAGGAAAAAGAATGACTTACAAAGAACGACTCATACACGAAAAAATATCAAAACAAGACGATAAGGGTTTTAAAACAGAACTGCGTATTTTGAGTATTTTTATCGTGGAATCTTTAGTGAATATTTTGGGGTTTATTTTGGCTAAAATGCCCCATTTTTGGTTTTTAAGGTGCATTAAAGCTTTAGCGTGGCTGATGAGAACCTTTGATAGGCGCCGTTATTTTGACGCTAAAGCCAATTTGGATTTTGTGTTTGGAGATTCTAAAAGCGAAGAAGAGAAAAAAAGGATCATTAAAAAGGGGTATGAAAATTTTGCTTTCATCATTTTAGAAACCATTAGAGTGATCTTTATCCCTAAGGCTGAATACGACGCTCGTTTCACGCTCATCAATGAAGAAAATGTGTGGAAGTCTTTAAATAAGGAAGGCCAAGCGATCACTTTATGCATGCATTTTGGCTATTGGGAAGCGGTAGGCACGACTTTAGCGCAATATTATGAAAATTATGGTAGGGGGTGTTTGGGGCGTTTGACTAAATTCGCTCCCATCAATCACATGATTATGAGCAGGCGAGAAGCGTTTGGGGTGCGTTTTGTCAATAAAGTGGGAGCGATGAAAGAACTCATTAAAATGTATAATCAAGGCAACGGCCTTGTGGGGATCTTAGTGGATCAAAATGTCGTGCCTAAAGATGGGGTGGTGGTGAAATTCTTTAATAAAGACGCTACGCACACCACGATCGCTTCTATTTTATCGCGCCGCTACAATATAGACATCCAGCCGGTATTCATTGATTTTAATGACGATTATTCGCATTACACAGCGACCTATTATGAAAGTATCCGCTCTAAAATCACTGATAACGCTGAAAATGATATTTTAGAATGCACGCAAGCCCAAGCGAGTTTGTGCGAAGAAGTGATCAGAAACCACCCAGAAAGTTATTTTTGGTTCCACAGGCGTTTTAAAAGCACCCACCCTGAGATCTATCAAAGATAGGGTTTTGTTATCCTTGAATGGATACTCAAAACCTTACATTTTTTCAAAAAATAGGGTTTTTAAATTTAATTTTTATAGTAAAAACTCACTTCCTTAAGGGGATAGGGGGTATTTTGAAATAATTCCCCCTACAACCCCCCTTAAATAACCCCCTAACTCAAGAAGACCGCTTTTTTTAAAAAGTTATCGCTTACTCACGCAAGCTCTTTGTCATTGATTGTAAAAAATGCTTTTTAGTATTTTTTACATTTTACCACTCAATGCGAACAAGAGTGGTATTTTTCTAAAAATTCTTTTTTAAAACTCAAAAACCGCTTTTCTAAAATAGCGTTTCTGGCGTTCTTCACTAGCTCTAAATAAAAATGCAAATTGTGCAAGCTAGCCAAACGAGCGTAAGTGATTTCTTTAGCCCTAAACAAATGGTGCAAATAGGCTTTAGAATAGCGTTTGCAAGCATAACAGGTGCAATTTTCTTCAATAGGCGTATTATCCCATTTATAGGGCGCGTTTTTGATAGAAATTTTGCCAGAATGCGTGAAAAGGGTGGCGTTTCTGGCGTTTCTGGTGGGCATCACGCAATCAAACATATCCACCCCCAAACTGATAGCGTCTAAAATGTTTTCAGGCGTGCCTACGCCCATTAAGTAGCGAGGCTTGTCTTTGGGGAGCAAGGGGGCGGTGTGTGCGATGGTTTCTAGCATTTCATCAGCGCTTTCCCCCACCGCTAACCCGCCTATAGCGTAGCCATCAAAACCCTCATGCGTTAATCCCACGCTAAGGCTGCGCATTTTCAAATGCGTCCCACCCTGGATAATGGCAAAAAGGTTGTTGTTGGGGCGGTTTTTTTGTTTGTGGTATTCTAGGCTAAGATTCGCCCATTTAGCGCTTCTTTTAATGGATTCTTCAAGGCGTTTTAAGGGAGCGGGCAAGCCCACTAAATCGTCTAAAACCATCATAATATCGCTATTCAAAGAATATTGGATGTCCAAAACTTTAGCGGGCGTGAATAGATGCTTGCTCCCATCAATATGGGATTTAAAAACGATCCCATCTTCTTGCAATTTGACATTATCGCTCAAGCTAAAGGCTTGAAACCCTCCGCTATCGGTTAAAAAACTCCCATGAAATTGAGCGAAACGATGCAAGCCCCCTAATTGTTCAACCACTTTCTCGCCCGGCCTTAAATACATGTGATAGGTGTTGGCTAGAATGAGTTTAGCGCCTAAAATTTCTTGTGCATCCATAGCGTCTAAAGATTTGATACAGCCTTGCGTGCCTACTGGCATAAAAACAGGCGTTGTTACTTGAGAATGGGCTAAATTTAAAAGACCAGCTCGCGCGTTATTGTCCGTCGCTTGGAGTTGAAAATCCATCGTTTAAGCCTTAATCTTGGATATAATGGCGTAATCATTTTTTAGGAAGCTTGGAATTGAAAAAAATCGCCCTTATCTTAGATGGCATTGTAGCAAAAAATTTTTTAGACTTGGTGCTAAGGCATTATTCTAATCATAATTTTTATATAGTGGTTGTCAAAAATGAGAGCCTTATCCCTAAAAACTACCCAAGCACTTTCGCTTTTTATTGTTTTGATGCGACTTCTAGTTTCAGGCTTTTGCAAGTGTTAAACGATGAGGTGAGCGATGCGTTTTTAATCATACAAGATTTTAAAGAACAGCGCATCATTCATAAAATCATTCAAACCCATTTCAAACGCATGCGCGTGGTTTTGAGCGTGAAAAGAGATGGTGAAAAAACTTTAGAAAACAATGAAGAAAATAAAGATGAAAAGCTTATTTTGATTGATGAATTTGAAGTTTTAGCCAATAAATTCATTTCTCGTTTGCCCAATATCCCTAGCACCCCTAGAGAGTTTGGGTTAGGCAAGGGCGAGATCATGGAGATTGATGTGCCTTTTGGGAGTGTTTTTGCTTACAGACACATTGGCTCTATCAGGCAAAAAGAATACAGGATTGTGGGGCTTTATCGCAACGATGTTTTGTTGCTTTCCACTAAATCTTTGGTTATCCAGCCGCGAGACATTCTCTTAGTGGCGGGTAATCCGGAAATTTTAAACGCGGTGTATCTTCAAGTCAAAAGCAATGTGGGGCAGTTCCCAGCCCCCTTTGGTAAGAGCATTTATTTATACATTGATATGCGTTTGCAGAACAGAAAAGCGATGATGCGCGATGTGTATCAAGCCTTGTTTTTGCACAAACATTTAAAGAGCTACAAGCTCTATATCCAGGTTTTACACCCCACTAGCCCTAAGTTTTACCATAAATTTTTAGCGCTAGAAACCGAAAGCATTGAAGTGAATTTTGATTTTTACAGGAAAAGTTTTATCCAAAAACTCCATGAAGACCACCAGAAAAAAATGGGCCTAATCGTGGTAGGCAGAGAGCTTTTTTTATCTAAAAAACACCGAAAGGCCTTGTATAAAACAGCTACCCCAGTTTATAAAACCAACACTTCCGGCTTGTCTAAAACCTCTCAAAGCGTGGTGGTTTTGAATGAAAGCTTGGATATTAATGAGGACATGTCTTCAGTGATTTTTGATGTGTCTATGCAAATGGATTTGGGCTTGTTGCTCTATGATTTTGACCCTAACAAGCGCTATAAAAACGAGATTGTCAATCATTATGAAAATTTAGCCAACACGCTCAACCGCAAGATTGAGATTTTCCAAACCGATATTAGAAATCCTATCATGTATCTCAATTCTTTAAGAAATCCCATTTTGCATTTCATGCCTTTTGAAGAGTGCATCACGCACACGCGCTTTTGGTGGTTTTTATCCACTAAAGTGGAAAAATTAGCGTTTTTAAACGATGATAACCCTCAAATTTTTATCCCTGTAGCGGAGTGAAAGAATGCAAGAAATTTTAATCCCTTTAAGAGAAAAAAGCTATAAAGTGTTTTTGGGGGAACTGCCTGAAATTAAATTGAAACAAAAAGCCCTCATTATTAGCGATAGCATCGTGGCCGGGTTGCATTTATCGTATTTATTAAAGCACTTGAAAGCCTTAGAAGTCAGAGTGTGCGTGATAGAGTCCGGAGAAAAATACAAGAATTTTCATTCACTAGAGCGCATTTTAAACAACGCCTTTGAAATGCAATTAAACCGCCATTCTTTAATGATAGCCCTTGGTGGGGGAGTGATAAGCGATATGGTGGGGTTTGCTAGCAGTATTTATTTTAGGGGGATTGATTTTATTAATATCCCTACGACTTTGCTCGCTCAAGTGGATGCGAGCGTGGGGGGGAAAACAGGGATCAATACGCCTTATGGCAAGAATTTAATCGGATCGTTCCACCAGCCTAAAGCGGTTTATATTGATTTGTCTTTTTTAAAAACCCTTGAAAAAAGGGAATTTCAAGCAGGGGTTGCTGAAATCATTAAAATGGCGGTGTGTTTTGATAAAAACTTGGTAGAAAGATTGGAAACAAAGGATTTAAAAGATTGTTTAGAAGAAGTAATCTTTCAAAGCGTTTATATCAAAGCTCAAGTCGTTATGCAAGATGAAAAAGAGCAAAATATCAGGGCTGGGCTCAATTACGGGCATACCTTTGGGCATGCGATAGAAAAAGAGACTGATTATGAGCGATTTTTGCATGGCGAAGCGATCGCTATTGGCATGCGCATGGCTAATGATTTAGCCCTTTCTTTAGGCATGCTCACTCTAAAAGAATACGAACGCATAGAAGATTTATTGAAAAAATTTGATTTGATATTTAATTACCAAATCACAGATATTCAAAAATTTTACGAACGCTTGTTTTTAGACAAAAAAAGCGAGAATAAGGCAATCAAATTCATTCTGCCTAAAGGCGTTGGAGCGTTTGAAATTGCCTCTCATATCCCCAAAGAAACGATCATAAAGGTGTTAGAAAAATGGCATTAAGGGTATTATTATTCTTTTGTTTTTTGTTTTTACAAGCAGAAGATAAAAGCCAAGATCTATTGTCCATACAAAAACAAATGGCTTTAGTGGATAAAAAACTCGCCAAAGACGATAATGTGTGGTTGAAAAAATTTGAAAACTATAAGATCTACAATCAAATTTATACCGAAAAAGAGAGCGTGAGGCAGGAATTAAGGCGTTTAAAAAATAAAAAAAGTAAGGATTTATTAAAGATTAGCACCTTAGAGCACACCTTAAAGGCTTTAGAATCCCAGCAAAAAATGTTTGAAAGCTATGGGGTCAATCCTTTTAAGGATTTGATAGAGCGTCCTAATATCCCCAATATCCCTAATATCGCTAACCCTATTGCGATCATTGATGGCATTTCTTTCATTAAAAGCATGCGTTTAAAGCATGAAAGTCTTAAAAACAACCAGACTTCTTTAGAAGAAGTTTTAAGGCTTTTAGATCAAAAACACCAGCTTTTAAATCAGTGGCACGCTTTGGATAAAAGCGCGAAATTAAGCGATGAAATTTATCAAACTCAAGCCAAACGCTTGGAATTGCAAGGGGCTCAAAACATTTTAAAAACCACGATTGGGATTTTCCAAAAAGACAGCGATGAGGCTATAAGCATCGTTAAATCTCAAGTTAAAAACCAGCTTTTTAAATTGGTTTATGTGTGTTTAGCGGCCCTTTTGAGCGTGGTGTTTGCTTGGATTTTAAAAATCATTTCCAGTAAATACATTGAAAATAATGAGCGCGTCTATACCGTGAATAAAGCCATTAACTTCGTGAATGTGAGCGTGATCGTTTTAATCTTTCTTTTTTCTTATTTAGAAAACGTTACTTACTTGGTCACGGTTTTAGGCTTTGCGAGCGCGGGCCTAGCGATTGCGATGAAAGATTTGTTCATGAGCTTGCTTGGGTGGTTTATTATTTTGATTGGGGGGAGCGTGCATGTGGGCGATAGGGTGCGTATCGCTAAGGGGACGGATATTTTTATTGGCGATGTGTTGGATATTTCTATGTTGCACATTACGATTTTAGAAGACGTAACCTTTACCACTTATACGAACAACAGGAGAGCGGGCCGGATTATTTTTGTGCCTAATAATTATATTTTCACCACCATGTTTGCTAATTACAGCCATTTTGGGATGAAAACGGTTTGGGATGGCGTGGATTTTTGCGTTACATTTGATTCTGATTTTAAAAAAGCTTCTAAAATTGCACTCAACATCGCTACAGAATTGTCTAAAGAATACACGGATATTACCTATAAACAGCTCAATAAAATGCGCGACCGGTATTCTTTAAGGAGTTTGAGTGTGAAGCCTCGATGCTTTTTGATGCCTGAAAGTAACGGGATAAAAATCTCGGTGTGGTATCAAACCAATTCGTATGCGACCATGTCTTTAAGGAGCAAGATTGTGGCTGAAATTGTTGAAGCTTTTTTGAAAGAAGAAAATATCCATATCGCTTATACGACCAGCAAGCTGCTTAAAGTGGATGCTGATGCTCTAGGCGATGGTTTTGGGAATAAAAGGGAACAAAAATGAAAAAAGTCTATTTTAAAACTTTTGGGTGCAGGACGAATCTTTTTGACACGCAAGTGATGGGCGAAAATTTAAAGGATTTTAGCGCGACCTTAGAAGAACAAGAAGCCGATATTATTGTGATCAATTCTTGCACCGTGACCAATGGGGCCGATAGCGCGGTAAGGAGTTACGCTAAAAAAATGGCGCGATTGGATAAGGAAGTGTTATTTACTGGTTGTGGGGTGAAAACCCAAGGCAAAGAGCTTTTTGAAAAAGGGTTTTTAAAGGGCGTTTTTGGGCATGACAATAAAGAAAAGATTAACGCGCTTTTACAAGAAAAAAAGCGTTTTTTTATAGATGACAATTTAGAAAACAAGCACTTAGACACCACGATGGTGAGCGAGTTTGTGGGTAAGACTAGAGCGTTTATCAAGATCCAAGAAGGCTGTGATTTTGACTGCAATTATTGCATTATCCCAAGCGTGAGAGGGAGGGCTAGGAGCTTTGAAGAAAGGAAAATTTTAGAGCAAGTGGGCCTTTTATGTTCTAAAGGGGTTCAAGAAGTGGTTTTAACCGGCACCAATGTAGGGAGCTATGGGAAAGATAGAGGAAGCAATATCGCACGATTGATTAAAAAATTAAGCCAGATTGTTGGATTAAAGCGCATAAGGATTGGGAGCTTAGAGCCTAATCAAATCAACGATGAATTTTTAGAGCTTTTAGAAGAGGATTTTTTAGAAAAACATTTGCATATCGCTTTACAGCACAGCCATGATTTCATGTTAGAGAGGATGAACAGAAGAAACCGCACTAAAAGCGATAGGGAATTATTAGAAACAATCGCTTCTAAGAATTTTGCTATCGGCACGGATTTTATTGTAGGGCATCCGGGCGAGAGCGAAAGCGTTTTTGAAAAAGCGTTTAAAAATTTAGAAAGCTTGCCTTTAACGCACATCCACCCTTTTATTTACAGCAAACGCAAAGACACCCTCTCTAGTTTGATGACTGATAGCGTGAGCTTGGAAGATTCTAAAAAGCGTTTGAATGCGATTAAAGATTTGATTTTTCATAAAAATAAGGCGTTCAGGCAATTGCAACTCAAGCTCAATACGCCCCTAAAAGCCTTAGTGGAAACGCAAAAAGACGGCGAATTTAAAGCCTTAGATCAATTTTTCAACCCCATTAAAATCAAAAGCGATAAGCCTTTAAGGGCTAGTTTTTTAGAAATCAAAGAGTATGAAATTAAGGAGAGGGAAAATCATGCCGTTTTCTAAATTTTTAGAAAACCTCACCGCTCCCTTTAAACGCATCAAAAACCGCTCGCTTGTGTTGGCGTTAGGGTTTTTGATCCTTACTTTTTGCTTGCTTCTTTTTTTAATTTTGAGCGATGTCTCTAGGCTCATATCGGGTAAGGACTTTTTTTATGTGATCCAATCTCACCCTAAGCAAACTCTAGTTGAAGATGAAAATTATTTTTATGCTAACAAGGGTCTTTATAAAACCAACAAAGAAGCCTTTTTAAGAGTTTATAAAATCCCAGAAAGCATGCCCATAGAAAGACGAGAAAATTTAAGCAAGGGTTCTAAAATGAATTTAGCGTTGCTTTTTTTCATTTCTAGCATGCTTTTTGGGATTTTTTGGCGTTTGCCCAAACGATTGGATACTAAAATGAGTTTAGAAAGTGCATCTAAAAACGAATTAGAAAATGCATTCCAGCGATACGATGCGCTAGGGGTGCGTTTTGAAGACATTGCAGGGGTGGATGAAGTTAAAGAAGAATTATTAGAAGTGATAGATTATTTAAAAAACCCTAAAAAATACCAGGATTTGGGGATTTTTCTCCCTAAAGGCGTGCTTTTAATCGGGCCTCCTGGAGTGGGGAAAACCATGATCGCTAAAGCCTTAGCGAGTGAAGCCAGAGTGCCGTTTTTTTATGAAAGCGGGAGTGCGTTTTCTCAAATTTATGTGGGGGCTGGGGCTAAAAAAGTGCATGAACTTTTCATGCATGCTAAAAGGCATGCCCCCTCTATTATTTTTATTGATGAAATTGACGCTTTGGGTAAGGCTAGGGGAGGGCATAGGAGCGATGAAAGAGAAGCCACGCTCAATCAGCTTTTAACCGAAATGGATGGGTTTTTGCAAAACGATGAGGTGGTGGTGATAGGAGCGACTAACCAAATGGAAGTGATGGATGAAGCGCTATTAAGGAGCAAACGATTTGATCGGCGTATTTTCATTTCTTTACCGGATTTACTAGAAAGACAAAGCATTTTAGAAAAGCTTTTAGAAAACAAAAAGCATGCGCTCAATTATCTTAAGATCGCTAAAATTTGCGTGGGTTTTAGCGGGGCGATGTTAGCGACTCTAATCAATGAAAGCGCTCTAAACGCCCTAAAACACCAACGAACCGAAATCGCTGAGAGCGACATTTTAGAAGTGAAAGACAAGATCGCTTATGGCAAGAAAAAGCCCCAAACCTTAGACGAAAACCAAAAAGAATTAGTCGCTTTGTATCAAAGCGCGAAAGCCTTGAGCGCGTATTGGCTAGAAATTGAATTTGATAAAGCGCCATTATTAGGGGAATTTATCGCTTTTAATGAAAATAAAATCCATAGCGAGAGCGAGATTAAAAATTACATTAAAGTGTATTTGAGCGGGACAATTATTTTAGAGTTGCTCTATAAGGAGCGTTATAGTCTGTCTAAACAAGACTTGCAAAAAGCGAAATTTTTGAACGAATTTATGGCCAGTGAGCTTCTTTTAGCCCCTACAAAAGAGTCTTTAAGCGTTCTTTATGAAGAGCAACTGGAGTTTTTAAAACCCCAAGTAACGACTTGCAAGCGGTTAAGCGCTCTATTATTGGAGCAAGAATATTTAGAACATTCTCATTTGTATGATTTATTGAACGGGTGAAAATGCGTTTTTTTAGTGGTTTTGGGTTTGTTAATGAAAGCGTTTTGTTTGAAGAGTGGCTTTTAAAAGGGGCTTATGATGTGTCAGGCTTTTCTATGGGGGTGATTAAGGCGATAGAATACGCTTATAATGAAGTCTTACAACAGCGCCGCATCAATTCTTTGTTATTGTTTTCGCCGTGCATGCTAGCGCATAAGAGTTTGGCGTTCAAACGCTTGCAACTTTCTTCGTTTCAAAAAGATCCGCAAAGCTACATGGATAACTTTTATAAGGAAGTGGGCTTGAGCACTCAATTGGAGCGTTTTAAAAAAAAGGGTTCTTTAGAAGAATTAGAATTTTTATTGGATTACAAGTATAGTGATTCTATAATTAGAATTTTATTAGAAAAAGGCGTGAAGATTGAAGTGTTTATCGGTTTAAAAGATAAAATCACTGACATTCAAGCCCTTTTAGAATTTTTTATGCCCTTAGTTCAAGTGTGGCAGTTTAAAGACTATAACCATTTGTTGCAAAAATCTTAAAAAAGGTGGAAGATGAAAAAATTTGGTTTAGGGGTGTATTTGCTTCTTTTAGGCATTTTGGGCGGCTCTTTGATCACTTTAGGGATGATGGTCGCACCCATTGTTTTCAAAGCCCCAAGCATTTTGCCTGAATTTAATTTGACTCCCTTTGAGAGCGGGAAACTCATGGCGCAAATCTTTGTGCGTTTCAATTATGTTTTAGGCGCGATCGGTTTTGTGGTGTTACTTTATGAAATCATTTCGTTTATTTATTATAAAAGATCGTTAGTGTATTTGATCCTTGGCGTGGCGATAGGGGCGTTGTGTTTGCTCTTTGTTTTTTATTACACGCCTTATATTTTAAACGCTCAAAAAGCGGGCGAAGTCGCACTCCAAAGCGCTGAATTTGCCCGCTCGCACGCTCAAAGCGAATGGCTGTTTAAGGAATTGTTTGTGTTGGTGTGCACTTTGTTTTTTTGGCGTTTGTTTGGAAAAAATGTGCTTTGATTTAAAGGGGAGGTTTTGTTACTATCTAGGAAATAAGAAGGTAGCATTCAATGAAAAAGTTTAAAAAGAAACCAAAAAGCATAAAACGATCGCATCAAAATCAAAAAACAATCTTAAAGCATCCTTTATGGCTTACGCCTTTACTCATTGGTGGGTTTGCTAGTGGGGTGTATGCTGATGGAACAGATATTTTGGGGCTTAGTTGGGGGGAAAAAAGCCAAAGGGTATGCGTGCATCGTCCATGGTATGCTCTATGGAGTTGCGATAAATGGGAGGAAAAAACACAACAATACACAGGAAACCAACTCATCACAAAAACTTGGGCAGGGGGTAATGCGGCTAATTACTACCACTCTCAAAACAACCAAGACATCACAGCCAATTTAAAAAATGATAACGGCACTTATTTTTTAAGCGGTCTGTATAACTACACCGGAGGGGAATATAATGGGGGGAATTTAGACATTGAATTAGGCAGTAACGCTACTTTTAATCTAGGTGCGAGTAGTGGGAATAGCTTCACTTCTTGGTATCCTAATGGGCATACTAATATTACTTTTAGCGCTGGGACTATCAATGTGAATAACAGCGTAGAAGTGGGCAATCGTGTGGGATCGGGAGCTGGCACGCACACCGGCACAGCCACTTTAAACTTGAACGCTAATAAGGTCAATATCAATTCCAATATCAACGCGTATAAAACTTCGCAAGTGAATATAGGCAATGCTAACAGCGCCATTACCATTAATTCGGTTTCTTTAAATGGGGATACTTGCAGTTCTTTAGCTAGTGTGGGCGTAGGGGCTAATTGCTCCACTTCTGGGCCTAGCTATTCTTTTAAAGGGACGACTAACGCTACTAACACGACTTTTAGTAATGCAAGCGGCAGTTTCACTTTTGAAGAGAACGCCACTTTTAGCGGGGCGAAATGGAATGGGGGGGCATTCACTTTTAATAAAGAGTTTAACGCTACTAATAACACCGCTTTTAATAGCGGTAGTTTTAATTTTAAAGGCACAAGTTCCTTTAATGGCGCTTCGTTTAGTAACGCTTCCTATACTTTTGACAATCAAGCCACTTTCCAAAACAGCTCCTTTAATGGGGGGACTTTTACTTTTAATAACCAAACTAATCCAACTAACAGCGCTCAGCACCCCCAAATGGTGTTTGAAAACAGCTCTTTTAGTGGTAACGCTACCACTCTTAAGGGTTCTGTAATTTTCCAGCAAGCCTTTAACAATTCAAACCACCAACTAACAATCCAAAACGCTTCGTTTAATAACGCCACTTTTAACAATACCGGTAAAATCACCATTAATGAGGGTGCGAGTTTTAACAACACGACATTCAACACTTCTGTTGATACAAGCAACATGAGTGTTACCGGTAGCGTTACTTTAAGCGGTAAAAATGACTTGAACAATGGCTCAACCCTTGATTTTGGGAGTTCTAAAATCACTCTCGCTCAAGGGACGACTTTCAACCTCACAAGTTTAGGCAGTGAGAAGAGCGTAACGATTTTAAATTCTAGCGGTGGGATCACTTATAATCATCTTTTAAACCATGCAATCAATGGCTTGACAAACGCCTTAAAAACGAACGAAAGCTCTTCAGATCCGCAAAGTTTCGCTCAAGGTTTGTGGGAGACGATCACTTATAATGGGGTTACCGGACAGCTTTTGAGCGAAAGCGCTGCAACATCTAAAAGCACTGACTCTTCGCCCTCTAAATCCTCTACAAACCCTACGCAAGTCTATCAAGTGGGCTACAAAATAGGGGATACTATCTACAAACTGCAAGAAACTTTTGGCCCTAATTCCATTATCATCCAAGCTTTAGAGAGCGGGACTTACACGCCACCCCCTACAATCAGCGGATCACAATTTGACTTATCCGCTTCAAGTTATATTAATGCTGACATGCCTTGGTATAACCATAAATATTATATTCCTAAATCTCAAAATTTTACAGAGAGCGGGACTTATTACTTGCCGAGCGTTCAAATATGGGGGAGCTATACTAATTCGTTTAAGCAAACCTTTAGCGCGAGTGGCAGTAATCTGGTGATTGGGTATAACGCAACATGGACTGGAAATAGCGTTTCTTCTAGCGACACGGTGTCTTTTGGGGACACTTCAGGGAGCGTTCTTAATGGGCATTGCGGGCCTTGGCCCTATTACCAATGCACAGGCACGACTAACGGCACTTATAGCGCTTATCATGTCTATATCACAGCGAATCTGCGTTCTGGCAATCGTATAGGCACCGGTGGGGCAGCCAATCTGGTCTTTAATGGGGTAGATAGTATCAATATCGCTAACGCTACTATCACGCAGCATAACGCCGGAATCTATTCAAGCTCTATGACTTTTTCCACGCAAAACATGGACAATTCGCAGAATTTGAGTGGTCTAAATTCTAACGGCACGCTTTCGGTGTATGGCGCAACTTTCACTAACCAAGCCAAAGACGGGAAATTCATTTTCAATGCAGGGCAAGCGACTTTTGAAAACACCAACTTTAATGGAGGGAGTTACCAATTCAGCGGCGATAGCTTGAATTTTTCAAATAACAACCAGTTCAATAGCGGTTCGTTTGAGATTAGCACAAAAAACGCTTCGTTCAATAACGCTAACTTTAACAACAGCGCTTCTTTTAATTTCAACAATTCTAGCGCGACCACTTCGTTTGTGGGGAATTTCACTAACGCTCATTCAAATTTGCAAATCGCTGGGAACGCTGTTTTTGGGAACTCTACCAATAGTGATGGCTCTCAAAATACCGCTAATTTTAATAATACCGGCTCTGTGAATATTTCAGGGAATGCAACCTTTGATAATGTGGTGTTTAATGGCCCTACGAATACGAGCGTGAAAGGGAAAGTTACTCTCAATAACATCACTTTAAAAAACTTGAACGCTCCTTTGTCTTTTGGCGATGGGACAATTACTTTTAACGCTCATTCGGTTATTAATATTGGTGAAGCTATCACTAATGGCAACCCTATCACCCTTGTAAGCTCTTCTAAAGAAATTGAATACAACGACGCTTTCAGTAAAAATCTATGGCAGCTCATCAACTACCAAGGGCATGGGGCAAATAGTGAAAAGCTCGTCTCTAGCGTAGGTAATGGCGTTTATGATGTGGTGTATTCTTTCAATAACCAAACCTACAATTTTCAAGAGGTTTTTTCACCCAACAGCATTTCTATCCGGCGTTTGGGCGTTGGCATGGTGTTTGATTATGTGGATATGGAAAAATCGGATCACTTGTATTATCAAAACGCTCTCGGTTTTATGACCTACATGCCTAACAGCTATAACAATAATTTAGGGAATGCAAACAACACCATTTACTATTACGACAACAGCATTGATTTTTATGCGAGCGGGAAAACTCTATTCACTAAAGCGGAATTTTCTCAAACGTTCACCGGGCAAAACAGCGCGATTGTTTTTGGGGCTAAAAGCATATGGACAAATGCGAGCGATGCGCCGCAATCTAATGTAATCATCCGCTTTGGGGACAATAAGGGTGTAGGGAGTAATGATGCGAGTGGGCATTGTTGGAATTTGCAATGCATAGGCTTTATCACAGGGCATTATGAAGCGCAAAAGATTTACATCACCGGCAGCATTGAAAGCGGGAACCGCATTTCTAGCGGTGGGGGCGCGAGCCTTAATTTTAACGGGCTTCAAGGCATTCTTTTAACGAACGCGACTTTGTATAACCGCGCCGCTGGCACGCAAAGCTCTTCTATGAATTTTGTCTCTAACAGCACGAACATTCAGGCTCAAAACTCCTATTTTATAGACGATACCGCGCAAAATAAAGGCAACCCTAATTTTAGTTTCAACGCTTTGAATTTGGATTTTTCTAACAGCTCTTTTAGAGGCTATGTGGGGACAACGCAATCTGTTTTTAAATTCAATGCCGTTAATGCGATCAGTTTCACCAACAGCACGAATTTAAGCTCTGGTTTGTATCAAATGCAAGCTAAAAGCGTGTTGTTTGACAATTCCAATTTAAGCGTTTCAGTGGGGACAAGCAGTATTAAAGCCAATGCGATCAGTCTTTCTCAAAACGCCTCTATCAATGCGAGCAACCATTCAACCCTAGAGCTTCAAGGCGATTTGAATTTGAACGACACCAGCTCGCTCAACCTCAACCAAAGCACGATTAATGTTTCCAATAACGCCACGATCAACGATTATGCGAGCTTGATTGCGAGCAATAACGCTCATATCAATTTTAACGGAGCGGTCAATTTCAATTCAGCGAATATTACTACGAGTTTGAATGATTCTTCTATCGTGTTTAAGGGAGCGATCTCTTTAGGAGGGCAGTTTAATTTAAGCAATAACTCTTCTTTAGATTTTCAAGGCTCTAGCGCTATCACCTCTAACACGGCGTTTAATTTCTATGATAACGCTTTTTCTCAAAGCCCCATCACTTTCCATCAAGTCCTTGATATTAAAGCGCCCTTGAGTTTGGGAGGCAACCTCTTAACCCCTAACAACAGTAGCGTGTTGAATTTAAAAAACAGCCAGCTTGTTTTTGGCGATCAAGGGAGTTTGAACATCGCTAACATTGATTTACTAAGCGATCTAAACGACAATAAAAATCGTGTGTATAACATCATTCAAGCGAACATGAATAGTAATTGGTATGAGCGTATCAGCTTCTTTGGCATGCGTATCAATGATGGGATTTATGACGCTAAAAACCAAACTTATAGTTTCACTAACCCTCTCAATAACGCCCTAAAAATCACCGAGAGCTTTAAAAATAACCAACTAAGCGTTACGCTCTCTCAAATCCCGGGCATTAAAAACACGCTCTATAACATTAGCTCTGAAATCTTTAACTACCAAAAAGTTTATAACAACGCTAATGGCGTGTATTCTTATAGCGATGACGCACAAGGCGTGTTTTACCTCACGAGTAGCGTGAAAGGCTATTATAGCCCCAACCAATCCTATCAAGCTAACGGCAGCAATAACACCACGAAAAATAACAATCTAATCTCTGAGTCTTCTATCATCTCGCAAACTTATAACGCGCAAGGCAACCCTATTAGCGCGTTACATATCTATAACAAGGGCTATAATTTCAGTAATATCAAAGCGTTAGGGCAAATGGTGCTCAAACTCTACCCTGAAATCAAAAAGATATTAGGGAATGATTTTTCGCTTTCAAGTTTGAGCGATTTAAAAGGCGATGCGCTAAACCAGCTCACCAAACTCATCACGCCTAGCGATTGGAAAAACATTAACGCATTTATTGATAACGCAAACAATTCGGTGGTGCAAAATTTCAATAACGGCGCTTTGATTATAGGAGCGACTAAAATAGGGCAAACAGACACCAATAGTGCGGTGGTTTTTGGGGGCTTGGGCTATCAAACACCTTGCGATTACACCGACATTGTGTGCCAAAAATTTAGAGGCACTTATTTAGGGCAGCTTTTGGAGTCCAGCTCGGCTGATTTGGGCTATATTGACACGACTTTTAACGCTAAAGAAATTTATCTTACCGGCACCTTAGGGAGTGGGAACGCATGGGGGACTGGGGGGAGCGCTAGCGTAACTTTTAACAGCCAAACTTCGCTCATTCTCAACCAAGCGAATATCGTAAGCTCGCAAACCGATGGGATTTTTAGCATGCTAGGCCAAGAGGGCATCAATAAGGTTTTCAATCAAGCCGGGCTCGCTAATATTTTGGGCGAAGTGGCGATGCAATCCATTAACAAAGCCGGTGGATTAGGGAATTTGATAGTAAATACGCTAGGGAGTGGTAGTGTGATCTGGGGGTATTTAACGCCTGAACAAAAAAATCAAACCCTAAGCCAGCTTTTAGGGCAGAATAACTTTGATAACCTCATGAATGATAGCGGTTTGAACACGGCGATTAAGGATTTGATCAGACAAAAATTAGGCTTTTGGACCGGGTTAGTGGGGGGATTAGCCGGACTAGGGGGCATTGATTTGCAAAACCCTGAAAAGCTTATAGGGAGCATGTCCATCAATGATTTATTGAGTAAAAAAGGGTTGTTCAATCAGATCACCGGCTTTATTTCCGCTAACGATATAGGGCAAGTCATAAGCGTGATGTTGCAAGATATTGTCAAACCGAGCGAGGCTTTACAAAACGATGTAGTGGCTTTAGGCAAGCAAATGATTGGCGAATTTTTAGGCCAAGACACGCTCAATTCTTTAGAAAGCTTGCTGCAAAACCAGCAGATTAAAAGCGTTTTAGACAAAGTCCTAGCGGCTAAAGGCTTAGGGCCTATTTATGAACAAGGTTTGGGGGATTTGATCCCTAATCTTGGTAAAAAGGGGCTTTTCGCTCCCTATGGCTTGAGTCAAGTGTGGCAAAAAGGGGATTTTAGCTTCAACGCGCAAGGCAATGTTTTTGTGCAAAATTCCACTTTCTCTAACGCCAATGGAGGCACGCTCAGTTTTAACGCAGGGAATTCGCTCATTTTTGCCGGAAACAATCATATCGCTTTCACTAACCATTTTGGAACGCTCAATTTATTGTCTAATCAAGTTTCTAACATTAACATCACCACGCTTGATGCTAGCAACGGCCTTAAGATTAATGCCGGTAGTAACAATATTTCCGTGTCTCAAGGCGATCTGTTTATCAACGCTAGTTGCGTGCAACAAAGCGATCCAACTGCAGTTAGTGCTACAAACCCTTGCGCGCTTAGCGCCCAAAGCACGAATGGCGCTTCTTCTAGTAATGCGTCAAATAACGCGCCAATCGCCTTAAATAATAACGATGAAAGTTTGATGGTTACGGCGAATGATTTCAATTTTTCAGGCAATATTTACGCTAACGGGGTGGTTGATTTTTCAAAGATTAAAGGCTCTGCAAACATTAAAAACCTGTATCTTTACAATAACGCTCAATTCCAAGCCAACAACCTCACGATTTCCAACCAAGCGGTGTTAGAGAAAAACGCCAGCTTTGTAACGAATAACTTAAACATTCAAGGAGCGTTTAACAACAGCGCCACGCAAAAAATAGAGGTGCTTCAAAATTTAGTAATCGCTTCAAACGCTTCTTTAAGTACCGGGATTTATGGGTTAGAAGTAGGGGGGGCTTTGAATAATTTGGGAACGATACATTTTAATTTAGAAAATTCTCAAACGCCTGTAAATCCGCTCATTCAAGCGGAGGGGATCATTAACCTCAACACCACCCAAACGCCTTTTATAAATGTCAATAACAGCATGGCCAACAACACGACTTACACTTTATTAAAAAGCAGCCGTTACATTGATTACAATATCAACCCTAACAGCTTGCAATCGTATTTGAAGCTCTATACCTTAATCAATATCAACGGAAACCACATAGAGGAAAAAAACGGCGTATTGACTTATTTGGGCCAACGGGTTTTATTACAAGATAAGGGGTTATTATTGAGCGTAGCACTGCCTAACTCAAACAACGCCCATCAAAACAACATTTTAAGCCTTTCTGTCCTTTATAACCAGGTTAAAATGTCTTACGGCAATAAAGCGATGGACTTTACCCCCCCTACCTTACAAGATTACATTGCGGGCATTCAAGGGCAAAGCGCGCTCAATCAAATTGAAGCGATAGGGGGGAATAACGCTATCAAGTGGCTTTCAACATTGATGATAGACACTAAAGAAAACCCGCTTTTTGCGCCGATTTATTTAGAAAACCACTCTTTGAATGAAATCTTAGACGCAACAAAAGATCTTCAAAACACCGCAAGCTTGATTTCTAACCCTAATTTTAGGGATAACGCTACCAACCTTTTAGAATTGGCGAGTTACACCCAACAAACTAGCCGTTTGACAAAACTCTCTGATTTTAGATCTAGAGAAGGAGAGTCTGATTTTTCTAATCGCTTGTTAGAGCTTAAAAACAAGCGTTTTAGCGATCCTAACCCTAGCGAGGTTTTTGTCAAATACTCTCAACTTAGCAAACACCCCAATAACCTTTGGGTTCAAGGGGTGGGGGGAGCGAGCTTTATTTCTGGGGGCAATGGCACGCTTTATGGCTTGAATGTGGGCTATGACAGGTTAGTTAAAAATGTGATCCTTGGAGGTTATGTGGCTTATGGCTATAGCGACTTTAATGGGAATATCATGCATTCTTTGGGTAATAATGTGGATGTGGGGATGTATGCGAGGGCTTTTTTAAAAAGAAACGAATTCACTTTGAGCGCGAATGAAACTTATGGAGGCAATGCGAGCAATATCAATTCTTCTAATTCTTTGCTCTCTGTGTTGAACCAACGCTATAGTTACAACACCTGGACAACGAGCGTGAACGGGAATTACGGCTATGATTTCATGTTCAAACAAAAAAGCGTGGTGTTAAAACCTCAAGTGGGCTTGAGCTATCATTTCATAGGTTTGAGCGGGATGAAGGGCAAAATGAATGATGCTGCTTATGAGCGATTTGTTATGCATTCAAACCCCTCTAACGAATCGGTTTTAACGCTCAACATGGGGCTAGAGAGCCGTAAATATTTTGGTCAAAATTCCTATTATTTTGTAACGGCGAGATTGGGTAGGGATCTTTTGATCAAATCTAAAGGCGGTAATACGGTGCGTTTTGTGGGCGAAAACACTTTATTGTATCGCAAGGGGGAAGTTTTCAACACTTTTGCGAGCGTGATCACAGGAGGCGAAATGCATTTGTGGCGTTTGATGTATGTGAATGCGGGGGTGGGGCTTAAGATGGGCTTGCAATACCAAGATATTAATATAACCGGGAATGTGGGCATGCGAGTGGCGTTTTAGCTTTTTTGCTATAATGCTTCGTTCAAATTTTATGGTTAGGTTTTTCCATGTTTAATTATGAAGAGCTGTTTCAAACTCACAAAACCCCTTTTTACCTCTATGATTTTGACAAAATCAAACAGGCTTTTTTGAATTATAAAGAAGCGTTTAAGGGGCGTAAATCTTTGATTTGCTACGCTTTAAAGGCGAATTCCAATTTGAGTATCCTCTCTTTATTGGCGCATTTAGAGAGCGGGGCGGATTGCGTTTCCATAGGCGAGATATATAGGGCTTTAAAAGCTGGGATCAAGCCTTATAAGATCGTGTTTAGCGGGGTGGGTAAGAGTGCGTTTGAAATAGAACAAGCCCTAAAACTCAACATTTTATTTTTGAATGTGGAAAGTTTTATGGAATTAAAAACGATTGAAACAATCGCTCAATCTTTAGGGATAAAGGCCAGGATTTCCATTAGAATCAACCCTAACATTGACGCTAAAACGCACCCCTATATTTCTACCGGTTTGAAAGAAAATAAATTCGGCGTGGGAGAAAAAGAAGCTTTAGAAATGTTTCTTTGGGCTAAAAAAAGCGCGTTTTTAGAGCCTGTTAGCGTGCATTTTCATATCGGATCGCAGCTTTTAGATTTAGAGCCGATTATAGAAGCGAGCCAAAAGGTGGCTAAAATCGCTAAATCTTTGATAGCGCTAGGGATAGATTTGCGTTTTTTTGATGTGGGCGGAGGGATTGGCGTGAGCTATGAAAATGAAGAGACTATCAAGCTTTATGATTACGCACAAGGGATTTTAAACGCGCTTCAAGGCTTGGATTTGACTATCATTTGTGAGCCGGGCCGCTCGATCGTGGCTGAGAGTGGGGAATTGATCACGCAGGTTTTGTATGAAAAAAAGGCTCAAAACAAGCGCTTTGTAATCGTAGATGCGGGCATGAATGATTTTTTACGCCCCAGTTTGTATCATGCTAAGCATGCCATAAGGGTCATAACGCCTTGTAGGGGGCGTGAGATTTCGCCTTGCGATGTGGTAGGGCCTGTGTGCGAGAGCAGCGACACTTTTTTAAAAGACGCCAATTTGCCAGAATTAGAGCCAGGCGATAAATTAGCCATAGAAAAGGTTGGGGCTTATGGCTCTAGCATGGCCAGTCAATACAATTCGCGCCCCAAACTCTTAGAATTAGCCCTAGAAGATCACAAAATCAGAGTGATAAGAAAAAGAGAGGCTTTAGAAGATTTATGGCGGCTAGAAGAAGAAGGCTTAAAAGGGGTTTGATTAGATGCAAAAGAATTTGGATAGTCTTTTAGAAAATTTAAGGGCTGAAATTGATGCGCTGGATAATGAATTGAGCGATCTTTTAGACAAACGCTTAGAAATCGCTTTAAAAATCGCTCTCATCAAACAAGAAAGCCCCATTTATTGCCCTAAAAGAGAGCTAGAAATTTTAAAACGACTCAGCCAAAGGGACTTCAAACATTTGAATGGAGAAATTCTTACGGGTTTTTATACAGAGGTTTTTAAGATTTCTAGAAAATTTCAAGAAAACGCCCTAAAAGAATTAAAAAAATAAAAGAGAGTTGCCATGTTTGAAAAAATTACCCTAGCGCATAAGGACTTGTTTTCAAGGTTTTTAAGCACTCAAAAAATCGTGTTATCAGATGTGAGTTTTACCAATTGCTTTTTATGGCAGCATGCAAGGCTCATTCAAGTGGCTGTGATTAGGGATTGTTTGGTGATTCAAACCACTTATGAAAATCAAAAACCCTTTTATTTCTACCCTATCGGTAAGAGGCCGCATGAATGCGTAAAAGAGCTTTTGAAATTAGAAAAAAATTTAAGATTCCACTCCCTGACTTTAGAGCAAAAAGACGATTTGAAAGACAATTTTGTAGGGGTGTTTGATTTCACTTACAACAGAGACAGGAGCGATTATGTTTATTCTATTGAAGAATTGATCGCGCTCAAAGGGAAAAAATACCATAAGAAAAAAAACCACCTAAACCAGTTTTTAACCAACTATGCGAATTTTGTTTATGAAAAAATTTCTCCTCAAAATAAAAAGGAAGTTTTAGAAGCCTCTAAAGCGTGGTTTTTAGAAAGCCGGACCGATGATATAGGGTTAATCAACGAAAATAAGGGCATTCAAAGCGTGTTAGAAAATTATGAAAGCTTGGATTTAAAGGGGGGGCTTATTAGGGTGAATGGAGAAATAGTCTCGTTTAGTTTTGGAGAAGTTTTAAACGAAGAGAGTGCACTCATCCACATTGAAAAAGCCCGCACAGATATTGTGGGCGCGTATCAAATCATCAACCAGCAATTGCTTTTGAATGAATTTAGCCATCTAACTTACGCTAACAGAGAAGAAGATCTAGGATTAGAGGGTTTAAGAAGGTCTAAAATGAGCTATAACCCGGTGTTTTTGATAGACAAATACGAAGCGGTTGCTAGAAATTAAATGATTTTTGGGGATTTTAAATATCAAAAAAGCGTTAAAAAACTCACAGCCACTAATTTTAATGAGCTTAAAAACGCCCTAGATTTTATCTCTCAAAATAGGGGGAATGGGTATTTTGTGGGGTATCTTTTGTATGAAGCGCGTTTAGCGTTTTTAGATGAAACTTTTCAAAGCCAAACCCCTTTTTTGTATTTTGAACAATTTTTAGAAAGAAAAAAATACTCTTTAGAGCCTTTAAAAGAGCATGCGTTTTACCCTAAAATCCACAGCCCTTTAGATCAAGAAACTTATTTCAAGCAGTTTAAAGCCGTTAAAGAGCATTTAAAAAATGGCGATACCTATCAAGTGAATCTCACGATGGATTTATTTTTAGACACTAAAGCCAAACCAAAGCGCGTTTTTAAGGAAGTGATACACAACCAAAATACGCCTTTTAAGGCTTTGATAGAAAATGAGTTTGGGAGTGTTTTAAGCTTTTCGCCGGAATTGTTTTTTGAATTAGAGTTTTTGGACACAGCGATTAAGATTATTACAAAACCCATGAAAGGCACGATCGCTCGCTCAAATAACCCCTTGACAGATGAAAAAAACCGATTGTTCTTGCAAAATGACGACAAAAACAGAAGCGAAAATGTGATGATTGTGGATTTATTGCGTAACGATTTGAGCCGCTTGGCCTTAAAAAATAGCGTGAAAGTCAATCAATTGTTTGAAATCATCAGCTTGCCGAGCGTGTATCAAATGATAAGCGAGATTGAAGCTCAATTGCCCCTAAAAACAAGCTTGTTTGAGATTTTTAAGGCGTTGTTCCCTTGCGGATCGGTGACCGGATGCCCTAAAATCAAAACCATGCAAATCATTGAAGATTTAGAGAAACGCCCTAGGGGGGTGTATTGCGGGGCGATAGGCATGGTTGAAGGAAAAAAAGCCCTTTTTAGCGTGCCTATCCGCACTTTAGAAAAAAGAGCGAGCGAAGATTTTTTGCATTTGGGGGTAGGGAGTGGGGTAACTTATCAAAGTAAAGCTCTAAAAGAATATGAAGAGAGCTTTTTAAAATCCTTTTTTGTGATGCCCAAAATAGAATTTGAGATTATAGAGACGATGAGAGTTATCAAAAGGGATCAAAAATTAGAGATTAACAATAAAAACGCCCATAAAGAACGCCTTATTAGTAGCGCCCAATATTTTAACTTTAAATACGATGACAATCTTTTGGACTTTGAATTGGAAAAAGAAGGGGTTTTAAGGGTTTTACTCAACAAAAAGGGCAAGCTCATTAAAGAATACAAAACCTTAGAGCCTTTAAAAAGCCTAGAAATCCGTTTGAGCGAAGCCCCCATTGATAAACACAATGATTTTTTATACCATAAGACCACTTATGCCCCTTTTTATCAAAAGGCTCGAGCGCTCATTAAAAAAGGCGTTATGTTTGATGAAATCTTTTATAACCAGGATTTGGAACTCACTGAGGGTGCTAGGAGCAACCTTATTTTAGAAATCCATAACAGGCTTTTAACCCCTTATTTTAGCTCTGGCGCGTTAAACGGGACGGGTGTGATGGGATTGTTAAAAAAGGGTCTTGTTGAACATGCCTCTTTAACATTACAAGACTTGCAAAGAGCGGCTAAAATCTATTGTATTAACGCACTATACGGCTTAGTGGAAGTGAAAATAAAATAACCATAAAGATAGAAGTGCCTAAAATCTCATTTTTAGAAATAGGTTATTAAATAGAGCAAAAAGTTAAAACTCGCCCACAGTAATCATTATGATTAAAGTTTTCATATTCATTATAGATCCATTTACACAATTATTTTATAAATCCAAATAGAGGGTTTGTAGGAACTCTCGTATCAAAAAATAAGGAATATAACATGAGACATGGAGATATTAGTAGCAGCCCAGATACTGTGGGTGTAGCGGTAGTTAATTATAAGATGCCTAGACTCCACACTAAAGAACAGGTGTTGGAAAATTGCCGCAATATCGCTAAGGTGGTTGGTGGGGTCAAACAGGGTCTTCCCGGGTTGGATTTGATTATTTTCCCTGAATACAGCACGCATGGGATTATGTATGACAGACAAGAAATGTTTGACACAGCCGCCAGCGTTCCTGGAGAAGAAACCGCAATCTTGGCTGAGGCTTGTAAGAAAAACAAGGTTTGGGGAGTGTTCTCTTTGACTGGGGAAAAACACGAGCAAGCCAAAAAGAATCCCTATAATACTTTGATTCTTGTCAATGATAAGGGTGAGATCGTGCAAAAATACCGCAAAATCTTGCCTTGGTGCCCTATTGAATGCTGGTATCCTGGGGATAAAACTTATGTGGTTGATGGGCCTAAGGGCTTGAAAGTTTCTTTGATTATTTGCGATGATGGTAACTACCCTGAAATTTGGCGCGATTGCGCGATGCGTGGGGCAGAACTCATTGTGCGCTGTCAAGGTTACATGTATCCGGCTAAAGAGCAACAAATTGCGATCGTGAAAGCTATGGCATGGGCTAATCAATGTTATGTAGCGGTAGCGAATGCGACCGGCTTTGATGGGGTGTATTCCTATTTTGGGCATTCTAGCATTATTGGTTTTGATGGGCATACTTTGGGTGAATGTGGGGAAGAAGAAAATGGTCTTCAATACGCTCAACTTTCCGTGCAACAAATCCGTGATGCAAGAAAATACGACCAAAGCCAAAACCAACTCTTCAAACTCTTACACAGAGGTTATAGTGGGGTTTTTGCTAGTGGCGATGGGGATAAGGGTGTGGCGGAATGCCCTTTTGAGTTCTATAAAACTTGGGTTAATGACCCCAAAAAAGCTCAAGAAAATGTAGAAAAAATCACTCGCCCAAGCGTGGGTGTGGCCGCTTGTCCTGTAGGCGATTTGCCCACGAAATAAAGGGCAAAAGGAGGGGGGCTTCATAGAAGCTTAAAAGGCATTTTAATACCTCTTTTTAGAACGCTTAAAAACCATCAAAAGATTACAAGTATTTCGTTAAAGACAGATTATTGATTTTGTTCGTGGAAGCCAGAACAGCGTTATAATTGTTAGTGAGATTGGAAAACTTGTTATAAGTTTCTGCCATATCCGTGCCGGTCGTTTCCCCACGAATGCTTTGAACTTGCGTTTTTAAAACTTCATTACGCCTGATGATGTTCTCAAACGCCTTGCCATGAGCGCCGTTTTTAGCGATCATTTTTTCTATGTGATCGCTCAAGTGATCTATAAGGGTGATGCCGTTTTGAATGCCTAAATTACGCATGTCGCTAGAATAATTATCCCCTAAAGCGTCCGGGCGATAAATCCCCTTTCTTACAGAAGTGATAATATTTTCTAATTGATCAAAAAAATTCACATTGGGCTTGTCAATAACTAGAGCGTTATTAGCGTTTAATTTAAGGCTTGGTTTGTCGCTGTGCAAGGCGTTTTGAGAAAAATCATTCGCGTCTTTATCAAAAAGCATGAACTGCATTTTGGTGTTTGAATGCATGTTGTCTTGGATAATGACTTTTCCCTCTTCATTCAAATTAATAGAAAGGTTGTCTTTAGCCTGTTTTAACAATCCAATAAAGCGCTCCTTGCTTTCTTTTGAAGTAGGGTTATCGCTGATTTGTTGGTAGATTGCAGGGTCAGTATTGCTGTAATTGAGCGCGATACTCATCGCATCCATGAGCTGTCTGTAAGTGACTTCATTGGGTTTAGACGCTTGAATATCAGCGGTTGTGGGGTCATAAAGCGGGATTTTAACGCCATTAGGCAAACCCAAAAAAGCCCCATTATTATCCAAGATCATTTGCGCTTCCAAAAATAAACCATTCACATCGTTTAATTTCATGTTAAAAACGCTATTTTCTAAACTCCCCTTAGAGACTTCACTCAGTTTAGTAGAGCCATTAGCCGCGCCATTTTGAGCGGTTTGAGCGACATTGCTTTCTAATTTCGCCCCTTCTTTATTGAAGTAGGTTTTTTGGTATTCGCTCGCGTTATTCGTAGGGATACCGGCCACTTCTAGCCCTTTTTGATCTAGGGTGCTTAAGACAAAAGAAATGGGCGATTCTTTAGAAGAATTGTCAATGATCCTCAAACGCCCGTTTGTTGCAATTTCCACATCCACTTCATTATTGAAGCGTTCTTTGATTGCGTCTTTCAAATCTTTAATCGTAGAGTTTTTCACATCTAAAAGAATGGGAATATCCAAATTAATAGGGAGGTTTGGGATTTGAAGAGCACTTGTATCGCCCAAACGGCTAGCGTTGATTTTTAAAGTTTCCACCTTATCGCCAAAAATCTCGCTCAATTTAGTGTTTTTGTTAGCTAAAACATTGTCTTTAGTGACAAACACGCTAGGGATTTCAAGCACCTTGGGATTATACATGTTAGGCACCGCTTTAACTTGGCTCAAACTCCTATCCGTTACAAACGCGCTTTTGACATATTCAGTAACCCTTTTAGCGCTCGAACGCAAGGCGTCTAAATCGTCAAAATCCCCATCGCTAGAAATTAAATGAAAATCCAAATTTTCACTGCCGGGGGTTAGGTTTTTGATCTCAATTTGCCCCCAATTGTTCAAACTCACATCTACGACTTTATTTTGCGAAGTGTTCCCGTAAGCATGACCGATTTTATCCAACAAATCGCTCACTTTAGTTGCGCTTTCTTGGTTTTGATAGGCTTTAGAGAGCGCGAATTTTTCTTTAAAACTAGAGCCATCAGGCCTAACGCCTTGCAAATAAAAAAACTCTTTAGGGTCGTTGGTGGGGTCTTTGTCGTTATCGCCGATGAGTTCTCGCAAGGTATCACCGGGTTTAATAAAAACTTCTTCAGGCAATGAAGAATGCTCTAAAGCGTCCATCACATCAGGGTGGAGCTTGTTTTGATTGAATAATTTGATGTTGGTGGTGATGAGTTTGTGTTTGTCTTTATCCGCGCCTAAAAACAAATCTTGCCCGCTGATATTATAAGGCACAAGGTTATCAGAGCTAATAAGTGCGTTTAAATCTTCGCCATTGCCATGGTATTTCCCATTACTATCAATGGGAGGTCTATCCACCTTACTGCCCCCAAATAAAAATTCCCCCCCTATGGAAGTGTTAGCGACATTTATCATATGCTCTCTTAAGCGTTCTAAATCGTTAGCGATAGCGGCACGAGAAGTCTCTGAATGCACATCGTTAGCGGATTGGATGAGCTTGGTTTTAAAAGTCTCCATCGTTTTAGAAAATTCTTGCAAGGCTTTGTCGGTATTAAGTGTTGAAGTGTAAGCGTTTTTGGCCACATCAATGCCTTGATCTAAGGTGTTTTCTTCGTATTGGAATTTTAAATTCTGGTTGTTAATGTTGCTGTTTTGATAACCATAACGGATTTTTAGCCCTGAAGCAATCTGCGTGTTAGCGTCGTTGATTTTATTTTGTAAAGCGTTTTGATAATTATTCATTTGGTTGTATTTTGAGCCAAAGGTAACGCGCATGATCAAATCCTTATTGGTTTTTTAACAAACAAGCTAAAAGTATTCCAAAACAAGTTAGTAACAATTGCGAGTGGTTTGAGTGGGGCAATGCGGGTTAATAATGGCGGGTTAAATGGGGTTATTTTGAGTAAAAAAATTCTTTTAATATGAATTTAATCTAAATTTAAAGTTAAATTTTAGCAAATACTCACTATAATAAGCGTTTATTTTAAAAAGAGCGTTCAATTTTTAAGGAATAGAAATGTCATACGCAATATTCAAGCATGGCGGTAAGCAATATAAAGTCGTTGAAGGCGATATTGTTTTACTGGATAAAATGAATAAAGAGCCTAAGGCTTTAGTGGAATTAGTGGAAGTGCTAGCCGTATCCAAAGAGGGCAAGCTCTCTTGTGGGAAACCCTTTGTGAATGGGGCTAAAATTGAAGCGGAAGTGATCAATGAAGGGCGTGGCAAAAAAGTCATCACTTTCAAAAAACGCCGCCGAAAAGACAGCAAAACCAAGCGTGGTTTTAGAAGAGATTTCACTCGTGTTAGAATCACTAAAATTGTAGCATAAAGGAGTATTAAACAATGGCACACAAGAAAGGTCAAGGGAGCACGCAGAATAACAGAGATTCTGCAGGAAGACGCTTAGGCGTGAAAAAATTTGGCTCAGAATTTGTGAGAGCAGGGAATATTATCGTGCGCCAAAGAGGCACTAAAATGCACCCCGGTAATAATGTGGGCATGGGGAAAGACCATACCTTATATGCACTCATAGATGGCGTTGTGAAGTTTGAGCATAAAGACAGAAGCCGCAAAAAGGTTTCTGTGGTTAGTCAAAATTTTGGGGAGTAGGGTAACCTTTAAGGGTCAATTAAACTTTTGGGTGTTTGTTAAACGCCTATAAACGCAATAAAATATTTATAATTTAGATCTCTATCCTTTATAGAATTTGTTGTGGAGATTGGCTTATGAATAATGTTTTTGTTAAGGGTTTGTTTTCTTTTCTTTTGTTGTTTGGGTTCTTTTTGAAAGCTTCAGAAAACCCAAACGCTACTCTTAATCCATCTAAAGAAAATGTTTCTGCTGAAGAGCAAAAGCGTTTTGGAGGCGTTTTGGTTTTCGCTAGAGGCGCTGATGGCTCGAGCATGGATCCTGCCTTAGTAACCGATGGCGAAAGCTATGTGGCAACGGGCAATATTTATGACACGCTCGTGCAATTCAAATACGGCACCACAGAAATTGAACCAGCCTTAGCGACAAGCTGGGAAATATCCCCAGATGGTCTTGTATATACCTTTCATTTACGCAAAGGGGTTTATTTCCACCAGACGAAGTATTGGAATAAAAAAGTAGAGTTTAGCGCTAAAGATGTGCTGTTTTCGTTTGAGCGCCAAATGCATAAGACTAAACGATACTATAGCCCAGGGGCTAAAAGCTATAAATACTGGGAAGGCATGGGCATGTCTCATATTATTAAGAGCATTGAAGCTTTAGATGATTACACGATCAAATTCACGCTTAATGGGCCAGAAGCCCCGTTTTTAGCCAATTTAGGCATGGACTTTTTGAGCATTTTGAGTAAGGATTACGCTGATTATTTGGCTCAAAATAATAAAAAAGACGAGTTGGCTAAAAAGCCTGTTGGAACAGGGCCTTTCAAATTCTTTTTGTGGAATAAAGATGAAAAAATCATTCTTTTAAAAAATCAGGATTATTGGGGGTCTAAAGCTTATTTAGATAAGGTGGTGGTGCGCACCATTCCTAATTCTTCCACTCGTGCTTTAGCACTACGCACCGGCGAAATCATGCTCATGACCGGGCCTAACCTCAATGAAGTGGAGCAATTAGAAAAACTTCCTAATATCGTGGTGGATAAAAGCCCTGGGTTGATCGCCAATTGGCTTTCATTGAACACGCAAAAAAAGTATTTTAATAACCCTTTGGTGCGTTTGGCTATCAATCATGCCATCAATGTTGATGATTACATTAAGGTGATTTATGAAGGATTTGCCCAAAAAATGGTCAATCCTTTCCCGCCCACCATATGGGGTTATAACTACAACATCAAACCCTATGAATACGATTTGAAAAAGGCTAAAGAGTTATTGAAAGAAGCGGGCTATCCTAACGGCTTTAAAACCACCATTTTTACCACTTCCACTCGTAACCCAAAAGGAGCGGTGTTCATACAAGCGAGCCTGGCTAAAATTGGCATTGATGTGAAAATTGAAGTGTATGAGTGGGGGGCTTATTTGAAAAGAACGGGCTTAGGCGAGCATGAAATGGCGTTTGCAGGCTGGATGGCAGACATTGCGGATCCGGATAATTTCTTATACACCTTATGGAGCAAGCAAGCCGCCTCAGCTATACCCACTCAAAATGGTTCCTTTTATAAGAGCGACGCCTTTTCCGATCTGCTCATAAAGGCTAAACGGGTTTCGGATCAAAAGGAGAGGGAAGCCCTTTATTTAAAGGCTCAAGAAATTATCCATAAAGACGCGCCCTATGTGCCTTTAGCCTACCCTTATTCAGTGGTGCCGCACTTGTCTAAAGTCAAAGGCTATAAAACGACCGGAGTGAGCGTGAATCGTTTCTTTAAGGTGTATTTAGAAAAATGAAAGGGGTTGCATGCTGAGTTTTATCATCAAGCGTATTTTGTGGGCGATCCCCACGCTGTTTGGGGTGAGTATCATCGTGTTTATGATGGTGCATTTAGTGCCAGGAGATCCGGCGTTAGTGATTTTAGGCGAAAAGGCCAATCAAGCCGCTATTGACGCTTTAAGAGAGCAATTTGGATTGAATAAGCCCTTGATAGAGCAGTATTTTTTCTTTATCAATAATGTGTTGCATGGCAATTTTGGCACTTCTATCATGACTGGTGAGCCTGTGATGCATGAGTTTTGGCAACGCTTCCCGGCTACGGTGGAATTGGCTTTGATCGCTCTGTTTATGGCTCTTGTTTTGGGTATTAGCGTTGGCGTGTTAGCCGCGATCAAACGCTATAGCGTGTTTGATTATTCCAGCATGACTTTCGCTTTAGCCGGGATTTCTATGCCCGTGTTTTGGCTAGGGCTTATGCTGATTTATATCTTTAGCGTGCAATTGGGGTGGTTGCCTGTTTTTGGGCGTTTGAGCGATGTGTATTATTTAGATGGTCCTACAGGTCTTTATTTGATAGACAGCCTGATTGCAGGAGATTATGGGGCGTTTGTGGATACGATTAGGCACTTGATTTTGCCTAGCATTGTGTTAGCCACGGTTTCTACCGCTGTTATTGCGAGGATGACTCGCGCGAGCATGGCAGAAGTGTCTAAAGAAGATTATGTGCGCACCGCTAAAGCTAAGGGGTGCAGCTCCTTTAGGGTGATTTTTGTGCACACTTTGCGTAACGCTTTAATTCCTGTAACGACTATCGCAGGCTTGATGCTGGCCGGGCTTTTAGGGGGGAGCATGATAACTGAAACGGTTTTCTCATGGCCTGGGATTGGTAAGTGGATCGTTAATGCGCTCAACCAACGCGATTTCCCGATTATCCAGTCCATGTCTTTGATTATTGCCATGATGTATATTGGGGCTAATCTCTTGGTGGATATTTTATACGCTTTTATTGATCCTAGAATAAGGTTGTCATAATGGAGTCTTTTAGAGAATTTATCCAACAATTCAAAAAAAATAAGGCGGCGGTCGTTGGGGCATGGATTGTGCTTTTATTGGTGGTTTGCGCGATTTTTGCACCCCTTTTAGCCCCGCATGATCCTTATGTCCAAAACGCACAAGATCGCCTTTTAAAGCCTATATGGGAGCATGGGGGGAATGCTAAATACCTTTTAGGCACCGATGATTTGGGGCGCGATATTTTGAGCCGCTTGATTTATGGGGCTAGGATTTCTTTAACCATAGGGATTGTTTCTATGGGGATTGCGGTCTTTTTTGGTACGATATTAGGGCTGATAGCGGGGTATTTTGGGGGGAAAACAGATGCGGTTATCATGCGTATCATGGACATTATGTTCGCTTTGCCCTCTATTTTATTGATCGTGATTGTGGTCGCTGTGTTAGGGCCTTCACTCACTAACGCCATGCTCGCTATTGGGTTTGTGGGGATTCCTGGGTTTGCAAGATTGGTGCGCAGTTCCGTGCTGGGCGAAAAAGAAAAAGAATACGTGATCGCTTCTAAAATCAATGGCTCTTCGCATCTTCGTTTGATGTGTAAGGTGATCTTCCCTAATTGCATCATCCCTTTAATCGTGCAAACGACAATGGGTTTTGCTTCCACGGTTTTAGAAGCGGCCGCGCTGAGCTTCTTAGGTCTTGGGGCCCAACCTCCCAAACCTGAATGGGGAGCGATGCTGATGAACTCCATGCAATACATCGCTACCGCTCCTTGGATGCTTGTTTTCCCTGGGGTGATGATTTTTTTAACGGTCATGAGTTTTAATCTGGTAGGCGATGGCATCATGGACGCTTTAGATCCTAAACGCGCCTCTTAAAAGGAGCTTGCATGATTTTAGAAGTTAAAGATTTAAAAACTTATTTTTTCACCGATAAGGGCGTGAATAAAGCGGTAGATGGCGTGAGTTTTGGCTTGAAAAAGTCTCAAACGCTTTGCATTGTAGGGGAGAGCGGGAGCGGGAAAAGCATCACTTCGCTCTCTATTTTAGGGTTGATTGAAAAACCAGGCAGGATTGTGGGGGGGAGCATTCAATTTTTAGGGCAGGATTTGTTGCAGCTCAAAGAAAAGCAGATGCAAAAAGAAATCAGGGGTAAAAAAATTGGCATGATCTTTCAAGAGCCTATGACAAGCTTGAACCCTTCCTACACCGTGGGGTTTCAAATCAATGAAGTGTTGAAAATCCACCACCCTAACCTCAATAAAAAAGAACGCTTAGAAAGGGTGGTCTATGAGTTAGAGCGCGTAGGCATTCCCCATGCAGGGGACAAATACCATGAATACCCTTTCAATCTCAGCGGAGGGCAGCGCCAAAGGGTGATGATCGCTATGGCTATGGTGTGTGAGCCTGAAATCTTGATCGCTGATGAGCCTACGACAGCGTTAGATGTAACCATTCAAGCGCAAATTTTAGAATTGATGAAAGAATTGCAACAAAAAAAAGGCACTTCTATTTTGTTTATCACCCATGATTTAGGCGTGGTGGCGCAAATCGCTGATGAAGTGGTGGTGATGTATAAAGGGCATGTGGTGGAGCAAGCGAGCGCGAAAGAGCTTTTTGCTGATCCAAGACACCCTTATACCAAAGCTCTTTTAAGCGCGATCCCTAAACCGGGCAAAGAATACCGCAAAAAACGCTTAGAAACCGTGGATGAAAATATAGATTATTTGAGTTTTCCAAAGGAGTTGCGATGAAGCTCTTAGAAATTAAAGAATTGAAAAAATCCTATGCGATAGACAGGGGGTTATTCAAACCCAAGAGAATCATTCATGCGCTTAATGGGATCAGTTTTGAAGTGGAACAAAATGAAGTTTTAAGCATCGTGGGGGAGAGCGGTTGCGGGAAAAGCACGACAGCAAAAATTTTAGCCGGGATTGAAAGGCAAGATAGCGGGGCGATTTATTTCAATGGCAAGCGCCATTTGCATTTTAGCAAACAGGATTGGTTTGATTACCGCAAAAAGGTGCAAATGATTTTTCAAGATCCTTATTCTAGCCTGAACCCAAGGTGGAAAGTGGGCGAGATTATCGCTGAACCCTTGCTGTTAAATTCTCACTTTTCAAAAAAAGAAATCAAAGCCAAAGTGTTAGAGATCATGCAAAAAGTGGGCTTGAAATTAGAATGGATCGATCGTTACCCCCACCAATTTTCAGGCGGCCAAAGGCAACGAATCGGCATTGCTAGGGCGCTTATTTTGCACCCTAGCGTGGTGATTTGCGATGAGCCTGTGTCTGCGTTAGACGTGTCCATTCAAGCGCAAGTGTTGAATTTGCTCTTGGATTTGCAAAAAGAAATGGGGCTGACTTATATTTTTATCAGCCATGATTTAGGGGTGGTGGAGCATATAAGCGATAAAATCATCGTGATGAATCAAGGGCAAATCGTAGAAACTGGGGATGTGGATAGCGTGATAAGCACTCCAAAGCACCCTTATACACAGAAATTACTCAATGCGGTGCCGCATTTGGAAAAATCCATGCAAAGATTTGCTGAATAAAAGAAAGGTATTTAAGCTGTGTTTGTAGATAGCGTGGAAATCATCATCGCTTCAGGTAAGGGGGGGCCTGGAATGGTGAGTTTTAGGCGAGAAAAATTTGTCATCAAAGGAGGCCCTGATGGAGGCGATGGAGGCGATGGCGGCGATGTGTATTTTGAAGTGGATAACAATACTGACACTTTAGCGAGTTTTAGAGGCACCAAACACCATAAGGCTAAAAACGGGGCTCCAGGAGGCACACGAAATTGCGCGGGCAAAAAGGGCGAAGACAAAATTATTGTCGTGCCACCAGGAACGCAAGTTTTTGTAGGTGATGAGTTGTGGCTTGATTTAGTGGAGCCTAAAGAAAGGGTGTTAGCCTTAAAAGGAGGCAAGGGGGGGTTAGGGAATGCGCATTTTAAAAGCGCGACTAAACAACAACCCACTTACGCGCAAAAAGGCTTAGAGGGGGTTGAAAAATGCGTGCGTTTGGAATTAAAGCTCATCGCTGATATAGGGTTAGTGGGCTTCCCTAATGCGGGTAAATCCACGCTCATTTCCACCATCTCTAACGCTAAGCCTAAAATCGCTAACTATGAATTTACGACTTTAGTGCCTAATTTAGGGGTTGTGAGCGTGGATGAAAAAAGCGGATTTCTAATGGCGGATATTCCTGGCATTATTGAAGGGGCTAGTGAGGGAAAAGGCTTAGGGATTAGCTTTTTAAAGCATATTGAACGCACCAAAGTTCTAGCCTTTGTTTTAGACGCTTCCAGGCTGGATTTTGGCATTAAAGAGCAATACCAACGCTTGAGGTTGGAGTTGGAAAAATTTTCACCCGCTTTAGCCAATAAGCCTTTTGGGGTGTTGCTCAATAAATGCGATGTTGTAGAAAACATTGATAAGATGACTAGGGATTTTTGCGCCTTTTTAAATTTAGAAGCGCAAAAATTAGAGGCGTTTGGTTTAGAGCCGTATTTAGGGTTTTTACACCCCAATTTAACCAATGATTTTGAAAATAACCTTAATGAAAAATCAGCGCTCTTTGTCTTGCCCCTTTCAGCGGTTAGCACTCTTAATACGCATGCGCTTAAATTTGTATTGTTAAAAGCGTTACCCTAAAACGCTATTTTTAAACCATTAAAATAAAGGCGAGAAATGAAAAGATTTGTTTTGTTTTTATCACTCATGGGTGTTTGCGTTTGCGTTCAAGCTTACGCTGAGCAAGATTACTTTTTTAGGGATTTTAAATCTAGAGACTTGCCCCAAAAACTCCATCTTGATAAAAAGCTCTCCCAAAAAATACAGCCATGCACGCAACTTAACGCATCAAAACACTACACTTCTACCGGGGTTAGAGAGCCTGATAAATGCACAAAGAGTTTTAAAAAATCCGCCACCATGTCCTATGACTTAGCGCTAGGCTATGTGGTGAGTAAAAACAAACAATACGGCTTAAAAGCTATAGAAATTTTAAACGCTTGGGCTAAAGAGCTTCAAAGCGTAAATACTTATCAGAGCGAGGATAATATCAATTTTTACATGCCTTATATGAACATGGCTTATTGGTTTGTTAAAAAGGCGTTTCCTAGCCCAGAATATGAAGATTTCATTAAGCGGATGCGCCAGTATTCTCAATCAGCTCTTAACACTAACCATGGGGCGTGGGGCATTCTCTTTGATGTGAGTTCTGCACTAGCGTTAGACGATCATGCCCTTTTGCAAAATAGCGCTAATCGGTGGCAAGAGTGGGTGTTTAAAGCCATAGATGAGGATGGGGTTATTACTAGCGCGATCACTAGGAGCGATACGAGCGATTATCATGGCGGCCCTACAAAGGGCATTAAGGGGATAGCTTATACCAATTTCGCGCTTCTTGCGCTAACTATATCAGGCGAATTGCTTTTTGAGAACGGGTATGATTTGTGGGGTAGTGGAGCCGGAAAAAGGCTCTCTGTGGCGTATAATAAAGTTGCAACATGGATTTTAAACCCTGAAACTTTCCCTTATTTCCAACCTAACCTTATTGGGGTGCATAACAACGCCTATTTCATTATTTTAGCCAAGCATTATTCCAGCCCTAGCACGGATGAGCTTTTAAAGCAAGGCGATTTACACGAAGATGGTTTCAGGCTGAAACTCCGATCGCTGTGAATTTTTCTGTATTCAAGGTTATAGCGATAGCCATGCGCTTTAACCTTTTTATGAATGGTTTTAGAAAGTTTGTTTCAGTCAGCATTATTTACAAAAAGAGTTTAAAATAAACGCAATTGTATCTCTTGAGTCGTCTTTGGAGTGCAAATGATTATCAAAATGAATCGTTTTAGTTGTAAGCGTGCTGAAATTACACTAAAATAATAATCGTTATTGATAAGACCACATTAAAGGATAATGAATGAAAAAAATGGTTTTGGTATCGGCTTTACTAGCAGGGTTTTTGCAAGCGGTGAATTTGGATTTATCTTCGGCTAAGCTAACATGGACAGCCTTTAAAACTAAGGCTAAAACACCAGTAAATGGAACTTTTGAAAGCATCACCTATAAACTGGGTAAATCTCAAGATAGTTTAAAAACCCTTTTAGAAGGGGCAAATGCGAGCATGGATAGCTTGAAAGTCAATTTAGGCGATGACACTAAAAACAAAAATGTTAAAGAGGCTTTTTTCGCTCTTTTTAAAAACACTAACATCAAAGTTACTTTTAGGAATGTGATAGAAGGCGATCATGAGGGTTCTCTTACGGCTTATGTGAGGATGAATGAAAAATTGGTGAAAGTGCCTATGCAATACACGGTTGCTGGCGATAAGCTCGTGGTTAAAGGGGTTTTGGATCTATTGAATTTTGGCTTGAAAAACGAATTAGCGAGCTTGGCTAAACGATGCGAGAGTTTTCATGAGGGCTTGACTTGGTCGCAAGTGGAAATCCAATTTGAAAGCATGATTAAGGGATAATTAAAAATCATGGAGTTGTTGCACAGCATTAATGATTTTAATGAAGCTAAGCAGGTGATCGCTGGGGGGGTCAATTCACCTGTGAGGGCGTTTAAGAGCGTTAAAGGCACTCCCCCCTTTATTTTAAAGGGTAAGGGGGCGTATCTTTATGATGTGGATAACAACCATTATATAGATTTTGTGCAAAGCTGGGGGCCTTTGATTTTTGGGCATGCTGATGAGGAGATTGAAAAAAATATTATTAATGCATTAAAAAAAGGCACTTCTTTTGGCGCTCCCACAGAATTAGAAACCACTTTAGCTAAGGAAATCATTTCTTGTTATGAAGGCTTAGATAAGGTGCGTTTAGTCAATAGCGGCACAGAAGCGACCATGAGCGCGATACGACTCGCTAGAGCTTATAGCCAAAAAGACGATTTGATCAAGTTTGAAGGGTGCTATCATGGGCATAGCGACTCCTTATTGGTGAAAGCGGGTAGTGGGTGCGTTACTTTTGGATCGCCTTCTTCTTTAGGCGTGCCGAACGATTTTAGCAAACACACTCTAGTGGCTCGTTATAACGATTTAAACTCCACAGAAGAATGCTTTAAAAAAGGCGATGTGGGTTGCGTCATTATTGAACCCATTGCTGGGAATATGGGGTTAGTGCCGGCTCAAAAAGAGTTTTTACTAGGCTTAAAGGCTTTGTGTGAAAAATACCAAGCGGTGCTGATTTTAGATGAAGTGATGAGCGGGTTTAGAGCGAGTTTGAGCGGTTCGCAAGAATTTTATGGCGTGGTGCCGGATTTGGTAACCTTTGGTAAGGTGATAGGCGCTGGGCTTCCTTTGGCGTGTTTTGGAGGGCGTGCAGAAATTATGGACTTGCTTTCACCCATTGGAGGCGTGTATCAAGCAGGCACTTTAAGCGGTAACCCCCTAGCGGTGTGCGCGGGGTTGAGCGCGCTTTATAAAATCAAAAGAGACAAAACCCTTTATACTCGCTTAAACGCTTTAGCCGTTCGTTTGACTCAAGGTTTAAAAAAGAGCGCTCAAAGCTATAACATCGCTTTAGAGACGCTCAACATGGGGAGCATGTTTGGCTTTTTCTTTAACGAAAATGCGGTGTGCGATTTTGATGACGCTTTAAAAAGCGATACCGAAATGTTTGCAAAATTCCACCAAAAAATGCTCTTTAAAGGCGTGTATTTGGCATGTTCAAGCTTTGAAACCGGCTTTATTTGTGAGCCTATGACTGAAGAGATGATTGATTTTACGATCGCAAAAGCCGATGAAAGTTTTGATGAAATCATAAAGGGCGTGTGAATTTTTGAAAAAGCCAAAGTATTATAAATTCATAGAGGGGGCGAATTATTTGAGCTTAGGGCTGTCTATGGTGGTAGCGATCCTTATGGGCGTGGCTATAGGCTATGGGCTTAAAAAGCTCACTCACATTTCGTGGCTTTTTTGGCTTGGGGTTATTTGGGGCGTGTTAGCGAGCTTTCTCAATGTCTATAAGGCTTATAAAAACATGCAAAAAGACTATGAAGAACTAGCCAAAGACCCTAAATACACACAAAATAAAACAAAATAAATCCAATAAAATCCCATGTGCCAAATCCAATGCTTGCTTGTTTTACTTTCTATCAATATAGTTAGCGCGATCATCGTTTATTTTTTCCAAGCATTTCAAGGGGTTTTGAATTTTGAAGGGGGGTTTTTGGGGTTTTTTATCGTGGCGCTGTCTTCGTATTACGGCGTTAAAAAGCGTTTGGATTTAAGGAAACAAAATTCAGGAGAAAAAGAAGAAAAGCAAAAATTCCAAAAATTCGCCCTGGGTTTGGAAATGTCTTTCAATGTGTGGCGTTTAGGGGGGTATGGGGTTTTACTAGGCATTTTAGGAGCGCTTTTATTCTTGCATCTTTTTAACGGGTTAATCTTTCTTATTGGCGTGTTTGTGAGCTCGCTCTCTAGCGCGTTATTGCGATTTTTGAATAATAATGGTAAGTTTTGACACAAACTCCTGTGGATTTTAACCCCTTTAATCCTCTTTTAATTTTTAATCTTATACAATAAAAACAAAAATGGGAGTGGATCTTGAAAACAAAAAATCCTGCTAAAAGAATCCTAAAAACCGCTGTGATTCAAATGCAATCCAAACCCTACGCCTTAAATGAAAACCTGCAATTAGCGCTCAGTCTGGCCAAAGAAGCCCACAACAAAGGCACGAATCTCATTGTTTTACCGGAATTGTTTGATAGCGGTTATTGCGTGAATGATAAGGATGCGGATTTTGGGTTGGATTTTAAAGCGATAGAGCATGGCGAGAAAACGCTAAAAAGCGAGTCGTTGAGAGCGTTAAGCGATTTTGCAAAATCTAGCGATACGCATATCGTGGCATGCAGCATTGAAAAAACCAATCAAAAACTCTACGATAGCGCTTATATCATTCCACCAAAAGGCGGGATCGTTGGCAAGCATCGTAAAATCTATTTGTGGGGCGATGAAAAATCGCGCTTCAAAAGGGGTAAAAAATACGAGGTTTTTACGCTGGATTTTGGGGATTTTAGTGCGAAAGTGGGTTTGCAAATTTGCTATGAAATCGGCTTTGGCGTAGGTGCGAATCTGTTAGCGTTACAAGGGGCTGAGATTTTAATCTATCCTAGCGCGTTTGGTAAAGCTAGGGCTTATAATTGGGATTTATTGAGCAAAGCTAGAGCGTTAGAAAATGGCTGTTTTGTGTGTGCGTGCAATCATAGCGGGGAAGAAACTAACGCTCAATTAAAACAAACGCTAGAATTTGCCGGTGATTCAAGAATCATCGCGCCCAATGGGAAAATCATCGCACAAGCCACTAAACTCAATGAGGTCATTATCGCTGAAATGGATTTGAACGAAGTGGCGTTGCAACGCCAAAAAATCCCTTATTTACAAGATTTTGACACCAAACTCACCAAAAAGGGGTTTGGAAAACTCACTTAAAAAGGAGCGATTATGGCAAAAGAAATTTTAGTGGCTTATGGCGTGGATATTGATGCGGTGGCTGGTTGGTTAGGGAGCTATGGTGGGGAGGATTCGCCTGATGATATTTCGCGCGGGCTTTTTGCGGGTGAAGTGGGGATCCCACGGCTTTTGAAATTGTTTAAAAAATACCATCTCCCTGCGACTTGGTTTGCGCCGGGGCATTCTATTGAAACTTTTCCAGAGCAAATGAAAATGATCGTGGATGCAGGGCATGAAGTGGGCGCGCATGGGTATTCGCATGAAAACCCTATCGCTATGAGCGCTAAGCAAGAAGAAGATGTTTTGTTAAAAAGCGTTGAGTTGATTAAAGATCTCACCGGCAAAGCCCCCACAGGCTATGTGGCACCGTGGTGGGAGTTTTCTAATATCACTAATGAATTGCTTTTAAAACACGGCTTCAAATACGACCACTCGCTCATGCACAATGATTTCACGCCCTATTATGTGCGCGTGGGGGATAGTTGGAGCAAGATTGATTATAGTTTGGAGGCTAAGGATTGGATGAAGCCTTTAATCCGTGGGGTGGAAACAAATTTAGTGGAAATCCCTGCGAACTGGTATTTGGACGATTTACCGCCGATGATGTTTATCAAAAAATCCCCCAATAGCTTTGGTTTTGTAAGCCCGCACGATATAGGGCAAATGTGGATCGATCAATTTGATTGGGTTTATCGTGAGATGGATTATGCGGTGTTTAGCATGACAATCCACCCTGATGTGAGCGCCCGTCCGCAAGTGTTGCTCATGCATGAAAAAATCATTGAGCATATCAACAAGCATGAGGGCGTGCGTTGGGTAACATTCAATGAAATCGCTGATGATTTCTTAAAACGAAACCCCAGAAAAAAATAGCGATAACGCCAAAAAGATCTTTGGCGTTTGATTAAAAGGTTGAAAAATGTGCGTTCTATGCGGGGAGCTTATCAGTTCTTTTCATTGGAGTGATGAAAATTATGGGAGCGATGAAAATTTGAAAGAGCCAAATGCGCTTATTAGCACTAATGAAAACGCTAGAGAACGCAAAAGAGCACGGCTCAAACGAGTGGGATTACTCAATCAAATCTTGGCGTTTTATGGGCTAAAAATTAATGATTGGCAAGGTGCGAAATTTGTGCTGTGCGATAAAAAAGGGCAGAGCGTGATTGTGAATGATTTAGGCGATTTGTGGGGTAAGGCGCAAAAATTAGCCAAAAAAGAAATGGACGCCCTAGATTCTCATCTGTTAGCGTTTTTAAATCAAAATACAAATACCACTCACTGATGCCCAAAATCCCTATCACGCTCATCACCGGTTTTTTAGGTAGCGGTAAAACGAGTTTTTTAAGCGAATATTTAAACCAAATAGATCACCAAGGCGTCGCTCTTATCATCAATGAAATCGGTCAAGCCGCTTTGGATCAGCGCATCTTAAGCGTTCAATATTGCGCTGAAAAAATGCTCTATCTTAACGCAGGGTGTGTGTGTTGCAACAAACGCTTAGATTTAGTGGAGTCTCTAAAAGCCACGCTCAACAACTATGAATGGCGTGGCGAAATTCTAAAGCGCATCATCATTGAAACCACCGGTTTAGCCAACCCGGCACCGATTTTATGGACGATTTTGAGCGACACTTTTTTAGGGGCGCATTTTGAGATTCAAAGCGTGGTGGCTTGCGTGGATGTTTTGAACGCTAAAACGCATTTAACAAACAACGAAGCTAAAGAGCAAATCGTTTTTGCTGATAGCGTTTTATTGACCAAAACGGATTTGCAAAACGACAGCGGGGCTTTAACAAAACTAAAAGAACGAATACAAGCCCTTAACCCTAGCGCAGAAATTTTTGACAAGAAAAATATAGATTACGAAAGCTTTTTTTTACGCAAAAATAGGGTGCGAAATTTTATGCCAAGAATGCTAAAAGATTCGCATTCGCAAGGCTTTGAAACTTTAAGCATTAATTTTGAAGGGGCGATGGAATGGAGCGCGTTTGGGATTTGGCTGAGTTTGTTGTTGCATCAATACGGCACACAGATTTTACGCATCAAGGGGATTATTGACATTGGAAGCGATCTTTTGGTGAGTATTAACGGCGTGATGCATGTCATTTACCCGCCTAAACATATTTTAAAGGATCAAAACGGCTCTAATCTCGTTTTTATCATGCGCCATTTAGAGCGTGAAAAAATCTTAAATTCCTTAAAGAGTTTTAAGCATTTTCTCGGCATTAAGGGTTTTGAAACCCCATAATTTTTCTATTTATTGATAGCTGTTTGCATTTTGATAGGGAAAAGAACGATAAAGCTTAAAACCAAACACACCCCACAAATGACAAAAATCAAAAGATAACCCAAATCCCCTAAAAAGATCGTAAAAAGATACGAAAAAAGCGCTTGGAAAATGCCAAAAGAAAATACCACCCACGAAGACGCTTTAGCGAAATGCTTTGCGCCTGCAATTTTTAAAGCCATCATGCTGAATAAATTGATATTGGCGGTTGTGGCCGCTCCCATTATAAAGATGCTTAAATTGAGTAAAGAGATTTGGTGGAAAAAAATGGGCAAAAAGCATGCGATAGACTTTAAAATAAGGATAAAGATATTGGCGTTTTTAGCCCCTAGTTTTTGAGCCATGGGGCCGCTCATTAAAGAGCCAAGCGTGGCCCCAAAACCAAAAAGCGCCCATGAAGTTCCAGCAATAGTGGGGGAGATATTTAAATGGCGGATCAAATAATCCACCCAAAAAAGCGTGTGCGGTAAAAAACCAATCGCATTGAGCGCGCAAGAAAGGAGCAACAACCACAAATGAAAGGGGATTTTAAACGCGCTTTCTTCTTTTTTAACGGATTTTTTTCTTAAAGAGCGGGTTTTTAACCCCACTAAGGAAAGGATGAAAGCTATCAAACAACTGCCCCCTAAAAAAATCCATGCCCATTTGATATTATAAGAGCTGATCCAAGGCAGAACAAACCCGCTAAAGACAGATCCAATGCCTACAGCGCTAAAAATAAACCCCCCCACTAAGGCTCTTTTATTTTCTTTGACATAGGGTAAAGAGAGGGGAGCGACTAAAATCATTAACGCGCTGCTAGCCACACCGGCGATAAAACGCCAGATCCAAAGCCAAAAGAAAGGGATACTATCAAAATAACAGATTAAAAAACTCAAAGCGATCAAACCAAAACTAATTTTAGCGATGCTTTCTAATGACATTAACGGGCTTAAAAATTGGATTAAAAAACTCCCAAAAACATAGCCCATTAACACCGCAATACCTAGTTGGAAGCTTTGGTGTGGGGTTAAACTCCCTGATAAAATGAGTAGGGGGATTAAAACCACATAGCCAAAACGAGCCAAGCCATTAGACACAAAAACCCCTAAAAAGCAAACAAACACGCGCATTTTGATCCTTAACAAACGACAAGTTATAAAAAAACAAGATCTTATATTATATTGAAACTTGTTAATTGATAGCACATAATAGTGCATAATGGAAGCGAGATGAGAATAAATTTAAGGAGCGTTCTTTATCAATACCCGTATTATTAAAGAGGCCTCACGATTGAGAAAAAAGAGTTGGTTATTAGCGTTATAGGGCTTGCTTCAAAAGCGCTTCATAAAAACAAGGCTTTTACTAGAATAAGGCTTTTTTGCGGTGGTGATCAATTGATGAAACAGACGATAATAATTATGGGCTAGGCTTGAGGAGAGCATCACTGAGAAAAAGTAGAGTTGAACGCTTAAATTATTTCTTAATAGGGGTTAGAGGGTTAGCATGCGATTGTTGCGTTCTTTTTAGGCGTTATGGGTGATTTATAAAACAGCTCGCTATGACTGCCTAACCTTACTAAAGAGAGGGTGTTTTCTTGTTTTTTAATTTGATAGACAAGCAATAAATCCGGTTTTAAGTGGCATTCCCTAAAATCTTTTAAACCGCCTTTGAGCGGATGGTCTTTGTATTGGGGAGCTAGGGGTTGCTCTTTGGCTAAACTTTCAACCACTTTATATAAAAGCTTTAAATCAAACCCGTTTTTAACAAGAATTTTAAGATCCTTATCAAATTTTTTACTGGTTTCAATCATCAGCATTTTTAAATCTTAAGTTTTCACAATGCTTTTTAAAATCCTCTATGCTTTTAAAACAAAGGTGGTTCTTGGTATCTTTAGCCCTTGCTAAGATTTCTCGCTCTTCTTCTATGGTGTATCCGTTTTCGGTTAAATGGAGCGCTTTAAATTGGAGCACTTTTTTGATTCTTTGTTTTTGAGCTTGGATTTCCTTCAATTTTTCTAACGCTCTTTTTTGTTTGGGCTTGATAGAATTTAAAAAATTAAAAAGCTGTCTTTGGCTGTATTTTGTGTAATCTTTGTTGGTGGTGTTTGGCATATTTATTCCTTTTAAAATATAATATCAGCTCATTATAGCGCAAGCGATAGAGCAAGATTAAAAAGCTAGAAATCAAAACTTAAAGATTAAAAAGCGGATTGGGAAGTTAATGAAAAGATTAAACGATTAAAAAATTAAAGATCAAAAGATTAAAAAAGAAGCGGATTGAAAAATCAGTGAAAAGATTAAAAGATCTGTTAGTAAAAAATTTTAAAAAAGTTTAAAAATTTAAAAGTTTAAAAGTTTTGTGAGTGAAAAATAATCGTTTTAGATTTGATTTTATAATAAAACTCATTTTATTGAGTTTTATTTTATTAAAGAGATAGAAAGTGCTTTGAAATCGTTCTCTCCCTTTTATCCCACTTAATCCCCCTAATATAAAGAAGCGCTTTTTAAAAACTACCGCTTAAAGTAGCGTCAAGTTTTCTACTAAATAATCACTAAAAACGCTAAAAAGGATTTTTCATCAAACCCCCCCAAAAATAAAACTTAAAGATTAAAAAGCGAAAGCAGTGGGGATTGGCAAAAAAATCAAACCCCCCCCCAAAAAAAGGGTTTAAAAAAGAAAGTTTTAAAAAAGAAATCCCTTTAAAAAGAAACCCATTAAAAAACAAAGGGTTCAAAAAAGAAACCCCCCTAAAAAAAGAGGGTTAAAAAAGGGAGTTTCACAAAGGGGTTTAATGTGAGCTTTTAGTAAGCGAACACATAATTCAAATACACGCTATAGAGTCTGCGGTATTTGAGTTCAGCCCCCATAAAGGAATAGTAATTGGTGTTAATGGTAGGGATTTTAAGCCCTAGTTCAATGCCGTGTTGCGCTGCATGATCGCTGCCTTTTTTCTTAGGCCTAGCGAGATTCATC
>NZ_VEYL01000006.1:0-79605 GCF_006439795.1 Helicobacter pylori
ATGATTAGAAAGGGTTAAAATTTGTTTTAATCAAAGATAGCGATAAAATGGGGTTTTGGTTACTTGGTGGGATCGTTTTAGATTTAGTTGTAAAACTCTTAAGGGGGTATTTTAAAATAATATTCCCACTAATAACGCTTAAGAAACCACCGCTAAAATCAAGCTCTTTCATTTTGTCGTGAAGCACCCAAACACTAGAGATATTTGGGATTTCTGCTTGGGTGGTTTTAAAGGGGATTTTTATCGTTTTTACCGCTAGCGCCCCATAAAAGCCAAGCCAAGATTAAATAAGATTAAATAAGATTAAATAAGATTAAATAAGATTAAATAAGATTAAATAAGATTAAATAAGATTAAATAAGATTAAATAAGATTAAATAAGATTAAATAAGATTAAAAGGGCATGCCCCCTATTAGCCCAAAAATTCAGTGCTGTTTAAAAGGGCTGTCCACGACTTTTTTCCTATCCACAATGTAGGGGATTAAAGCCATGTGGCGGGCTCTTTTGATCGCTACTTCCACCCTCTCTTGCCACTTTTTGCTATTGCCTGTCAATCTCCTTGGCATGATTTTATAGCGCTCTGATAGCGTGTGCTTGAGCATGTCTAAATCTTTATAGTCAATAAAGCTGATTTTAGCTTCAGTGTATTTGCAATAGCGTTTTGAATAGCGTTTTCTTTCCATAATGTCTCCTTAATTTTAACCCTTAAAAGGGGATTTCTTCTTCATCAATATTGATTTCAGGCACGCTGTTTTGATACTTGGACGGCTGTGCCTGTAAATTCTCTTTAGCGTAAGCGTTTTGCGCATAACTTGGGGCTTGGTTAAAAGGATCCTGGCTAGGAGCGTTGTAATTGGTGGGATAAGCGTTGTTGGAATTTTCATGCATCATGCTATCTTGCATAGCGTTTGCTTGGGGATTGTCTGACTTTTTATCCATAAATTGCAACGAGTCCGCTGTGATAGTGTGGCGGGAATTTTTTTTGCCCGTTTGATCCATCCAACTCTCATAAGTCAAACGCCCTTCTATCAAAACGCTTGAACCCTTGCTCAAATACTGGTTAGCGATTTCAGCCGTTCGCCCAAACAAACGCGCATCTATAAAGCACACCTCTTCGCCTAGCGTGCCGTCTTGCTTTTTGAAACGCCTGCTTGTGGCTAAACCTATTGTAGCCGCAGCCGAACCGCTAGGCAAATATTTCAACTCCACATTCCTGGTCAAACGCCCTACCATAATCACTTTATTAAACATGATAAGCCCTTATTCGCTATGAGATCCTACGCTTTCTGCTTCCTCTATGTGGTGAGAATGCGTGTGTTCGGTTTTTTCGTGTTTTTCTTTGGCGTGTGATGGGGCGTGTGATGGCTTTTTATTAGCCCTATCCACTAACGCATGCCACGCTTCCACTTCTTTTTTGCTTTCGTATTTGATCACAATGAAACGCAACACGTCTTCATTGATGCGATACAATCGTTCAAGCTCTAAAATCATGGACGGCTCTGCTTTGAAATACGCCACATAATAATAGCCTCTTTTGTGCTTTTTGATTTCATAAGCCAAATTACGCATGCCCATATCCAAACTCGTTTCAATCACGCCATGATGCTTGGTGATCACTTCTCTATAAAACTCAATTTTGGATTTAATCTCTTCTTCTACTAAAGTAGGTTTGAGAATAAACATTGTTTCATAATGCCTCATCCATTCTCCTTGTGGTTGTATAGCCCTTTTTTTACTAAAAAAGAGCAAGGTCTAAAAAACTTTCAATTATACCTTGCTTTCGCTTGTTTTTGGATTAAATTTAGTTTTATTGGAATATTAAAGCTCAAAACAAAAAACGCCTTAGGCATTTTTTAAGGGTTAATGATTTTTTGAATGGAGGTCAAATACAAAAAGCCCAATTCCTTTTGCCCTTGCATGCTTTGAATGTGCCATAACCTAAAAATTTCAAAAACCCTCTTATAGCCGGCTTCTTTCAAACGCAGGGCGTTTTTAGCGTAATTTTCGGCAATTTCTTTAGGGGGAGCGTAGCCTAAAACCTCTTTAGCGTCCATTAAACCGGTCGTTTTAATGTGGGCGAAAAATAAAAAAAGCTGGTAAAAATACCGCTCTAACCCCCTTAAAATATCCGCATCTTTTTTGCCCTCTTTTAATAAATAATCATAAATATCAAGCACGCTTTTTTTCAAAAAAAGACCTAAAATGAGCTTTTGCAAATCCATATCCCCCGCATTGGAGCTTAATTCTTGAATGTCTTCTAAAGCGATGGGTGCGTTTAAAACCGCTAGCTTGTCTAAATCGTTAAACGAAATACCTAAATCTTCGTTATTAATTTCAAAAAGAGCGTTTAAAAGATGGCTGCTGATGTCTAAATGCAAAAAATTAGCCCTTTCTTGTAAGAATTTCAAACTCTCCCAAGTTTTAGGGATAAAAAAGCGCACGCAAATGGCTTCATCTTTCAAGGGGCTTTTTTGGAAAAATTTAACGATAGCATCGCTAGTGTATTTGTATTTTGTGGTGTCGCTTTTAGCATTATAAAGCCCTATGATAAGCCTGTTATGGCTAGGCCGCTCTAAAGCTTTTAAAAAAAGATTGATATCATTTTCCTTAAATTTCTTATGCAGCGTAAAATCCAATTTTAAAATGACTAAACTGCTCCCTCCAAATAAAGAATCCTGCTCTAAAAGGGTCGCAATCTGGCTTTTTTCATAATCGCTCGCATAAAAAAGCGAAGTTTCTGTGTCAGGGTTATCGCATTTAAAAAGCACGCTAATCGTTTGAGCGTAATAATGAATAAAAAAATCAAACTCCCCATACAAAAACACCGCTTTAGGGAGGCGTTGTTTTAAATAATGGTCCAAATCTTTACGATACATGCTCTTTAATCCTTTCTGTGATTTCGCCTCTAACTTGCCCTAAAATCAAATCCGCATGCGTGATTGTAACGCACACCTTTTCTAAAGGCTTAAAAACCTTGTTCGTTTTGACTAAAACTTTAAGCCCTATTAATTCTTTTAACCCCACCACTACCCAATCTTTAACCTCCAAAACAACGCCCAAAAATTCTTTTTCTAAAAGTTCTAAAGCTAAGCGAGCGAATTTGCGCTTGATGAAATCCCTTTCAACCAAAGCGGTCTTTTTTTGTAAAGCGTTCAATTCAGCGCATAATTCAGGCGTTTCTTCTAACAAATACGAGCAGCCTTTAGCTTGATGGAACAACAATTCTTTTAAAAGCCTGTGTAAGGCTAAATCGCTGTATCGTCTAATGGGCGAAGTGAAATGCGTATAGCTGGCAAACCCCAAACCAAAATGGCTTTCTTGCATGGGGCTATAAAGGGCTAAATTTTGAGATTTAATGATCAAGTGCGAAACTTCTCTTTCTATACTCTTTTCTTTGGCTATTTTTAAGGCATGCTCTAAAAAAGGAAAAAAGCCCATGTTTTTAGGGCGCACAATCTCATAATCAAAAAGCTTGGCGTAGAGGCATTTTTGCTGCTCCAAACTGGGCTCTTTATGGGTGCGGTATATCCCCTTATTGTGGAAATGCTCATCCAATAACCTCGCGCTAGATTGGTTGGCTAAGAGCATGGCTTCTTCTATAAGAGTGTGTGCATCGCTTTCTTGTTGCGTTTCAATTTTTTCTATACGCCCTTCTTTATTCAAATACAGCTTGTTTTCAAAGGAATTGAAATTAAACCCCTTTTTTAAACGCTCCTTTTTTAACTTTAAAGCCACTTCTAAAAACCCCAAAAGGCTTTGTTGTAAATCTTTATCTAAAGAGCTTTGTTGGGTGCTTAAAAAATGATTGATTTCTTCATAAGCGCAATTAGCCCTAACTTCAATAACGCCTTGAGATAATCGGGCGCTTTTCAAATCATCTAAAGGGATTTCATACACTAAAGCCAGGCGTTTTTCAAACGCTTTTAATGAGCATGCCCCTTGAGACAAACTCAAAGGCAGCATGGGATACACGCTATTAGGGAAATACACGCTAAAGCCCCTAACCCTAGCTTCTTTATCCAAACTGGAATGTTTCGGCACAAATTCGCTCACATCAGCAACCGCCACAAACAAAACCCTTTTTTCTTGGTCATAAAAAATCGCATCGTCAAAATCTTTAGCGTCTTTGGGGTCAATGGTGATAAAAGGGATGTGAGAATAATTGATCCTGTCTTTAAAATCGCTCGCTTTGAGTTGCGCGTAATGTTGGGCTAAATTCAAACAATCTTTTGAAAAATCCTTCACCCTATCAAAAAGGCTTAAAGAAAGGTTTTCATCTATTAAAGGGTCTTCTAAAGCCCCTAAAATTTCGCTGATTTCACGCTTTTTAAGATCGATCTTTACCACGCAATGCCTGGGCAATTCTAATAAGGATCTTTGGCTGTGCTTTAAAAGAATGGGTTTTTTAAAAGGCTCTTTAAAAGGGATAGCCACAATCTGGTTTTTTTCTTTAGCCAAGTAAGCTATCATCGTGTCTTGCGCATCAAAAAGAGCGGCTTTAAAAAAGGCTTTAGGGCGTTTTTTAAAATATTCTATTTGGCATAAAATCAAAGCGTCTGTTTTGAAAGAGGGGGGTAAGTTTTTGATTAAAGGGTCTTCAGGGTAATTTTTCGCTAAAGAAATGAAAAACGCCTTATTTTTTACCCGTTCAATTTTGCCTATATCAAAGCCTTCTTTTAAAAAATAGTGCTCCTTGTTGGATCCAAGCGCTTCTTTTAAAACGCCCTTTTCTACTAGGGGAGCGAATCGTTTAGGAATCTTTTTAACCCCAAAAAACAAGCTTCTTAAAAACCCTTGCATCAAAAAACACTTCGCATGACTTCAAACGCCTTTGAATAAAGGATTTGAGAAGCGCTGAATTTTTCAAAACTTAAAGCAGCTTGATAGATGAGCATGCCTTTCCCATCTTGAAAGGGGGTTTTTAACTCTTTAGCCAAAGACAAAAAGGGCGTTAAAAACCCATACGCCAAATCATAAGCGAGCTTGCCCTCTTTAAAATACCCTTTCAAAACCTCTTTATTTAAAGGCAATTCGTTATTCAAACTCGCTGAAGTAGCGTTAATGATCAAATCAAAAGCGCTTTTAGGAGGATCCATGAAACAATCACAACCCAAGCGTTGGAAAAAATCCAATCCCCTAATAGAGCGGTTTAACACGCTCACCTTTAAGCCTTGTTTTTTCAATTCACACGCTAGGGCTTTAGCGCTCCCCCCAGAGCCTAAAATCAAAGCGCTCTGGTAACTCTCATCTCCCAAAGAGAGCCAGAAACCTAAAGCATCAGTATTGTAACCCACAAGCTCATCATTTTCTACAACAAGCGTATTGACTGCTCCGCATTCAAGCACAATGCCTTTGATCTTATCGCAAATTTGAAACGCCCTTTCTTTAAAGGGTAAGGTTACATTAGCCCCACTCAATCCTAAATGCAAGAACTCGTTTTTGATACGGCTTTCTAAAGGGAGTAATATGGGGTGGTAATGCCCCAAAAACCCTAATTCTTTTTGAAAAGTTAAAAAACAAGCGTTATGGATTAAGGGCGATTTGGAATGCTTAATGGGATTTCCAAAAACCCCAAAAGATTTTAATTTCATTATTCTTTCATTCAGCCTTTTTTAAAAGTTTTAAAAACACATAACCCTTTGTTTTATTAGAAAATTCAATTTCAGCCCAATCGTTTTGGATTTCTAAAACCTTCACGCTTTTATTTTTTAAAAGCAATCCCAAGATTTTACCTTTTGTGCTAGGAAAAGCGCGCACATTCACGCCACTGACTGCGACTTTATACTCTAAAGGTTTTTTTCCCATTGTAGAGGTTGTGGGGGCTTTTTGGTTGTTTTGAACGGGCGAGACGCTGTCTTGTTTAGGCTCGTTTTCTTTTTCTTGCTCTTGCTTGATCTCTTGTTTGGTTTCTTGTTTTTGCGTGGCTGTGTCTAAAGACAAAGGAGGGTCTTTGGTGGGGCTTTCTTCTGTGGCGGTTGTGGTCGTGTTGGCTTCTTCTTGTTTGGGCGAAAGCGCGCTGTTTTGACGCTCTGTCTCGCTTTTTTCTAAATTTTGGCTTATTGGAGTGCTGTCTTTTTTCACATAAAAACCAAGCACAGCATGCGCTAAAGCATACAACAACATGAACGCTAAAACCACCAAAAAAGGCCGCATAAAAAGTTTTAAAGAAGATTTCATCTCAGTTTTCATTCCTGCCATCAACGCTTTTCAAAATCAATCCTAGGGTCAATCACCACGCAGAGCAAATCGCTTATCAAACTCGCTACCAAACCTAAAAGCGTGAAAATATAAAGCGAACCAAACACGACAGGATAATCCCTACTCACAATGCTTTCATACCCTAAAAGCCCTAACCCATCTAGGCTAAAAACAATTTCTATCAATAAGCTTGAGCTAAAAAACATGCCCAAAAAAGCTTGCGGAAAACCCGCCACCACTAACAAAATCGCATTGCGGAACACATGCACATAAAAAATACGCCCCACTGAACAGCCCTTAGCCTTAGCGCTCAGTACATAAAGTTTGCCCATTTCATCTAAAAAAGAGTTTTTCACTAAAAGCGTAAGGCTTGCAAAACCCCCTAAAGAAATGCAAAGAACGGGCAAAGTGATATGCCATAAATAATCCTTGATTTTGCCTAACGCGCTCAAACTTTCAAAATTATCGCTCACTAGCCCCTTTAAAGGGAACCAGTGCCAATAATTCCCTCCAGCAAAAAACACGATCAACACCACCGCAAACAAAAAGGCCGGGATAGCGTTAGCGACAATGATCACCACGCTGCTTAGCACATCTAAAGGCTCGTTATTGCGTTTGGCCTTGAAAATCCCTAAAGGGATAGAAATAAGATAAATCAAAATCGTGCTAAAAAGCCCTAACGAAATGGATACGGGCAATTTTTCCTTAATCAAATCTATCACTTTAATCTGGCGGTAAAAGCTTTCCCCAAAATCAAATTGTGCGTATTTTTTGAGCATGAGAAAGTAGCGCTCCCCTATGGGCTTGTCAAAACCATAGAGTTTTTTTAAATTTTCTATCAAATCGCTCTCCAACCCTTGAGATCCCCTATAGGCGCGATCTTTAACAACGCCTTGAATCTCTTTGGACTGCATGTTATTGATTTTAGCCATCATCTGCTCTATGGGGCCTCCAGGAGCCGATTGGATCAGAAAGAAATTAATGGTCATGATGGCTAATAAAGTGGGGATAATCAAAAGCAAGCGTTTAAGAATATAAGCAATCATTGAAGATCCTTTTCTTTTTTTATCCACCACAAATACGGCGAAAATCCATAGCTAGGGCTAACTTCAGGCATGCCAATATAATTATACGCTGCGATCCTGTAATTAGGCAAATAAAAATGCGGTATCACATAAAACCCCCACAACAGCACCCTATCCATCGCTTGAATAGCGGCTAGTTGCTCCTTATAATCTTTAGCGTTAATGATTTTTTCAATCAAAGCATCTACCGCTTTACTAGAGATCCCCGCATAATTCCTTGAGCCTTTTTCTTTAGCGCTCAAAGAGCCAAAATAAAAGCGTTGCTCATTACCCGGGAAAGACGATTGGCCAATCACTCCTACAATCATGTCAAAATCATAGCTTTTGATCCGATTGACATACTGGCTTAAATCCACTCTTTGGATTTTCATCTCAATCCCTAACACCCTTAAGTTTTTAGCAAAGGCTAGAGCCAGTCTCTCAAAGGCCGGGCTGTTTAAAAGCAAAGTGAAACTAAAGGGCTTGTTATTCTTATCCACTAAACGCATGTTTTTGTAAGAAAAGCCCGCACTCTCTAAAAGGTTTTGAGCGTATTTTAGATTTTCCCTCAAATTATAGCCCAAAACATCAGCCCCATCGGTTCTAGGCACGACATAAGGCTCTTTAAAAACCCTTTCATCCAAACTCTTTTCATAAGGGGCTAACAGAACTTTTTCTTCAGGGCTTGGGAGGGGAGGGGACGCATAAACAGAGTTACTGAAAAAACTGGTGGTGCGCTTGTATTGCGAAAAAAACAAATTTTTATTCGCCCATTCAAAATCAAACGCATAAAACAAGGCTTCACGCACCCTTTTATCCTTAAAAATTTCCCGGCGCGTGTTGAAGAAAAACCCTTGCATGCCGCTTGGCAATTTATGGGCTATGAGGTATTTAGTGATTTTTTTATTGTCCATAGCTTTCCCCACATAGCCCCTAGCCCAAACCTTAGCCGTGCTTTCAATGCGCCAATCATACGCCCCGCTTAAAAAAGCCTGTAAAGCAATGGTTTCGTCTTTATAATACTCAAATTTGACCTGATCAAAATTGAATTGCCCCTTTCTGCTGGGCAAATTCCTCGCCCAATAATTAGGGTTTCTTCGGTAGGTGATTTTCTTACCCACATCAAAAGAAGCGATCACATAAGGGCCACTAGAAACAGGAATGAGTAAAGGGTTTTTTTCAAAATAATCCTTTTGAAACGCTTTTTTAGAAAAGATCTGCAACTGCCCTAAAATGAGAGGCAATTCTTTATTTTCAGTGGTTTTGAAAATGAATTTAACATGGTGCTTGTCTAAAATAACCGCCTTTTTAACATCTTGGTAATACTGCCGATAGAGAGGCGATCCTAATTCCATTATCGTATCAAAACTAAACTTCACATCGCTCGCTAAAATGGGGGCGTTATTGCTGAATCTCGCTCTTTTGTCTAAGGTAAAAATCACATAGCTGTTATCCTTAGCCACTTCTGCGTCTTTAGCGATTAAGGGGTATTCGGCAAAAGGTTCGTCCAAACTTTGCACCATTAAAGTGTCATAAATCAAATCCAAGCCTTCAGCTTTAGTGCCTTTAAGCGCAAAAGGGTTAAGGCTATCAAAAGTCCCTATAGCGTCATTCCTTAAAACACCGCCTTTTCTAGCGTTAGGGTTAGCGTATTCAAAATGCGTGAAATTGTCTTTATATTTAGGCTCTTCGCCCAAGTATAAATAAGGCGTAGCCTTAAGGAAACAAAACACCCCTAACCATAAACCTAAAATTTTCATCTAAACCAACCCCATCAATTCTTTAGCCTTTTGGTAAGTCGCTTGCGCTAAAGGCCTGGCTTTTTTAGCGCCACCATTTAAAACGGCTTTCACCTCATCATCGCTGATTTCTTTGTATCTTTCTTGGATGGGTTTTAAAGCCTGGATCATTACTTCAGCTAATTCCTTTTTAAAATCCCCATAGCCCTTATTTTTGAAACGCTCCTCTATCTTTTCTGGGCTTTCATCGCTCAAAAGCATGTAAATATTTAAAAGGTTAAAAACGCCCTCTCTTTTTTCATCAAATGCAATAACGCCCGTAGAATCAGTGGCTGCTTTTTTGATTTTTCTTACAATAATGTCTGGCTCATCTAAAAGAAAAATCGCATGGTTAGCCCCTTGATGCGATTTACTCATCTTCACTTTTGGATCATCTAGCCCCATAACCCTTGCCCCCACTTTAGCGATCAAAGGTTCTGGCACTTTAAAGCAACTCCCAAAATCCCTGTTAAATTTTTCTGCAATGTTTCGCGTGAGCTCTAAATGCTGTTTTTGATCTTCGCCCACTGGCACTAAATCGCTTTGGTATAATAAAATATCTGACGCCATTAAAATAGGGTAATTGAAAAGCCCCACATTCACGCTTTTAGGGTTTTTTAAAGACTTGTCTTTGAATTGCGTCATTCGTTGCATTTCCCCCATAGACACCTGGCAATTTAATAGCCACGCTAAAGCCGGATGTTCATCCACTTCACTTTGAATGAATAACCCCGATTGCTTAGGATTAATCCCGCAAGCTAAAAGCAATTTGACTAACTCATAGGTTTGGGATTTTAAAAATGTAGGCTCTATGGGTAGGGTGATCGCATGCGAATTGACGACGCAAAAAAGGTTTTCATATTCATCTTGCATCTCTACCCAATGCTTGATCGCTCCTAAATAGTTGCCCAAATGGATTTGCCCAGTAGGTTGGATGCCTGAAAAGACTCGTTTTTTGTGCATGTTGTTTCTCGTTGTTTTAGTTAGTGTTATTGTAACCACCTAATTTTAATATTTTAATTTGTCTTAGTTTTTAAGAACGCTTGATCCCAGAAAAGAGTAACACTTCATAGCTCAATTTTTCAAACGCCATGTTTTGAAAAAAATGTTTTTTTTGCTTGAAACTCAGCGTTGAACCCCCTAAAAGACCGCATTTTTTAAGGTAATTCAAGCAGTCTTGTTTGCGGTTGAAATAAAGAGCGAAGCGCTTGTTTTCCAATTCTATTTGAAAATCTTTAAAAGCGTTTTTGATCAAGGATTTGAGCGTTTTGAGATCCCTTAAAGGCGAAGGCGTGCCTAAAAATTCATGCACTTCATGTAAACTAAAATCCGTATGGATAGCTAGAGCGGCCTCCTTACTAGAAAGAGCGATTTTTTCTAAAACGCTTTTTAAATCCCTTGCCCATTGTAAAGAGGAAGAAGACACAACTAGATCGTAAGCGCAAAAAACATGTTCTTCAAAATCCGCATGCTCTAAAGAAATTTTTTGAATGTTAATAGAATGCGTGGGGTGTAATTTGAGCATGTTCATAGAATTATCCAAAGCGATAAAGTCTTCAATCAAAATATTTTGCCGCTCTAGAGCGTTAAAAACAGCCCCACTCCCTGATCCTAGATCCAAAACTTTAGCGTAATGTTTTTGTTTTAAAAACTGGACAAGACAGATAGCGATTTGTTGCTGGATATGAGCAAAGAGGTGATAAGTTTTGGCATGCTTATTGAATGCATGCTGATTGAATGAATGAAAAGAGTCCAACACCACCGCCTTTAACGCACCACGCTTGAAATTAAAACTAAATTTTAGTGTATTCTTAGCAAATTTTAGATAAGATCAAGGGTAATTTTTTCTAAATTTTAGGCATTTAAGGAATCAGTGTTTATGACGAGCGCTCTGTTAGGCTTACAAATTGTTTTAGCAGTATTGATTGTGGTGGTGGTTTTGTTGCAAAAAAGTTCTAGCATCGGCTTAGGGGCTTATAGCGGGAGCAATGAGTCTTTATTTGGCGCTAAAGGGCCTGCGAGCTTTATGGCGAAATTGACCATGTTTTTAGGGCTGTTATTTGTCATTAACACCATCGCTTTGGGCTATTTTTATAACAAAGAATACGGCAAAAGCATTTTAGATGAAACCAAAACCAACAAAGAGCTTTCGCCCTTAGTCCCTGCCACCGGCACGCTTAACCCTACGCTCAATCCCACACTAAACCCTACGCTCAACCCTTTAGAGCAAGCCCCCACTAATCCTTTAATGCCAAAACAAACGCCTAACGAACTTCCTAAAGAGCCAGCCAAAGCGCCTTCTGTTGAAAACCCCAAACAGAACGAAAAAAATGATGCCAAAGAGAATGATATAAAAGAGAATGATATAAAGGGTGTTGAAAAAACCAAAGAGAGTGCAAAAACGCCCCCAACCACCCACCAAAAGCCTAAAACGCACACACAAACCAACGCCCATACCAACCAAAAAAAGGATGAAAAATAATGTTACAGGCCATTTATAACGAAACCAAAGATCTGATGCAAAAAAGCATTCAAGCTTTAAACAGGGATTTTTCCACTCTAAGGAGCACGAAAGTTTCAGTCAATATTTTAGATCACATTAAAGTGGATTATTACGGCACGCCCACGGCATTAAATCAAGTCGGATCCGTGATGAGCTTGGATGCGACCACTATTCAAATCAGCCCATGGGAAAAAAACCTGCTCAAAGAAATTGAAAGATCCATTCAAGAAGCCAATATCGGCGTCAATCCTAATAACGACGGCGAAACGATCAAGCTTTTTTTCCCGCCCATGACAACCGAGCAAAGAAAACTCATCGCAAAAGACGCCAAAGCGATGGGCGAAAAGGCTAAAGTGGCTGTAAGGAATACCCGCCAAGACGCTAACAACAAGATAAAAAAATTAGAAAAAGACAAAGAAATCAGCGAAGATGAAAGCAAAAAAGCCCAAGAGCAGATCCAAAAAATCACCGATGAAGCCATTAAAAAAATTGATGAAAGCGTGAAAAACAAAGAAGACGCGATTTTAAAGGTCTAAACCATGGATATTAAGGCATGTTATCAAAACGCTAAAGCGTTGTTAGAGGGGCATTTCTTGCTCAGTAGCGGGTTTCATTCCAATTATTATTTGCAATCCGCTAAAGTTTTAGAAGATCCCAAACTAGCCGAACAATTAGCCAAAGAGTTAGCCAAACAAATCCAAGAAGCTCATTTGAATATTGAATGCGTGTGCTCGCCGGCTATTGGGGGGATCTTAGCTGGGTATGAGCTTGCAAGGGCTTTGGGCGTGCGTTTTATCTTCACCGAAAGGGTGGATAATACCATGGCGTTAAGGCGTGGTTTTGAAGTCAAAGAAAACGAAAAAATTTTAGTGTGTGAGGACATTATCACTACGGGAAAATCCGCCATGGAATGCGCTAAAGTTTTAGAAGAAAAGGGCGCTCAAATCGTGGCTTTTGGTGCTCTAGCTAATCGGGGCATTTGCAAGCGCGCTCATTCTCATTTGAAAGCCCAAGAGGGTGCGTGTTTGCCTAGCCATTTGCCCCTTTTTGCTTTAGAAGATTTTGTTTTTGACATGCACAAGCCTAGCTCTTGCCCTTTATGCGCTAGTAGCGTTGCTATCAAGCCAGGAAGTCGTGGCAACTAAAAAAACCAAAAAAAATAAAACCCCAGAAAAAAAACAAGCGTTAGAAAGCCCTTTAAAAGGGCTGTATCTCTCTTTGCGTTTGAAGGCCTTTATCACCGATATTTTTATGATTTATACCCCCATGCTTTATATAATGACTTATGTGATTTTAGGGAGTGCGAAGGATTTTAGGGAAAACCAGAGCGCGATTTTTTTATGCCTGCTTTTTTACGCCCTAACGCACAGCTTTTTTATCGCTTTTAAATCCCAAAGCCCTGGCATGCGTTACGCTCAGTTTAAATTGGTCAAAAATAATGGCAAAAAGGTGGGCTTTTTTTTAGCGTTGTGGCGCTTTGTTTTGTGGGTGTTGAGCATGGGGTTACTCATAGGGTTTGTTACGCCTTTTATTTTTAAGTTTTTTTTGCATGACAAACTCAGCGGCACTCATATTGAAATTATCAAGGAGGAAACATGAAAAATTTAGTGATCCTAAGCGGGGCTGGCATCTCAGCAGAAAGCGGGATTAAAACCTTTAGAGACGCTGATGGCTTGTGGGAAGGGCATGACATCATGGAAGTCGCCTCGCCTTATGGCTGGAAAAAGAACCCGCAAAAGGTGTTGGATTTTTACAACCAAAGGCACCGACAGCTTTTTGAAGTTTATCCTAACAAAGCTCATGAGATTTTAGTGCAATTGGAAAAACACTATCAAGTCAATATCATCACCCAAAATGTAGATGATTTGCATGAAAGGGCGGGCTCTTCTTGCGTTTTGCACTTGCATGGGGAATTGTTAAACGTTCGCAGCGAAAAAGATCCTAATTTGGTTTATAGGTGGGAAAAGGACTTGAATTTAGGCGACTTGGCCAAAGACAAATCGCAATTACGCCCTGATATTGTGTGGTTTGGCGAAGCGGTGCCTTTGCTTAAAGAAGCGATTTCTTTAGTCAAACAAGCGCATCTTTTAATCATCATTGGCACTTCTTTGCAAGTCTATCCCGCCGCTAGCCTCTACACGCATGTGCATAAAGACGCTCTCATTTATTACATTGACCCTAAGGCTAAAAACGCCCATTTGCCCCAGAATGTCCTATGCATTAATGATAGCGCAACGCATGCCATGCAAGATTTAATGCCCAAACTCATAGAAATGGCCTCTTAAGAAATGTTAAAATAATTTTTATTTTTTCAGCTAACGATTAGCAAAAACATGGTTTAATTGGCTTTGTCATTTGCTAGTAATTAAAGGAGTTTGAGAGTCTGATGCAACAAGCCGCAGAAGCATTGAATCACCCCTATTTTGGCGTTTTTGTTTTGTTGGTATTCACCTTTTGGGTGTTTAACTTAACCTTAAGGATTCAAAGGTTTTTAAGCCGTAAAATGGCTCAAAAAAAGGGCGAAAAGCTCAAACTCGCTCCCTATGAATGCGGGCCTGTGGCTCTCAAACAGCCTAATAGGGTGTCGCACCATTTCTATATCATGGCCATGCTTTTTATTTTATTTGATGTAGAAATCGTTTTCATGTTCCCTTGGGCGATTGATTTTAAAAAATTAGGTTTGTTTGGGCTCATTGAAATGCTAGGCTTTGTCTTCTTTTTAACCATTGGTTTTATTTACGCTTTAAAGCGAAACGCTTTGAGCTGGCAGAAATTAGAGGTGAAATAATGCAACAAGCACCGGTTGTTCTAAGCACTTTGGATAAATTATTGAATTGGGGGCGTTCTAATTCGCTCTGGCCCTTAACTTATGGCTTGGCGTGTTGCGCGATTGAGATGATGGCGACAGGGGGTTCAAGGTTTGATTTTGACCGATTTGGCACGATTTTTAGAGCGAGCCCTAGGCAATCTGATGTGATGATCATCGCTGGCACGCTCACTAAAAAACATGCCGAATTCATGCGTAGGCTCTATGATCAAATGCCTGAGCCTAAATGGGTGATTTCTATGGGGAGTTGCGCTAACACGGGCGGGATGTTCAACACTTATGCGACCGTTCAAGGAGCGGACAGGATCGTTCCTGTGGATATTTACTTGCCCGGTTGTGCGCCGCGCCCAGAAACTTTACAATACGCTCTTATGGTTTTACAAGATAAAATCAGACGCTCTAAAGCGATCAAACAAGACGCTCCTAAAAGGTTAGTGTGATGGTAAGAAAACAATCCCCCTATGAAGATGTGCAAAAACAATCGCGCCAGCATGATCCCTATAAAATCATAGAACCCACCCCTAAAAAATATTTAGAGGGTAGCGCTTATGAGGTCATTTACAACCACCTTTCTTACAAGCATGAAATTTTAGACAAATATATAGAAACGAACACGGCTGTGTTTTGGATCAAAAAAGACGATATTTTTTCTGTCGCTACGATTTTAAGGCATTTGGGTTATGAGTGTTTGAGCGAAATGAGCGCGATAGATTTGTGCGCTAAAAAAGGGCATTTTGAATTGTTTTATCAATTCGTGGGTTTTAGCGATAGCTGTAAGAACCGCCGTAGGGTGCGCGTGAAGTGCGTTTTGTTGCCTAATGAGAGCGTGGATTCTTTGAGTTTTTTATACCGATCGGCTAATTGGAGCGAGAGGGAAGCGTATGATTTGCTTGGTATTGTGTTTGACAAACACCCCTATTTGAAACGCCTTATCATGCCGCATGATTGGGTAGGCCACCCCTTATTGCGCTCTTACCCGCTCAAAGGCGATGAATTCGCTCAATGGTATGAAGTGGATAAAATTTTTGGTAAAGAATACCGAGAAGTGGTGGGTAAAGAGCAACGAGACAGCGCGAGAGTGGATGAAAAAGACACTTTCAATTTTGCAAAAATCGGCTATGAGCAGGGCAAGGGCGAAGAATTAAAAAAAACAGAAGAAAAACATGCGTTTAAGAAAACCCCCTTTGTCAAAGATTTGCACAAAATCGCCCCCACTATCTTAAAAAAGAGGCTATAAAATGGCTCAAAATTTCACGAAACTCAACCCTCAGTTTGAAAACATCATTTTTGAACATGACGACAACCAAATGATTTTAAACTTTGGCCCCCAACACCCCAGTACTCATGGGCAATTGCGCTTGATTTTGGAATTAGAGGGCGAAAGAATCATTAAGGCTACCCCTGAAATTGGCTACTTGCATAGGGGCTGTGAAAAGTTAGGTGAAAACATGACCTATAACGAATACATGCCCACTACTGATAGATTGGATTACACTTCTTCTACCAGCAATAATTACGCTTACGCTTATGCGGTAGAAACCTTGCTCAATTTAGAAATCCCGCGCCGAGCGCAAGTGATCCGCACGATTTTACTAGAGCTTAACCGCATGATTTCACACATCTTTTTTATCAGCGTGCATGCTTTAGATGTGGGGGCGATGAGCGTGTTCTTGTATGCGTTTAAAACGAGGGAATACGGGTTGGATTTGATGGAGGATTATTGCGGGGCTAGGCTCACGCATAACGCTATAAGGATTGGGGGCGTGCCTTTGGATTTACCCCCTAATTGGTTAGAGGGCTTGAAAAAGTTTTTAGGCGAAATGAGGGAATGCAAAAAACTCATTCAAGGCCTATTGGATAAGAATCGCATTTGGCGGATGCGCTTGGAAAATGTGGGCGTTGTAACGCCAAAAATGGCGCAAAGTTGGGGCATGAGCGGTATCATGTTAAGAGGGACTGGGATCGCTTATGACATTAGGAAAGAAGAGCCTTATGAGCTTTATAAAGAGCTTGATTTTGACGTGCCGGTGGGCAATTATGGCGATAGTTATGATCGGTATTGTTTGTATATGCTAGAAATTGATGAAAGCATTCGCATCATTGAGCAACTCATTCCCATGTATGCTAAAACCGATGCGCCTATCATGGCTCAAAACCCGCATTACATTTCCGCCCCTAAAGAAGATATAATGACGCAAAACTACGCCTTGATGCAGCATTTTGTTTTAGTGGCTCAAGGCATGCGCCCGCCTGTTGGGGAAGTGTATGCCCCCACAGAAAGCCCTAAAGGGGAATTAGGGTTTTTTATCCATTCAGAGGGTGAGCCTTACCCTCACAGATTAAAAATCAGAGCCCCTAGCTTTTATCATATTGGGGCTTTAAGCGATATTTTAGTGGGGCAATATTTAGCGGATGCAGTAACCGTGATTGGCTCAACCAATGCGGTGTTTGGCGAGGTGGATAGATGAAACGCTTTGATTTACGCCCCTTAAAAGCGGATATTTTTGAACGCTTGGAAGAATTGATTGAAAAAGAAATGCAACCTAATGAAGTCGCTATTTTCATGTTTGAAGTGGGGGATTTTTCTAATATCCCTAAGAGCGCTGAATTTATCCAATCTAAAGGGCATGAGCTCCTCAATTCTTTGCGTTTCAATCAAGCGGATTGGACGATTGTCGTGAGAAAAAAGGCTTGATTTTGAGCGGCTTTAACCCCTTAAATTCCCCTTTAAGTGCAAGCTCTTCAATTAGCTTGAAAGAAGCCTATTGTTTAGAAAAATTATCTTTTCAAAAAGGGTTTGAAATCCATTACAAGATGACTAAAGATAGCTTAAACCTTTTAGAAAAAAGCGATTTGTGCGTTTTGTTTGGGGGGTTTTCAAACGCTTGTTTGAATGAAAACGAACGATTGATTCTAGGAAGCATTAACCAATCAAAACGCCCCTACGCCCTATTAAGACCCTTACAAGATACAAGAGACTTGCAAGAAAATTGCCTTTTTGCGTCGTATGAAATCCACACGGAAGTGGCGATTTTGGCCTTGATTTTAAGGGGCATTTTGGAACAAACTTCCCAATTAAAAGGGCATGTTTTAGAAAAAATAGATGTGGGGTATTTAAGCTCTGAAGCGAACATGAGCGAAGAAGAATTGCAAGAACTTATCGCACTTATTGTTAAAGCAAAAAAAAGGGTGCTTGTTTTAAACAGAGAAATCACTAAGCATGCTCATAGCGCTTTTTTATACACCCTTTTAAGCGAGTTGCAAAACTACCTAGAAATTTTGCATATCCCTTGCAACGATTCAAGCGTAACGACCGCTTTTTATGATTCTAAAGATCAAGAATGGCTGCTAGAAACAGCCCTAAAAGAGGGTATTTTGCCTTTTGAATCACAACTCCAATCAAAAGATTTAGAACTTTTAGAGCGAATGGGTGAGGCTAACGGCTCGTTTGTCTATGTTTCTTACAAGAGCCTTAAAACCCCCAAATTATCTTTTTCCAAGCAATTTAAGATCGCTAACAAGATTAAGCATTCTAAGGCGGTGTTTCAAATCTTAAATCAAACGCTAGAATGCGAGTTAGAAGAAAGCCCTAATTTGAAGGGCTTGATTGGGATTTTAGAAGGGGCGTTTTTTGATGCTTACCCTTATATCCCTATTTTATCCCACTCTCAAGGAATTTCATGATCACAATGAATATCAATGGCAAAACGATTGAATGCCAAGAGGGACAAAGCGTTTTAGAGGCCGCTAGGAGCGCTGGGATCTACATCCCTACTATTTGCTATTTAAGCGGTTGCTCGCCCACGGTCGCATGCAAAATGTGCATGGTTGAAATGGATGGCAAACGCATTTATAGTTGCAACACGAAAGCCAAAAACAATGCCGTTATCCTCACTAACACCCCCACGCTCATGGATGAAAGAAAAAGCATCATGCAAACTTATGATGTCAACCACCCCTTAGAGTGCGGCGTGTGCGATAAGAGCGGGGAGTGCGAATTGCAAGACATGACGCATTTAACCGGCGTAGAGCACCAACCTTATGCAGTGGCTGATGATTTTAAAGCGCTGGATTCATGGGCAAAAGCCTTGTATGATCCTAATTTGTGCATCATGTGCGAAAGATGCGTAACCACTTGCAAGGACAATGTGGGCGAAAACAACCTCAAAGCCACCAAAGCCGACTTGCATGCTCCGGATAAATTTAAAGACAGCATGTCCAAAGACGCTTTTAGCGTGTGGAGTCGTAAGCAAAAAGGCATTATTTCTTTTGTGGGCAGCGTGCCTTGTTATGATTGCGGGGAATGCATTGCGGTATGCCCTGTGGGCGCTTTGAGCTATAAAGATTTCGCTTACACGGCTAACGCATGGGAACTCAAAAAGATCCATTCTACTTGTTCGCATTGCTCAGCCGGGTGTTTGATTTCTTATGATGTGCGCCATTTTGATACTCTAGGCGAAGAATCTAAAATTTTTAGGGTGCTTAATGATTTTTACCATAACCCTATTTGTGGGGCAGGCCGTTTCGCTTTTGACGTGAGCTCTAGCCCTAAAGGCAGCGCTAATCTTAAAGAAGCGCAAAACGCCCTCAAAGAATGCGAAGCGGTGCGAATAGGTGGGGATATTACGAATGAAGAGGCGTTTTTAATAGAGCGTTTGAGGAAAGAGCTTGATTTTAAAATCTACAATCAAGAAGCGTATCATTTCCAGCAATTCTTAAAAGTATTGGGCGAAATTAAACGCCCCAGCATTGAAGAGATTAAAACTTCTCATTTAGTCGTTACGATAGGAACTTCTATCAAAACAGAAAACCCTTTGGTGCGCTATGCCATTAATAACGCTCTCAAACTCAATAAAGCTTCTTTAATCGCTATGCACCCTATTAAGGATAACGCGCTAGTGAATTTGTGCCGAAGCTCTTTTTGCATCACCCATGAAGTGGGGGCTGAAGAAATCCTTTTAGGCATGCTTTTAAAAATGCTTAACATTGAAAGCACGGCTCTAAAAAGCTTAGAAGATTCCAAGCAAAGCGTTGTAGATGAAGCGGCTCTTAAATCCTTAGAAGAAGAGCGAAAAAAAGCTTTAGAACAAGCCGAACAAGGGTGCAGTATTGGAGAAAATAAAGAAGAGAATAAAACAGAAGCAACTGCCCCAAAAGAAGAAAATCAAGAAGAAGCAGCTACTCCAAAAGAAAATCAAGAAGAAAACAAGACAGAGGTTAAAGAAGAAAAAATTGAAGTCCCTACCAAAACCACTTATTTGTTGCTTGAAGAAGCGGGCATCAATTTAGAAACTTATGAAAAAATTCTCGCTCTTTTACAAAAATCAAATAACACTCTATTGGTGGTTGGCGAAGAAATTTATAGCCACAAACAAGCCCACAATATCGCTAAAATGTTGCGTTTGTTAGCCCAAAAAAGCGCTATTAAACTCATTCTTATCCCCCCAAGCGCGAACGCTTTAGGCATCGCTTCTATTTGCGAATTGAGCGAAGAAATTTTTGAACATGAAAAAATCGTAGGCATTCGCGCTCAAGGGGATTTCACTATCAATAGCGACGATAGGGTTTTTGGGAAAGACACTGTCAGTAAAGTGGATTTTATTTTGCCCAGTCTCAACCAGCTAGAAGGCACGATCACTAATGTTGAAGGGCGTGTGTTGCCCTTAAAACCGGCTTTAAGGTTTGAGGGCTATGACTTGAGCGATATTATGCAAGGCTTTGGCTTTGTGGAAGAAAATCTCACAGAATGCACCCACAAACTCCCTACAGAAGCAGGCTTTAAAGCCATAGAATTTGATCATCTAACCAACTATTTCACTAACGACAGGGTCAATCACAGGGGCTATTTATTAGGAACAAGCCATTTTGAAAACAGCGCTAAAGAATGCGAAACCACAGAATGCGAGCCTATCAAGCCTTTAAAAGAAAAAATCGTTTTCAACGCGTATTTAAAATACCCAGAAACGCAATTCAATAACGCTACCCATAAAAGCGAGAATTTGCAATTAAAAGCCGGTGTCTATGTGTCTAAAGCTTTCTTAAAAAAATTGAATAAAGAAGTGGGGCAAAACATCACTTTATTTAAAGAAGAAGAGGAATTAATAGGCGTTTTGTGTCTTGATGAGAGCTTGGATCAGGAGGTGTTTGTCATTTCGCCTTCTCTTTTAAAAAGCCATTCTAACTTTTTTAGAGAGGGCGTGTTTGATAGCGTGGATTTAAAGGAGCAAGCATGAGCACTTATATCATTGAAACTTTGATTAAAATTTTGATTTTAGTCGCTGTTTTTTCGGCTTTAGGAGGCTTTGCCACTTATATTGAAAGGAAAGTGTTAGCCTATTTCCAACGCCGTTTAGGGCCTTGTTATGTGGGGCCTTTTGGGCTTTTGCAAGTCGCAGCAGACGGCATTAAGCTTTTCACTAAAGAAGACATTATCCCCCAAGGCGCAAACAAATTCATTTTCACGCTAGCGCCCATTATTGCGATGGTGAGCGCGTTTGTGTCCATGGCGCCTATCCCCTTTTTCCCTAATTTCACTCTGTTTGGCTATGAGATCAAACCCCTTATTTCTGACATCAACATTGGCTTTTTGTTTTTCTTAGCCGTGGGTTCAGCAGGGATTTATGCACCTATTTTAGCCGGGCTTGCCTCTAATAACAAATACTCTTTAATTGGCTCCGCAAGAGCGACGATCCAGCTGCTCAGCTTTGAAGTGGTCAGCACTTTAACCATTCTAGCCCCCTTAATGGTGGTAGGATCGCTCTCTTTAGTGGAAATCAATCATTACCAAAGCGGTGGGTTTTTAGACTGGCTTGTGTTTAAGCAGCCTCTAGCGTTTGTTTTGTTTTTGATCGCAAGCTATGCTGAATTGAATCGAACGCCCTTTGACTTGTTAGAGCATGAAGCCGAGATCGTGGCAGGGTATTGCACCGAATACAGCGGCTTGAAATGGGGCATGTTCTTTTTAGCGGAATACGCGCATTTATTCGCTTTTTCTTTTGTAATTTCTATTGTGTTTTTTGGCGGGTTTAACGCATGGGGCTTTATCCCTGGAGGCATAGCGATTTTGATTAAAGCGGGCTTTTTTGTCTTTTTATCCATGTGGGTTAGAGCGACTTATCCGCATGTAAGGCCCGATCAGTTGATGAATATGTGCTGGAAAATCATGCTGCCTTTAGCGTTATTGAACATCGTGCTAACAGGCATTATCATTTTAATTTAAAGGATGTTTTATGGCCAAACAAGAATACAAGCAACTTCCTAAACGAGCCGAAGTCCATAGTGCGACCGAGCAGTTCAAAGACACCGTTAAAACGAGTTTGGGTTTGGATCTATTCAAAGGATTAGGGCTTACGATCAAGGAATTTTTTAGCCCAAGCGTAACCATCCATTACCCTATGGAGCAACTCCCCTTAAGCCCACGCTATCGCGCGGTGCATAATCTGCAACGGCTTTTAGACTCAGGCTCTGAAAGGTGTATAGGTTGCGGGCTGTGCGAAAAGATTTGCACAAGCAATTGCATAAGGATCATCACGCATAAGGGCGAAGACAACCGCAAAAAGATCGATTCTTACACGATCAATTTGGGGCGTTGCATTTATTGCGGGTTGTGTGCGGAAGTTTGCCCAGAATTAGCGATTGTTATGGGGAACCGGTTTGAAAACGCCAGCACCCAACGCTCCCAATACGGCTCTAAAAACGAGTTTTTAACGAGCGAACAAGACGCTAAAAACTGCTCGCATGCCGAGTTTTTAGGCTTTGGTGCGGTAAGCCCTAATTACAATGAACGCATGCAAGCCACCCCTTTAGATTATGTCCAAGAGCCTTCAAAAGAAGAATCACAAGAAGAAACTCCAACAAACCCAGAAAGTAATAAGGGAGATGAAAATGTTTGAAACCATTGCCTTTTATTTCTTTGCGATCCTTACTTTGAGCATGGCGTTAGTGGTGATCACAACCACGAATATTCTCTATGCCATTACCGCTCTCGCTAGCAGCATGGTTTTTATCTCTGCTTTTTTCTTTTTACTAGACGCTGAGTTTTTGGGCGTGGTACAAATCACGGTGTATGTGGGCGCGGTCATTGTGATGTATGCGTTTGGCATGATGTTTTTCAACTCCGCTGCAGAAGTCATTGAACGCAAACAAAGCCCCAAAATCTTGTGCGTTCTTTCGTTTGGCGTGGTGCTGTTGCTCACCTTGATTTTAAGCGCTCCTAGCATTGGCGAAAACCTTTCTAATCAAGTCAATTCCAACGCTATTGATGCGCAAATCCCTAACATTAAAGCGATTGGTTATGTGCTTTTCACTAATTACCTCATCCCTTTTGAAGCGGCAGCTTTAATGCTTTTAGTCGCTATGGTTGGAGGCATCGCTACAGGGATTCAAAAAATCCATGGGAAAAATCACACGCAATTTATAAAGGAATCTCTATGATAGGGTTAAACCACTATTTGATTGTTTCAGGGTTGCTCTTTTGCATTGGTTTAGCGGGCATGCTGAAACGCAAAAACATTCTGTTGCTCTTTTTTTCCACAGAAATCATGCTCAATGCGATCAATATCGGTTTTATAGCGATTTCTAAATACACGCACAATTTAGACGGGCAGATGTTCGCGCTCTTTATTATCGCTATTGCCGCTAGTGAGGTGGCTATTGGTTTGGGCTTGGTGATTTTGTGGTTTAAGAAATTCAAAAGCCTAGATATTGATTCTTTAAACGCTATGAAAGGTTGAGCATGCAATATTCTTCTTTGCTGTCAGTGGTGTTGTTTTTGCCTTTAATCGGCGCGGTTTATGCGGGGCTGTTTGGGGCTAAAGCTAAAGCGTTGCATGTGGGCGTTTTCAATTCTTTGTGCGTGCTGGTTTCTTTAATTGGCGCAGTAGTTCTTTTCATCCAAGCATGGCATCATCAAAGCTATGAAAAATATTTGTTTGATTGGATCGTGGTAGGGAATTTTAAAGTGGGCTTTTCTCTCATGCTGGATAATATCAATGCGGTCATGATTGTCGTGGTCACTTTAGTTTCTTTCTTAGTGCATGTGTATTCCATAGGCTATATGGAGCATGATACAGGGTTTAACCGCTATTTTTCCTACCTTAGCGGCTTTGTGTTTTCCATGCTGGTGTTAGTGTTGAGCGATAATTTTTTAGGGCTTTTCATTGGCTGGGAAGGGGTGGGGCTATGCTCTTACTTGCTCATTGGTTTTTGGTATCATAAAAAAAGTGCGAATGACGCTTCTATTGAAGCCTTTGTGATGAATCGGATCACGGATTTAGGCATGCTCATGGGGATTATTTTGATCTTTTGGAATTTTGGCACCCTCCAGTATAAAGAAGTCTTTAGCATGCTCAATAACGCCGATTATTCCATGCTCTTTTTCATTAGCGTGTTTCTTTTCATTGGCGCTATGGGTAAGAGTGCACAATTCCCTATGCACACATGGTTAGCCAACGCTATGGAGGGGCCTACCCCTGTGTCCGCTCTCATCCATGCAGCGACAATGGTAACCGCTGGGGTGTATCTGGTCATTAGAGCCAACCCTTTGTATAGCGCGGTGTTTGAAGTGGGTTATTTCATCGCATGCTTAGGGGCGTTTGTGGCTCTTTTTGGGGCGAGCATGGCTTTAGTCAATAAGGATTTAAAGCGCATTGTGGCTTATTCCACGCTTTCTCAATTAGGCTATATGTTTGTAGCGGCCGGTCTTGGGGCTTATGCGATCGCGCTTTTCCACCTCTTCACGCATGCATTTTTCAAATCCCTCCTTTTCTTAGGATCAGGGAATGTCATGCATGCGATGGAAGACAATTTGGATATTACTAAAATGGGCGCTTTATACAAGCCCATGAAAATCACAGCTATCTTTATGATTATAGGATCAGTGGCTTTGTGCGGGATTTACCCTTTCGCAGGATACTTTTCTAAAGACAAAATTTTAGAAGTGGCTTTTGGGATGCACCACCATGTTTTATGGTTTGTTCTTCTAATTGGGGCGATCTTTACCGCTTTTTATAGCTTCAGGCTCATCATGCTGGTGTTTTTTGCGCCCAAACAGCACGAAATCAACCACCCCCATGAAGCCAAAAATTTCATGCTTTTGAGCATGTTGCCGTTAGGGGTTTTAGCGGTCATTGCCGGGTTTTTTGAAGAGCCGTTTTTCCATTTCATTTCTCAAGTGATCCCTAGCGTTGGAGAGTATCTAGTCCCGCTCGCTCTTTTAATCAGTATCACCACCATAGTGGTGTTATTGAGCATCGCCTATGCCATATTTAAATATAAAAATGGTATTACTTCTAAAAAAGAGGGGGGCTTTTTATACAAACTCTTGCTCAACCAATACTATATCCCGCAACTTTATCAAGGGATTGCAAAAGTTTTTAGCGCCATCGCTTCATTCTTGCACCAGGTCGTGGAATTAAGGATCATTGATGCGATAGTGGATACCATAGGAAGAAGCGTTTTTGTTATAGGGCGTGTGTTTAGAATCAGTCAAGATGGGAATTTAACCTCCATGCTGCGCTTCATGGTGGCCGGGGTTTTAATCTTATTAGCGTTTGTAGCTTTTTTTGGGAGATAAACAATGCAGTTTTTACATGCGCATCTTTTAAGTGTGGTGATCTTTTTCCCCATGCTGAGCGCGCTATTAGCGTTCTTTATGAGCGATCAAGCGAGCAGGGCGTATGCGATTGTCATCGCTTTGATTGAATTGTTATTGGTCTTGTTGTTGTGGCATGGGTTTGATACTCAAACAGCAGGCATGCAATTTGAAGAAACAAAGGAATTAGTCTATCAAATTGGCGTGAATTACCATGTGGGCGTTGATGGCATCGCGCTCTTTTTATTGCTCTTAAACGCTATCGTGGTGTTATTGTCCGTGATTTATGTCAAAGAGCGTCGTAAAGACTTTGCGATTTGTTTGTTGTTGTTAGAGGGGATTTTAATGGGCGTGTTTTCTTCTCTTAATATGATCTTTTTCTACGCTTTTTGGGAAATCTCGCTCTTGCCGGTCTTATACCTCATCGGTCGTTTTGGCCGTAATAACAAAATCTATTCTGGCATGAAGTTTTTCCTCTACACCTTTTTAGCGTCATTATGCATGCTTTTAGGCATTTTATACATTGGGCATGACTACGCCAATAATTACGGCATGATGAGTTTTGATATTTTAGACTGGTATCAATTGAACTTTTCTAGCGGGGTTAAAACCTGGCTCTTTGTGGCTTTCTTAATAGGGATTGCGGTTAAAATCCCGCTCTTTCCCTTACACACATGGCTGCCTTATGCGTATTCTAACGCCCCCACTCTAGGCTCTGTCATGCTTTCAGCCTTGCTTTCTAAAATGGGGACTTACGCCTTATTACGCTTCTTGCTCCCGCTTTTTCCTGAGCTTTCAGAGATTTATTTAACCCCCATAGCCATTGTGGCGTTGTGCATGATCATTTATGGAGGCTTTTTAGCCTACGCTCAAAAAGATTTAAAAACCCTCATCGCTTATAGTTCGTTCTCGCACATGGGAGTCGTGGTGCTTGGGGTTTTTTCTTTCAATGTTGAGGGGATTTCTGGGGCGGTGTTTATGATGTTTGCGCATGGGGTTATTGTCATGGGATTATTTTTACTCGCTGGTATCTTGGAAGAACGCGCCAGCAGTTTAGAAATCGCTCGCTTTGGATCAATCGCTAAAAGCGCTCCTGTTTTTGCAGCCTTTTTTATGATCGTTTTAATGGCGAATGTGGGCATGCCTTTAAGCATTGGCTTTGTGGGAGAGTTTTTAAGCTTATTAGGGTTTTTTGCCACTTACCCTCTTTTGGCTATCATTGCTGGAACAAGCATCATTCTGTCAGCGATTTACATGCTCACTTCATATAAAGATGTCTTCTTTGGTAATTTGAAAGCCGGGAACGATCAAATAAGCGTGTTTGAAGATTTGAACGCTCGTGAGGTAGGGGTTTTAAGCGTGATTTTAGCTTTGATTTTGATTTTAGGGGTTTATCCTAAAATGCTTTTAAAACCGATTGAGCAAGGCTCTAGGCAGCTTTTAGAGGTGATAGAAATCCGCTCGCTCCCTTTTTTAGGTTCATTGGATACTAAGATAAAAGAGGTCTCTTATGTTAATAGATAGTCTCCACATCTCTTTTGATAGCTTTAATTTTGAGAGCATTTTGCCCATGCTGGTGTTGGTGTGTGGGGGGATTTTCACGCTCTTAATCAACGCTTTCACTTCCAGGTTTTCACGCAATTTGAATGTGTTTTTATGCATGCTTTTTTTGGTTTTGGATTTTTTGGTGGTTTTAGGGTTAGAAGAGCAAGAAAACGCCTTTTTTGGGTTTTTGAGCTTGGATACCCTCTCGCTCATCTCTCAAAGCATTGTCTTGATTTCAGCCTTTTTGCTCATTTTCTTAGCCCTTTCAAAAGAGCGTTTCAACGAATTTCAAACCGCTGAATTTTATTCCTTATATTTGTTTATTGTTGCTGGCTTTCAGTTCATGGTTTCAAGCAACCATTTATTGTTAATCCTTATTGGGTTAGAGACAGCGTCCTTACCCCTTTGCGTGTTAATGGCGTTGAGCGATAAACGCTACGGCTTGGAAGCAGGGATCAAGTATTTCACTATGGGGGCGATGGCGAGTGCGTTTTTTGCTATGGGGGCGATGGCTTTTTACTTGCTCACAGGGAGCTTGAATCTTGAAGTCATTAGCCTATACTTACACACTGAGGGCGTTACAAACCCCATGCTCTTTGCGATGGGCGCTATTTTTTTGATTGGAGCGATTGGCTTTAAGGTTTCTTTAGTGCCTTTCCATACCTGGATGCCTGATGTGTATGAGGGCAATAATCCGGTCTTTGCGAGCTATATTTCCATTGTGCCTAAAATCGCTGGCTTTGTGGTAGCGACTCGCCTTTTTGGGGCGTTTATAGACACTCGCATCGCTTGGGTAGAAGACATTTTTTATGTTTTGATTCTTATGACTATCACCATCCCTAATTTCATTGCTTTATGGCAAGAAGATGTCAAAAGAATGCTCGCTTATAGCTCCATTTCGCATTCTGGGTTCGCTTTAGCGTGCGTGTTTATCCACACTGAAGACAGCCAACAAGCGATGTTTGTTTATTGGTTCATGTTTGCCTTCACTTACATTGGGGCTTTTGGCCTTTTATGGCTCTTAAAAAGCCGGGAAAAAACATGGGATGAACGCTACGATCACCCCTATTCTAAATTCAACGGCCTTATCAAAACCCACCCTTTAGTGGCGATCTTGGGCGCTATTTTTGTTTTTGGGCTTGCAGGGATCCCGCCTTTTAGCGTGTTTTGGGGGAAATTTTTAGCCGTTGAAAGCGCTTTAGAGAGCAATCACATTCTTTTAGCGGTGGTGATGTTAGTTAATAGCGCGGTGGCTGCGTTTTATTATTTCCGTTGGCTCGTAGCGATGTTTTTCAATAAGCCCTTACAAACCCAAAGCTACGCTCAAAACGATATTTACACCCAAAACGCTACCATGCCCATTTATGCGGTCATTATTGCCATGGCGTTAGCGTGCTTGTTCTCTGTGTTTATGATGCGAGGGCTTTTAGAGTTTGTGGCTTAAGTCAAAAATCTTTCTTTTAATGGGTTTACTCTCCCATTCGCTCAACGCCTTAAGTCTCACGCTCACGCAAGGCAAAGAAGGGGGGGAAGATTTTTCGGTTTTAACCTTACGACACAATAAGGCGTTTTCTTGTTTTTATACCAATGAAAAACCGCCAAGCGGAATTGGAGCGTCTTTATCCATTATACACGCTAAACGCCCCATAGAATGCGTGATAGACTCCATCCCTAAGGAGGGTTTTACCCCTTTAGAAAACGCTTTTTTCAATATCACTTATTCCATGCGCCAACAACAATTCATTTTACACATCAAGCCCAAAGTGATGCGAAGGCTCACCCTTTTTTCTTTTGATAGGGATTATAAAAAAGCGATCCCCCTTTTTGTGGAAAACGATCCTAAAGCCAAAACATGGCAGATCATAGGCTATGATCAAAATATCCCTTTTTTGAGCGAAAAAGACAACGCTCAAAAAGGCTTGAATTTCCCCATTGTCATTAAAGACGCTCAAACCCCTATCATTCAAGAACTAGATGTGAATAACAAACCCCTACTCACCACAAAGGGCTATGATTTAAACGCTTATTTAGAGGCTAAAAAACAAATGGATTCGCAAGCCTATTTTGACGCTTTACGCACGATCAGCCGTGCGTTTAAAAACTACCCTCAAACGATGTTTAAAAAAGATCTGTATTTATTAGAAATTATCGCATTGGGCCAATTAGGCATTAAAAAATCCTTACTCATAGATATTGGCACCAAGTGGATTAAAAATTACCCGACTGACCCCAATATCCCTGAAGCGTTATATTATGTCGCCAAAGCTTTAGATGAAAACAACAATTACAAACAGGCCATGCGCTATTACAAACGCATTCTTTTAGAATACAAAAACTCCCGCTACGCTCCCTTAGCCCAAATGCGTTTAGCCATTGAAGCGGCTAACGCTTCTAATTTGAGCAACGCTAACATGCTTTTTAAAGAAGCTTTTTCTAACGCTAAAGACAAAGAGAGCGCGAGTGAAATCGCCCTTAATTGGGCTGAAGCAGAGATAAACTATCAAAACTTTAATAACGCTAAATACCTCATTGATAAGGTGGTCCAATCCAACCCTGATTATATTTCTCAACACAGCGAATCAGCCCTAGACTTGCTCAAATTATTGAAAAAAAACCAAATGAATGAAAGCGCGATTGAGATCGCTCACTTGCTCCTTAATCAAGATGATGATGTGAAAGCTAAAGAGCAAGCGCTCTATGATTTAGGGGCGTTGTATGCAAGGATCAAGGACTTTAAGAACGCCCACCTTTACAACCTGCAATATTTGCAAGATCATGCGGAATTGGATAAAGCTTCTGTCGTTAGAGCGCGCGATGAAAAAGCCCTTTTTTCCATGGAGGGGAACACGCAAGAAAAAATCGCCCATTACGATAAAATCATTCAAAATTTCCCTAATTCTAATGAAGCCCTAAAGGCTTTAGAATTGAAAGCCCAACTCTTGTTTGAAAACAAGCGTTATGCTGAAGTGTTAAGCATGCAAAAAAATTTGCCTAAAGATTCTCCTTTGATCCAAAAAACGCTCAATGTCCTTGCTAAAACCCCATTAGAGGACAATCGTTGCGAAGAAGCCTTAAAATACTTATCCCAGATCACCGCCTTTGAATTTACCCCCAAAGAAGAAATCCAAGCCTTTGATTGCTTGTATTTCGCATCGCTCAAAGAAAAAGCGCAAATCATTGCCCTAAACGCTTTAAAAGCAGCTAAAACTCCTAGCGAGAAATTAATATGGCTTTATCGTTTGGGACGCAATTACTACCGCTTAGGGGATTTTAAAAATTCCACTCTGGCTTCTAAAGACGCTTTAATTCTCGCTCAAAACTTGAATAAAAAAGAATTTTATGATATTGCTTTTGTTTTATTTTCAGATTACATGCAAAACAATGAAAGAGAATTGGCCCTCAATCTGTATGCGTTTTTAGAAAAGCATTTCAAAGACGATAAACGCATGGCGTTGGTTTATTTTAAATTGCTAGAGAATGAAAAAGATCCTAAAAGCGTCAAAATTTATGCCACAAGCTTGCTCAAACTCCAAGACGCTTACAAGGACTATTCTTACACGCCTTTTAGCGAATTTGCTCTCATTGACGCTTACAGAACCACCAAAGACTATTCAAAAGCGTTAGAAACGCTAGACAAACTCTTAAACCGCAGGCTTTCTTTAGAAGATCACCAAAAAGCCTTATACTTGCAATCCAGCTTATTAGATCTAACCCATCAAAAAGCAAAATCTAAATCCAGTTTAGAAAAATGCGTTCAGTTAAAACAAAAAGATCAAACAAACGCATGGCAAAATTTATGCGAACAGGGTTTAAATTTATTCAAAAACAAGGAGTCATGACATGGACATTAGCATTTTTAGAGAATACGATATTAGAGGCATTTACCCCACCACTTTAGATGAAAAGAGCGCCTTTAGTATCGGCGTGGAGTTAGGGAAAATCATGCGAGAATACGATAAAAGCGTGTTTGTAGGGCATGACGCCAGAGTGCATGGGCGATCGCTTTTTGAAGCTTTGAGCGCCGGGTTACAATCAAGCGGCTTGAAAGTGTATGATTTAGGGCTAATCCCCACACCGGTAGCGTATTTTGCGGCCTTTAATGAAATAGATGGCATCCAATGCCCTAATTCCATCATGATCACTGGCTCTCACAACCCCAAAGAATACAACGGCTTTAAAATCACGCTCAATCAAAACCCGTTTTATGGCAAGGACATTCAAGCTTTAAAAGACACGCTTTTAAACGCCAGGCATGAAATAAAACCCCTAAAAGAAACACTAGAGAAAATCAATGCTCTAGAAGCATATCAGCGCTATTTGATCAAGGATTTTGAGCATTTAAAAAACCTTAAATACAAAATCGCCTTAGATTTTGGTAATGGCGTGGGAGCGTTAGGTTTGGAGCCTATTTTAAAGGCTTTAAACATTGATTTTAATAGCCTTTATAGCGATCCTGATGGGGATTTCCCTAACCACCACCCAGACCCCAGCGAAGCGAAAAACCTAAAAGATTTAGAAAAACACATGCAAGAAAACGCTATTTCTATAGGCTTTGCTTTTGATGGCGATGCGGACAGGATTGCGATGTTAAGCTCTCATCATGTTTATGCGGGCGATGAATTAGCGATTTTATTCGCTAAACGCTTGCATGCTCAAGGCATCACCCCCTTTGTGATCGGCGAAGTCAAATGCTCTCAAGTGATGTATAACACGATCAATACTTTTGGCAAGACGCTCATGTATAAAACCGGGCATAGCAATTTAAAAATCAAGCTCAAAGAAACCCATGCGCATTTTGCGGCTGAAATGAGCGGGCATATCTTTTTTAAAGAGCGCTATTTTGGCTATGATGACGCTCTTTATGCATGCTTAAGGGCTTTAGAATTATTGCTTGAACAAAGTCCAAGCGATTTGGAAAACACCATTAAAAACCTCCCTTATTCCTACACCACGCCTGAAGAAAAAATCGCCGTGAGCGAAGAAGAAAAATTTGAAATCATTCATAACCTGCAAAAAGCGCTTAAAAACCCGCCAAGCCATTTCCCTAAAATCAAAGAAATCATCAGCATTGATGGCGTGAGAGTGGTTTTTGAACATGGTTTTGGGCTTATTCGTGCAAGCAACACCACCCCCTATTTAGTCAGCCGCTTTGAAGGCAAGGATGAAACAACGGCGTTAGAGTATAAAAGGGCGTTGCTTGGGCTATTAGAAAAACTTTAAAATAGAGCTTGGGATAATCTCATTTTATATCCCTTACTCTTAAAAATATTAGACCAATTAAACAAGTTACTTTAAAACCACACATAAAATCATAAGATCTCAAATTTTTTTACACTATTTTTAGAGATTATAAGAGAAGAAATAAAAGCAGTGATTCATGCAAAAGATAAGATAAATAATGCAAAAGATAAGAGAATTGATGCCCAAAAAACAATTATTAAAGCTCGAGACGAAGAAATTCAAGCTATAGAAAGATTGAGAGAATTGGAACACCGGTTGGAAAACATGCGACAATTGCCTAATGACAATGACACAATAGATATAGAACCCGAAGACGAAAAGGACTAAACAATCAATAGTTCTGCGATTTTAAGCCACTATCAACCACACTACAAAGGGTTATCTCTTGTTGTTAGGCTTATGGCAGTATTTTCTACGCTAACACTATAATAAAGCATGTGCAATAAAGCCTGATGATTGTTAAGCTGTGATCTTTAATTTTTTGACGCAACAAAGCCTAAAAACCTTAAAAGAATAAATTAATAGCATAACGAACCAAACCAGCACCATAAAGGGGCAAATTGACAACACAAAAAGAGATTTTGTTGTTATTCTTGGGATCTTTGTTGCTATCTTTATAGCGTTTGATAGTGGGCTTAAAATTAATTTGGCTATTTTTGATAAGAAAGGGCTAGATGGTTTAATTGCCTTATGCTTATTCATGTTCGCATCGTTTTTCACTCTCATTTTATTACACTCTCTCTATCGTTTTGTAAAAGATATTGCAAACAGCAATCAAAATTTCAATAAAACTAACTCAAAAGAATATACGGTCTCCATTGTTTTGCTTATCGTAATTTTTATTACAGTGGCAGTGGTTGTGGGTGTAAAGACTTATAAGAATTAAACCCACTTATAAGAATTTTTGATACACTAGCACCACCGATTTAGGTGTAGAGCTAAGGCTAAAAAAACTATCTGTAGCTTCATTGAGCGAGCCAGAAAAGAGCGTTTTTAAACGCAAGTCTTTTAAGGGGTATTTGAGGTTTTTAGAAGTGAATTGGGCTTTAAAATCCAAGCTAAAAAGCGAGATTTGTTCCCCCTTAAAACTAGGCAAAGTAAAAGGGGTTTCTAACACCCTAAAAAGACCATAATCGCTTATGGCTTGGATTTTTTGGCAAAATTTAAAATACTCCAACAATAAAAAAGTGTTCGCTAAAGCGTGATCTTCTCGCTTGCCATTCAACCCTAAAAAAATAAAATCATCAAAGCCTTTATTTAAAGCATAAAAAAAGGCTTTGGATAAATCGTTGCTGTTTTGTTCGCTCACGCGTATAGGGTTATACAAAGCTTTCAAATGCGAATCAATGCTATCTAGATCGCCTATAACAACGCTGGGTTTGAATTGAAGCGCATGCAAGGACTGGACAGCCCCATCGCATGCGATTAAAAAGGGAGCGTTTTGTAAAAGGTCTAAGCATTTTTGAGATTTAGGAAACTCCCCATTCGCTAAAATCACTGCTTGCATGACTTGTTCCAGCGCTTAAAATAATACATGCCAATAAAAAGGTATAGAATCGTTGTGAAGAGTTGCACCAAGCTCTCTGTAGAAATTTGGAAAATACAAAACCACACGATAATAGACACGATATTCCCCAAAGTTACTAGCGCATAATTCTCTATATAACGCAAAACTTGCAAAATAAAAGCAATAATAAAGATGACGAAATTAAAACTCTCTGCCCATAAAAAATTCGTTTTAATTTCTTTAAAAAACAAAGCGCTCACATAAGTTAAAACCCCTACGCCTAAAACGAGCGCCAAACGCCAATTTTTGGAAAGTTTTTGAGCCTTAATAGCGCCCTCATGCCGCTCTGTCTTTTTCCATGCGAATAGCCCATAAATCGTTACCGGCATATACAAAAAAAGGCATAAAATCACATCAGCGTTTAATTTCCACTGATAAGCGACATAAGCGTAACTCAAATTATAAATAAAGCCAAACACAAAACAAATAATTTGCCTTTCTCCGGCAAAAAACGCATACAAAACCCCACTAAGCCCTGCTAAAAGATTAACAAATGAGCCTTTGACAAGGATGTTAGTGATGGTTAAAAACACGCAAGAAAGAATGAGTGTGGCGTAAAATCGTTTGGATAGTTGGGTGGTTATTAACATGTTATTTCCTTACGCAAGAATTACCTTGACAAGTTCTACGGGTTTGATCTCAGCCTTTTAAAAACTTGAGCGTTTTTAAAAAGCACCCCTTAAATGCTTCTCATTGTAACACAAATCAGTGAGAACGCGCTTTAAAGTTTCTTTAATGTTTTTATTCCCCCCCTCCATTTAATGACATTTGGGTTAAATCACCACCCCCATTTAGCGCAAAGCCTAGAACAAATCCCAAAACACACAAGAAAGCCAAGCATAACCAAACCCTCTATAAGGAGATTGCTAGGATGCCCACAATACGCCGAGATCTCATGGATAGCGGCAATAAAGGGCATCGTTAAAAGTATCACATAAAAATCCCTTAGTCTTGATCCTAACACAGCGTTATAAAACGCGCCAAAAAACCTAGCCTTAAAAATGGCTTTGAGAAACCTAGGGTATCTTACTTGGAAAGATTTATAACAATCCCTACCTCGAGGGTCAAATAAAAGGTTAGATAATAGAGCCGCTATTAAGATTGTTAGCCACGCGTAATAGCTGTCTTTAGGGTTAAAAAGTGGATCGCTAGCACCTTGGCTATAACGCAATGCGGATATGCATCCCGCATAGACTATAGCCACTGCCCATTGATATTCCCAGTCGCTCAAACGCTTTTTGATATTCATGCTCTCTCCTTTCTCCCCCAAAACTACCTATCATACACGAAATGACGATCATAGGTGGGTTCTCTTGGGGTTTGTGGCTCTCTATCAACGCCACGGATATAATCTTCCACCCTATCGCCTATTTCACGACCAAATTCTCTCCCTATTTCATGACCAAAACTTCTACCTATGGCACTACCCACTGGACCTCCAGGAGCCCCAATTGCTCCGCCCATTACACCACCCATTGCACCCCCAAAAATTCCCCCTACAAATCTGCCTAATTCACCCCTTGCCTCTATTTTAGGACTAGCTATAGCTACATTAGCCATTGCACCGCATAAAACCACTACACAACTAAATGTTCTTAATCCACTCATAACAAATCCTTTCATAAAATTGAGATTCAAGGCATGTTTTGCACACCTTGATAAGAATATTTATACCACAACCCTATTAAAAGCATTGTTATAGATCGGAAAAATATCACAAGAAGCTCAATAAATGTTTTGTTTATTCACAAATTACAGGATTAAAGTAAATCATTGGTTTTATAGTTTTAGTATTTTTTAAGCGTTTTAGAGCGTTAAGTTTCAAACATTAAAGCCTTTAATTGCGTTTTTACACCAACCGCTTAAAAATTGAACGCCTATTTTGAATCTATTAGACGCTTTTTTATTTTTATGCTAAACTACTTTGAGTTTTGGCCGATATGACTTAATACAGAGGTTAAACCAATCATAAATAGTACGGTTAGTTCCATCTCGCTCTGTAATAGGTTTGAAACCATGCATCTAATATTGACTCCTATCTTGTAAGTGCCATACTGCAAGTTCCCATAATAAAAACTTCTAAAAATCAAAACCTACAGAGCGAGATGGAATTAACTTTTTATGGTTACAAATGATAGCCAGTCTTAAACAACCAATACAAGCCCTATAATATCATTAACCGCTATTCAAAACCACAAATATTTTAATACAGCGTTCCATTTTTGAAAATAAGATTTTACTCACAAACCTTTTTAAAAACAAATTTTTATACCATATCACAAGCTTTCGTGTTAGAATGCGTATTAAATTGATTTTAGGAGTGTAAAAATGCAAGTTTCACAATATCTGTATCAAAATGCGCAATCTATTTGGGGGGATTGTATTTCCCATCCGTTTGTTCAAGGCATAGGGCGTGGGACTTTAGAAAGAGATAAATTCCGTTTTTATATCATTCAGGATTATTTGTTCCTTTTAGAATACGCTAAGGTGTTTGCTTTAGGCGTAGTTAAGGCTTGTGATGAAGCGGTGATGAGGGAGTTTTCTAACGCTATACAAGACATTTTAAATAACGAGATGAGTATCCATAACCATTACATTAGAGAACTTCAAATCACTCAAAAAGAATTGCAAAACGCACGCCCCACTCTAGCGAATAAATCCTATACAAGCTACATGCTCGCTGAAGGGTTTAAGGGCTCTATTAAAGAAGTTACGGCGGCTGTTCTATCCTGTGGTTGGAGCTATTTAGTGATCGCGCAAAATTTAAGCCAAATCCCCAACGCTTTAGAACATGCCTTTTATGGGCATTGGATTAAGGGCTATAGCTCAAAAGAATTTCAAGCGTGTGTGTCGTGGAATATTAATTTGCTTGATTCTCTCACCCTCGCTTCTTCAAAACAAGAAATTGAAAAATTAAAGGAGATTTTTATCACTACAAGCGAATACGAATATCTGTTTTGGGATATGGCGTATCAAAGTTGAATAAAAGTTTTTGTGCTGTTAGAAAAACGCAAGAGAAGAAAATATCTATCTCTTGCAAAACGATTATTGGGCGTAAGCTTCTAGTTTGAGCTCAATCTTTACCTCATCTCCAACGACAGCATCGCTAAAGGTTTTACCGATACCAAAATCCTTACGATTGATTTTGCCTTCAGCTTGTAGCACCATGAATTCTTTTTTATTCATGGGGTTTTGTAAGGGGGCTTGGATTTTGGCTTCCAACACGACAGGTTTGGTTACGCCATGAAGGGTCAAATCCCCATGGATTTTACCATCTTCGTATTTTGTCATTTTAAAGCTTCCTTTTGGGTATTTTAGCGCATCAAAAAACTCTGCTGTCCTTAGGTGGTCATCTCTTTTTTTGTTCCTAGTGTTAATGCTTTTAATATCAATTTTGCCTTCAAAAACATTGAGGGCTTTGGTATTAGGATCGGCATCAATTTTGCCATCAAAACTATCAAACACGCCTCTTGTTTCATTGAATTTGAAATGTGTAACCTCAAACCACACGCTAGAGTTTGCCTTATCAATCGTATAAGGTTTTGCCAACACCAAACTGACACCAAAAAGGGTGGATATTAACGCTTTTTTCATTGTTTCCTCACTTCACTTGAATTAAAAACGCCAACTATACAACAATTCGGTTAATAATTTGGTTAATGGTAAAAATATTTCTAATCATCTGTTTTAAGGTATAATACAAAAAATCCCCATTAGGTAGGTGTTGTTATGATAAAAAAGACCTTTGCATCAGTTTTATTAGGATTGAGTTTGATGAGTGTGTTAAATGCTAAAGAGTGCGTTTCGCCCCTAACAAGAAGCGTTAAGTATCATCAGCAAAGCGCTGAGATCAGAGCCTTGCAATTGCAAAGTTACAAAATGGCGAAAATGGCGCTAGACAATAATCTCAAGCTCGTTAAAGACAAAAAGCCAGCCGTCATCTTGGATTTAGATGAAACCGTTTTAAACACTTTTGATTATGCGGGCTATTTAGTCAAGAATTGCATCAAATACACCCCAGAAACTTGGGATAAATTTGAAAAAGAAGGCTCTCTTACGCTCATTCCTGGAGCACTAGACTTTTTAGAATACGCTAATTCTAAGGGCGTTAAGATTTTTTACATTTCTAACCGCACGCAAAAAAATAAGGCATTCACTTTAAAAACGCTCAAAAGTTTTAAACTCCCCCAAGTGAGTGAAGAATCCGTTTTACTAAAAGAAAAAGGCAAGCCTAAAGCCGTTAGGCGAGAATTAGTCGCTAAGGATTATGCGATTGTTTTACAAGTGGGCGACACTTTGCATGATTTTGACGCTATTTTTGCTAAAGACGCTAAAAACAGCCAAGAACAACGAGCTAAAGTCTTGCAAAACGCTCAAAAATTCGGCACAGAGTGGATCATTTTACCTAATTCTCTCTATGGCACATGGGAAGATGAGCCTATAAAAGCATGGCAAAATAAAAAATAAAATTTATCCATCGCATAAGAACGATTTTTGCTAACATGACAAAAAATTTGATCTCTTAGGCGGAGCTATGGATTTTGTAGGGTTTGAAGATTTAAAATGCAAAGATGATAAAGAAAACTCTCAAAAAGTTTTTGTGATCCGTAACGACAAGTTAGGCGATTTTATTTTAGCCATACCCGCTTTAATCGCTCTAAAGCAAGCTTTTTTAGAAAAAGGCAAAGAAGTGTATTTGGGCGTGGTTGTGCCTAGCTATACCACCCCAATCGCTTTAGAATTCCCTTTCATTGATGAAGTCATTATAGAAGACAACCATTTGGCCGCTACTCTCAAAAGTAAATCCATTGACGCTCTTATCTTTTTATTTTCCAATTTTAAAAACGCCAGACTCGCTTTTAGTTTGAGGAAATTTATTCCTTATATCCTAGCCCCAAAGACTAAAATCTATTCTTGGCTTTATCAAAAGAGCGTGCGCCAAAGCCGATCATTATGCTTAAAAACCGAATACGAATACAATTTGGACTTAATCCATGCGTTTTGTAAAGATCATAATCTCCCTAACGCTTCAATTAAAAAAATCGCATGGAAGCTTAAAGACAAATCCAAAGAGCGATCCATCATCGCTTCAAAACTCAACGCTGATGTTGATCTATTGTGGATTGGCGTGCATATGCATAGCGGAGGCAGTTCGCCCGTATTGCCTGCTTCACACTTTATTAAATTGATTGATTTTTTACACAACAATTTAAGTTGTGAGATCATTCTTATTTGCGGGCCAGGCGAGAGGAAAGCCACAGAAGAACTCCTTAAAAAAGTCCCTTTCGCCCACCTTTATGATACGAGCCATAGTCTAGTGGATTTAGCCAAATTGTGCGCGAATTTGTCTGTTTATATCGGGAACGCTTCAGGCCCTTTGCATGTGAACGCTTTGTTTGACAACCAATCTATTGGGTTTTATCCTAACGAACTCAGCGCTTCTATTGCCAGATGGCGGCCTTTCAATGAGCGTTTTTTAGGCATCACCCCGCCCAATGGCTCAAACGATATGGGTTTGATTGATATTGAAAAAGAAAGCGAGAATATTATTGAATTTATCGCACCCAATCTTTCTTGCCGCACACAAGGAAGATAACGACAACAAGCACCACACAAGTAGCCTTAACAACGCTAAAAAGTTGAATCTGATCAAAGTGTTTTTTCGCATTCCTAATTAAAATTTCTAATTTTCTCATAAATTGAGCCTTGAAAAATCCAATTTGAGTTTAAGTTAGATTAGCCCTTGCAGACTCTATAAGGCTATTAATTTATTGCCCATTTATCTATTTCTTGTAGAATACGAGTTTATTTTTAGTGTAAAGAAATTGATGATCAGTCTCATAGAAAAAGCCCCTTATATTCCCTACCCCCTAGCTCTTTATGAAAAATTAGAGCAACAGCACACCTTGCTTTTTGAAAGCACTGAGATTGAGAGCAAAGTGCACACCAAATCCCTATTAATGGCTAAAGCTTGTTTGAAGCTAATTTGCAACCACAATATCGTAACCATCACTAGCCTAACGCCTAATGGCGGGGCGTTTTTGCAAAAATTGAGCGCGTTTTTTAAAACGCCTATACAAGACAACGCCCTAACCTTAACCTACACCAAAAATAAAAAAACGCAAGATGAGTTTTTAAAACTCTTTGAGCCTAGCCCTTTTGACGCTTTAAGGGGGCTTTTTAAAAGCGTTAAAACAAAACCCAAACACCCTTTTACGCTTTTAAGCGCGGGCGTTTTTTCTTTTGAAATGCTCAATTTTTTTGAAGATTTGCCCCACTTAAAAGCGCAAGACAACACCGCGCATGACTTTATTTTTTATCTCGCGCAAAATTTGATCATCATAGACCATAAAGAAAAAAGCACTGAAATCTTGGGGGCGTGTTTTGATGAGCGCTTTAAAACAGAGATAGCTAAAGAATTACAGGATTTAAAAGAGTTGGCTAAAAGCATCAAAAGCGATTTTATCCCTAAAAAATCCAAGCAAAGTAGAGAAGTTAGCGTTAGTTGTGATGATAGCGAGTTTGAAAAAAAGGTGCTATCCTTACAAGAAGAAATCAAAAAAGGCGAGATCTTTCAAGCGGTGTTGTCGCGCAGCTTTTATATGGAGTGCTTGGAGGGTTTGAGTGCGTATTATCATTTAAAGCTAACTAACCCTAGCCCTTATATGTTCTATATTAAAGACAGCGATTTTATCCTTTTTGGGGCAAGCCCTGAGAGCGCCTTAAAATACAACGCCTTAATGAATACGGCTGAAATTTATCCCATTGCTGGCACTCGTTTAAGGGGTAAGGACCAACAAGGGAATATTGATTACGATTTAGATAGTAAAATGGAATTTGATTTGCAACACGACTATAAAGAAAGGGCTGAACACATCATGCTAGTGGATTTAGCCAGAAACGACATGGCCAGAGTTTCAAAAAAACGCTATTGCGACAAGCTTTTAAAAGTGGATAAGTATTCCAATGTCATGCATTTAGTCTCAAGGGTTGTGGGGGAATTGAAAAAAGGGTGCGATAGTTTGCATGCTTACAGGAGCTTTATGAACGCCGGCACGCTTAGCGGGGCGCCTAAAATCTCTGCAATCAGGCTCATTTACCAATTAGAAAAGCAAAGGAGAGGCTCTTATGGGGGGAGCGTGGGGTATTTAAATAGCGAGGGTTCTATGGATTCTTGCATCACTATCCGTTCATGTTTTGTCAAAAATAATAGGGCGGTGATCCAAGCAGGAGCCGGCATTGTGTTAGACAGCGTGCCGCAAAATGAAGCGAATGAAACAAGAGCCAAAGCGCAAGCCCTTATTGATGCAATCAGGAAAACAAGCTTATGAAAATCTTTTTTATAGATAATTTTGATTCTTTCTCTTATAATTTGGTGTATGAATTAGAGTGTTTGGGTTATAAAGTAGCCGTTTATCAAAACGATATTGAGCCGAGTTATCTTATGGATTTAATGAAGAAAGAATCAAAAACCCCTTTATTGTTCATCTCACCCGGGCCTGGTAACCCTAGCAATTCAGGCAATCTTTTAAAAATCATTGCAATGGCTAAAAAGAAATTCCCCATTTTAGGGATTTGTTTAGGCTTACAAGCTTTAGCGCAAAGCTATGGGGCTAAAATCATAAGGAGTAAAGAAATCGTGCATGGCAAAGCGACGACTATCGCGCTCAAAAAGCATGCCGTTTTTAAAGGTTTAGGGGAAAGCATGGTGGTGGGGCGTTACCATTCTTTAATGGCAAGCGGGTTGCCTAAAAATTTAGAAGTGATCGCTGAGCATGACAATATCCCTATGGCCATTATCAATGAAGAAGATAAGATTTTAGCCTATCAATTCCACCCTGAAAGCATCATGACTTTACAAGGGAGGGCGTTGTTAGAGCAAAGCGTGGGGTTTTTAGAAGGGTTATCATGAAAGAGATTTTAAACGCTCTATACCATCAAAAAGACTTAAACGATGGAGAAGTCCAAAAGTTATTCACTCTCATTATCCACGAAAAAGTAAGCCCAGCGCAACTTGGGGCGATTTTGTGCGCTTTAAAAATCAAGGGCGAGAGCTTTAAGGAGATTAGCGTCGCTGCAACCACGCTTTTAGAGCATGCCCCTAAGCCTTTTAACAGCGGTTTGGATTTAATAGACAATTGTGGCACAGGGGGCGATGGGTTAAAAACGATTAATATTAGCACGATTGCCGCACTCATTGCCAGCTCTATGGGATTACCTATGGCTAAACATGGATCAAGGAGCGTGTCCAGTCATAGCGGGAGCGCGGATTTGTTGGAAAATTTAGGCGTGAATATTGAAACGAACCCCACGCAATTAGAGAATTGCTTCAAACAAACGCGTTTTGGGTTTTTATTCGCGCCTTTATACCATCAAAGTTTTAAAAAATCCGCCCCTTTAAGAAAAGAGCTTTTCACTAAAACGATTTTTAATTGCTTAGGGCCTTTAATCAACCCCTTAAGGCCAAAAATCCAGCTTTTAGGCGTGTATGACAAATCCTTGTGCAAGACTATGGCGTTAGCGTTGAAGGCTTTAGGCGTTAAAAGGGCGATGGTAATTAATGGAGGGGGGACAGATGAAATCGTGTTGCATGACATTACGCATGCGTGTGAATTGAAAAATAACGAAATTTTAGAGTATGACTTGAGCGCTAAAGATTTTGATTTACCCCCCTATGATTTGAAAGAGTTACAGATTAAAAACGCACAAGAAAGCGTTCAAGCGTGTTTAGACATTTTAGAAAATAAAGGCAAAAATTCGCACACGATGGTGGTTGTGGCGAATGTGGCGAGTTTGTTGTATTTAAGCCATAGGGCTAAAGATTTAAAAGAGGGCGTGGGCATGACTTTAGAGCATTTAAAAACCAAAGCGCCTTATATGCATTTGCAAAAAATCATAAGGTTAAGCCATGCCTAGCGTGTTAGAAAACATCCTTAAAGACAAGCTCTTAGAAGTCTCTGCACTCAAAAAAAATCACGCTTTACCGGTAAACATAACCCCAAGCGACAGGGATTTTAAAAAAGCGTTACTAGAAAAAAAGACAAGCTTTATTTTAGAATGCAAAAAAGCATCGCCCTCTAAAGGTTTAATAAGAAAAGATTTTGATCTGTTGGAAATAACCAAGACTTATGAAAAATTCGCCTCTTGTATTTCAGTTTTAGCCGATTCTAAACATTTTTTAGGCTCTTATGAAAACATTAAGATCGTTTCGCAACATTCCACCAAGCCCATTTTATGCAAAGATTTTATCATTGACGCTTTTCAGATCAAACTCGCTAGAATGATGGGGGCTAATGCGGTGCTTTTAATGTTAAGCGTGTTAGATGATAAAAATTATTTAGAGCTTTTCAATCTCGCTAAATCCTTAAACATGAGTGCGCTGACTGAAGTTTCTAATAAGCAAGAAATCAAGCGCTTGCTCAAACTCCAATACGACATTATAGGCATCAATAACAGGGATTTACACACCTTAAAAACCGATATTTTTCACACGCTAGAATTACGCCCCTTATTGCCTAAAGACGCGCTCGTGGTGAGTGAGTCCGGTATTCATTCGCATGCGCAAATCAAAGCCCTAGTGCCTCATGTGAATGGCTTTTTAGTGGGCAGCTCTTTAATGAAAGAAAAGGATTTGAAAAAAGCGTGTATTAAATTGATTTTAGGCGAAAATAAAGTGTGCGGGCTTACAAGGATTAAAGACGCCAAAGCCGTTTATAAAAACCATTTCATTTATGGGGGTTTGATTTTTGAAAAATCTTCGCCCCGATACATCAAGCCTAAAGAAGCCCTAAAAATCACAAAAGCGGTTAAAAAACTGGATTTTGTGGGCGTGTTTGTGAAAGATAAAATTAAAAAAATTCAAAAAATCGTTAAAAAACTTGATTTAAAAGCGGTGCAGCTTTATAACTATTCGCCTAAAGAAATCGCTCAATTAAAAAAAGCGCTCCCTAAAACTTGCACAATCTGGCAAGTAATAAGCGTGATGAGCGCTAAAGATTTAACGCCTAAAATTCAAGAAGCCTCTCTGATTTTATACGACACTAAGGGGGATAAAATGGGAGGCAATGGCGTGAATTTTGATTGGGAAATTTTAGAAAATGTCAAAACGCCTTTCATGCTAGCTGGTGGGCTTAATTTGGATAATATTCAAAAAGCCTTGAAAGTTAAAGCGTTGGGTTTGGATTTCAATTCCGGTTTAGAAACAAGACCTGGGATTAAAAATAAGGATAAAATCAAGCGATTAGCCCGAATTTTAAGAGAGTATTAAAATGAATCAAAAAGCGTATTTTGGGGAGTTTGGAGGGAGTTTTGTTTCAGAATTGTTAGTGCCTGCATTAAGAGAATTAGAACAGGCGTTTGATGCGTGTTTGAAAGATGAAAAATTCCAAAAAGAATATTTTCGTCTTTTAAAGGATTTTGTGGGCCGTCCTAGCCCTTTAACCTTGTGTCAAAATATCGTTTCTAACCCTAAAGTTAAGCTTTATTTAAAACGAGAAGATTTAATCCATGGTGGGGCACATAAGACTAATCAGGCTCTAGGGCAGGCTCTTTTAGCGAAAAAAATGGGGAAAACAAGGATTATTGCTGAAACGGGTGCTGGTCAGCATGGCGTGGCGACGGCTATCGCTTGCGCGTTATTGGGTTTGAAATGCGTGATTTTTATGGGAGAAAAAGACATCAAGCGCCAGGAAATGAATGTTTTTAGAATGCACTTATTGGGCGCTGAAGTGAGAGAAGTCAATTCAGGGAGCGCGACGCTTAAAGACGCCGTGAATGAAGCCTTAAGAGATTGGGCGAGCAGTTACAAGGACACGCATTATTTGCTAGGCACAGCCGCCGGGCCGCACCCTTACCCTACAATGGTCAAAACCTTTCAAAAAATGATAGGCGATGAGGTTAAAAGCCAAATTTTAGAAAAAGAAAACCGCTTGCCTGATTATGTGATCGCATGCGTTGGAGGGGGGTCTAACGCTATAGGGATATTCAGCGCGTTTTTAAACGATAAAGAGGTCAAACTCATAGGCGTAGAGCCGGCCGGTTTAGGGCTAGAAACCAATAAGCATGGGGCGACTTTGAATAAGGGGCGTGTGGGGATTTTGCATGGGAATAAAACCTATCTTTTACAAGATGATGAAGGCCAGATTGCAGAAAGCCACAGCATTAGTGCCGGGCTTGATTATCCAGGGGTGGGGCCAGAACACAGCTATTTAAAAGAGAGTGGGCGTGCGGTTTATGAAAGCGCAAGCGATGCTGAAGCGCTAGAAGCCTTCAGTTTGTTGTGCCAAAAAGAAGGCATTATCCCGGCACTAGAAAGCTCACACGCTTTAGCGTATGCCTTAAAACTCGCTCAAAAATGCGAAGAAGAAAGTATCATCATAGTGAATTTAAGCGGTCGGGGGGATAAGGATTTAAGCACCGTTTATAACGCTTTAAAAGGAGGTTTAAAATGAGGTATCAAAACATGTTTGAAACCTTAAAAAAACACGAAAAAATGGCGTTTATTCCGTTTGTAACCTTGGGCGATCCTAATTATGCATTGAGTTTTGAAATCATTAAAACCCTAATTGCTAGTGGGGTGAGCGCTTTAGAATTGGGCTTTGCTTTTTCCGATCCGATAGCGGATGGCGTTACCATACAAGCGAGCCATTTAAGGGCGTTAAAACACGCTAGCATGGCTAAAAATTTCCAGCTTTTAAAAAAGATTAGAGACTACAACCATGATATTCCCATAGGGCTTTTAGCGTATGCGAATCTCATTTTTTCTTATGGCGTGGACAATTTTTACGCTCAAATCAAAGAATGCGGCGTGGATAGCGTTTTGATAGCGGACATGCCCCTAATAGAAAAAGAATTAGTCATCAAATCCGCTCAAAAACACCACATTAAACAAATCTTTATCGCTAGTCCTAATGCGAGTGATAAAGATTTAGAACAAGCCGCTATGCATTCGCAAGGCTATATCTACACTTTAGCCAGGAGTGGGGTTACAGGGGCGAGCCATACTTTAAAAAATGACGCAAGTGCTATTATTAAAACCTTAAAAACCTTTAGCTCTACCCCCGTATTACTAGGCTTTGGCATTTCCAAAAAAGAACACATCACAAACACCAAAGGCATGGGTGCTGATGGCGTGATTTGTGGCTCAGCGTTAGTCAAAATCATAGAAGAAAATTTAAACAATGAAAACGCCATGCTAGAAAAAATTAAAGGGTTTATAGGAGGAATGATTTTTTAAGGCTTTAGGCTTTGTTGCGTCAAAAATTAAAGATCACAGATTAACAATCATCATCAGGTTTTATTGCATGTGCATTATTGTGGCGTTAGCGTAGAAATTACCGCCATAAGCCTAACAACAATATAAAAGCAACCCTGTAGTGTGGTTGATAGCGGCTTAAAATCGCAGGTATTTTGATAATAAAAAAGGCTAATTTTTATACATACCAAGCCATAAGCGATTATGGTCTTTTTAGAGTGCTAGAAACCCCTTTTACTTTGCCCAGTTTTAAAGGGGAGCAAATCTCGCTTTTTAGCTTGGATCTTAAAGCCCGATTCACTTCCAAAAACCTCAAATACCCCTTAAAAAACTTGCGTTTAAAAACGCTCTTTTCTGGCTCGCTCAATGAAGCCACTAATCATTTTTTAGCCTTAGCTTTACACCTAAATCGGTGGTGATGGTGTATCAAAAATTCTTATGAGCGGGTTTTATTGGATAAGCCTTTAATGTCTGCATGTTGTGTCAAGTTAAGGAGCGTTTGAGTTAGCAAGTAGAGAAAGGTTGATTCAGTCCCGCTTTGCGTGGCAGTGGTCCGCTTTATGGTTTTTAGCGTATCTTGTGTGACTTCCACAAGATAGGAGTTCATAATTTTTTTAACAAAACCACTACAAGGCGACTGAATCAACCTTTCACCTACATCGGCTAAAGTCCAAAGTAATTTAGCATTAAAGGAATAGCCAATGTCTAGTGCGTCTAAAAATACGCTTGAATCCATCTGGCTCAATTTCTAGCAGTTGGATTTCTTAAAATCATCAAACCAATTAGAAGCCTTAATAAAAATGTAAGGAATACCGCTCAAGTAAAGACAGAAAAATCTATTTGAACGATGAAGTTCAGGCGATTCAAGAATACAACAGGGTCATTAAAGGGTGGGATAAAAGCCAGTGTGAGTTTTGAGTTTATTTTGATTTTTTAAACAATTACACAAATTCTGACCATATTTTTTCACACAAAAAACTTCCACTTTTGAAGCAAGTTCTGTGAACAATTCTTTACCAAATTCCATTTTTTTCTCCAAATTTAAAAATTAAAATTAGGGTTTCAGTTACTTTATTTTTGCAGTTTGGAGGTTATCGCTTAACTAACGCCAAGCTCTTTTATATTTTGATTACAGAAATGCTTTTTAGTATTTTTTAAATTTCATGATCAATAAAACAAAGCCAAAGCTTTTGAGTGCTTCTTTCAAAAGGATTAAATCAAGGTGATAACCACCAACCAAGATTAAATCTTGGCTAGCAGTTCATCAAATTTCACACAAATTCAATGGTGGCTAGAGTGGAAGCGTCCCCTCTTCTAAAAGTGGTGCGTTGGATCCTAGTGTATCCGCCATTCCTTTGCGCGTATTTGGGCGCGATTTCAGTTACAAGCTTGTGGGTGGCTTCTTTGTTTTGCAAATACGCAAAAACATGGCGGTGCGCGTTAAAATCGCCCACACGAGCCGCTGTCGTTAACTTCTCAATGTAACTGCGCAACTCCTTAGCCTTATAAATCCCTGTTTCAATTTTGTTATGCTCAATCAAAGCGATCGCTAAATTCTTTAATAACGCCTTTCTGTGCGAGCTGGTTCTCCCAAGCTTGCGGTATCCGTGTTTGTGTCTCATCAGTCGTTGCCTCCTTTATCTTCTAATTTTTCTAATCTTTTCTTTAAACTCTCTCTTTGTTCATGGCTCAATTCTGTGCCTACCGGATAGCCCAAATCATTCAATTTTTCAGCGATTTCATCATAGGATTTTTTACCCATGTTTTTCACGCCCTTAAGCTCTTCTTCGCTCATCAAAACCAATTCGCCCACATACTTGATGCCGATTTTATCCAAGCAATTAAAACACCTAGCACTCAAATTCATGCTTTCAATCTTAGCGCTCAAGTCTTTAGCGTCATCTCTTTGAGCGTAATCGCCTGAATACTCCGTGTTAGCAATGGGTCTTTCGCCAAAAACGCCTAGTTGCTTGCTCATCACTTTCACCGCTGATAAAAACGCTTTATAAGGGTCAATCTGCCCGTCTGTTTCAATATCAAAAATGATTTTTTCATAGTTGGGATCGCCCTCAACCAAAACATTTTCAATCTCATAAACCACATTTTTAATCGGCGTGAAAGAGCCGTCTAGCGGCATGTAGCCCTCAGGCATCAATTCCCTTGTGTTTTCGCTTGGGACATACCCCATTCCTTTATAGATAATGAGCGAAAAATTCAATTGAGCGTCTTCGTTGATTGTCGCTAGGGGCATTTCCGGATTGACGATTTCTATATGCTCAGAATTCAAATCCCTAGCCCTAAGCTCCATAGGCCCTTTAAAAGAATAATCCACCACAACCGATTGGTTTTCTAAAGAGCTATCCTGCCCCACTAACGCCTTGGCTATAAAGCGGATATTCTTTAAATTCATGATAAAAAGCGACACATCTTCAGTAACTCCCCTTAGTGAGTCAAACTCATGATGGACGCCTTCAATCTTTAAACCTATGGGAGCATACCCCACAGAGCTTAAAAGCAAGAGCCTTCTAATAGGATGAGCGAGCGTAACAGCGTAACCAAACTCAAATGGAGCCAGAGAAATCTTAACCCGATTGCCCTCTTTCTCTAGCACCTTAATTTCTGATGGGATCAAAGGTGCTGTTTTGATAACTTTCATGCTCTAACCCCTTACTTAGAATACAATTCTACAATGAGTCTTTCTTCAATAGGGACAACCACTTCTTCTCTTTCAGGGTAGCGGGTGAAGATGCCGTATTTTTTATCTTTTTCCACATCAATCCATGGCACAATCCCTGTTTGAGCTGTCAATTCCATCGCGCGCACCACTTGAGGGTTGCTCTTGGTTTTTTCTTTGATCTCAATTTTTTGCCCTGAACGCACGAAATAAGAGGGAATATCCAAACGCTTACCATCCACAAGCACATGCCCATGCGTTACTAATTGCCTAGCAGAGCTTCTAGTGGTCGCAAACCCCATGCGATAGACGACATTATCCAATCTTCTTTCAATCAAGCGGATAAGGTTTTCACCCGTATTGCCGTCCAAGCGATTGGCTTCCACAAAAATACTCCTGAATTGCTTTTCAGAAATGCCATACATCATTTTAGCTTTTTGCTTTTCCTTCAATTGCAACCCGTAATCAGAAGTCTTAGCACGCCTTTGCCCATGCTGGCCTGGCCCATAAGCCCTTTTATCTAGCGCGCTCTTCCCGCTCAATCGCCTTTCACCTTTTAAAGCTAAAGAAACCCCAAAACGCCTTTCTAGTCTTTCTACTGCGTCTCTATATCTTGCCATAAAGCCTCCTTACACTCTTCTTCTTTTAGGGGGTCTGCAACCATTATGAGGGAGCGGGGTGATGTCTTTAATCCAAAGCACTTTAACGCCCTCTGTCGCGCCCACGCTCTTAATAGCGGTCTCACGCCCACTGCCTGGCCCTTGAACCTTAATGCCCACTTCTTTAACGCCATGCTCTTTAGCCTTGCTTAGAGCGCTTTCTACAGCTTGTTGGGCCGCATAAGGGGTGGATTTTTTAGAGCCTTTAAACCCTAAACCGCCCGCCGTGCTCCAGCAAATCACATTGCCCATTTCATCAGTGATAGTGATGTTGGTGTTGTTAAAGGTCGCTGAAATATAAACAACCCCTCTAGCAATATTCTTTTTGACTACTTTCTTTTTAGCCGTTACATTTCTCTTAGCCATTAAATCATCATCTCCTTATTTGCTACTTGCTACCCACGGTTTTTTTCTTACCCTTACGAGTCCTAGCGTTATTTTTAGTGGTTTGACCTCTCACAGGAAGACCCTTACGGTGCCTGATCCCACGATAATTCCCTAAGTCCATTAAAGATTTAATATCCATTTGAACTTTTTTACGCAAATCGCCCTCTACTAAGTAGCTTTGTTGGATTTTTTTAGCGATGCTAGACACTTCATCTTCGCTCAATTCATGCACGCGCTTGTCAAAAGAAATGCCTACCGCTTCTAAAATCTCTCTGGAACTCTTAAGCCCAATCCCATAAATATAGGTAAGGGCATACTCTACTCTCTTCTTTTTTGGTAAATCCACACCAGCAATCCTTGCCATGCTTTATCCTTGTCTTTGTTTGTGTTTAGGGGTAGTGCAGATCACTCTAATAACGCCCCTTCTTTTAATGATTTTGCACTTATCGCACATCTTTTTCACTGATGGCCTGACTTTCATGATTTTTCTCCTTTGAAAAAATTAGGCACTATTAAAAACTTTTATACTAACATATTTTCATTGAAATAACCCTTAAATTCATTTATATCTAAAAGTTATCCGACCCTTGTCTAAGCTATAGGGCGTAAGCTCTAGCTTGACCCTATCGCCTAAAGCAATCCTAATATAGCGCATGCGCATCTTTCCAGAAATACGGCACAACACCACATGCTTATTGTCTAACTCCACCTTAAAAGTGGCGTTAGGCAACGCCTCAATCACTTTCCCATCCACTTCTATAACATCATCTCTTGCCATTAACGCTCCGTAAGAATCACTGCTTTATTGCCAACTATGGCGATAGTATGCTCATGGTGGCTCGTGTTAAGCCCATCCACTGAAACCACGCTCCACTTATCCGCTAGTATTTTAGGCTCGCCATGTTTTTGACACACCATAGGCTCTAAACAAAACACCATGCCCTCTTTGATTTTAGGGCCGCTATTAGGTTTGACGCCTTTTTCTAGGTAGTTGGGGATTTCTGGCTCTTCATGGGGCTTTTTACCAATGCCATGCCCGCAAAATCCCTTCAAAGGCACAAAGCCTCTTTCTACAATAGCGCCCTCTAAAATCTGGCTCAACTCTTTAAAATGCATGCCCACTCTAATTGAGCTAATGGCATGCATCAAGCTCTCTTGAGAGCAAGCGAGCAATTTTTCATCTTGCGGGCTTATTGCGCCTATGGGAAGCGTGAGGGCTGAATCGCCATAATAGCCATCCACCTCCACCCCCAAATCCAAGCCTATAATATCCCCTTCTTGTAAAACATAATCCGTAGGAATGCCATGAATAACCACCTCATTTAAGGACATGCACACAGAGTTAGGGAAACCATACAGCCCCTTAAAAGCAGGCCTAGCATGCGAGGATTTGATAAAATCTTCAGCCATTTTATCCAGCTCTAAAAGTGAAACCCCAGGCCTTACTTCTCGCTCTAAAAGGGCTAACGCTTGAGCGGTTAATTCCCCGGCTTTTCTTAGAGCTTTGATTTCCTTTGGGCTTTTAATAGAGATTGCCATTAAAAGCCTACCGCGCTTAAAGTTTTATACTTGCTCATATAAATTTGCGCTTCAATCTTTTTCATGGTGTCAATAGCGACCTGAACCACAATCAGCACCGCTGTGCCTCCAAAGTAAAAAGGCACGCCCATAGCCTTAACCAAAATCCAAGGCACGGTAGAAATGAGCGCTAGATACAACGAACCCCACAAAGTGAGCTTACTCGCTACAGAATTTAAAAACGATGAAGTCCCCTCTCCAGGCCTAAGTCCTGGAATATACCCGCCATTACGCCTTAAATTATCCGCAATATCCTTAGAATTGAACACGATAGAAGAATAAAAGTAAGCAAAAAAGATAATGAGTAGGAACATCAAAATATTATATGCATACCCTTGCGGGCTTAAAAAATCCGCAATCGCTTGCAAAGTTTTGTTGCTTGTGGCTTGCTGTAAAATCGTAGAAGGGAACACCAGCAAAGCTGAAGCAAAAATAGGGGGGATCACCCCGCTTAAATTCAACTTAATAGGAATGTAATTCATGATACGCTTGTTTTGGTTTTGCATCACCACTTTACGCGCATAAGAAATAGGGATTCTGCGCTCGGCTAATTCCACATAGATAATCGCAAAAATAGTCGCCAAAACAATCAGCACAATACCAATGAGCATTAAGATATTGATCACGCCTGTATTGACCAAATTGAATGTGCCTGAAATAGCTGATGGGATCCCTGAAACAATCCCGGCAAAAATAATGAGACTGATCCCATTCCCCACGCCCCTTTGCGTGATTTGCTCCCCTATCCACATGAGCAACATCGTCCCTGTAAGCATAGAAAACGCTGAAACGATCATAAAGACTTGCATATCAATCATGATCGCTCCATTGGCTCCTCCGCTAATGCTCCTTAACCCCACTGATACGCTCACCGCTTGGATTAGAGTGATTAAAATGGTCAAATAGCGCACGATTTGCATGTATTTTTGCATGCCGTCTCGCTCTTTTTTCATTTTAGCCAAGTTAGGGAAAGTCGCACTCAAAAGCTCCATGATGATTGAAGAAGTGATATAGGGCATGATACCCAAAGAGATGATGCTCAAGCGAGAAACCGCATTCCCGCTAAACATGTTAAACAACCCCAAAGCGTTGTTGGAATTGCTGTCAAAAAAAGCCTTGATCGCTGCTAAATCTACGCCAGGAATGGGGATATAAGCTAAGACTCTGTAGAGAAATAAAAAACCCAAAGTGATAAGTATCTTACTAGCAATAGCTTTATTCATAATAACTTATTCCTCTTAAATCAAGCTGATAGGGGCATTACTTCTGCCCGCTTGTTTTGATTCTCTCATCTTTAATTTTAGAAGCTAGGTTTTTAGCGTCTTTACCGATCAATTTCACGCCTTCAATATAAAGGGGGAAATGGTGTAAAGCGCGCAAGCTTGAAAAAGTGATTTCTTCTAAATTTTTAATCGCTTCATTCTTTTCCACATTGATAGAATAGATATGAGAATCTTTAGTCCTAAAACCTATTTTAGGCAAACGGCGTTGTAAGGGTTGCTGCCCTCCTTCAAAGCCTCTTTTAGCCTTATAACCTGTCCTTGCGGTTTGACCTTTACCGCCTCTTGTGGCAGTTTTTCCCATGCCGCTTCCTTGACCACGGCCCACTCGTTTGATCTTTTTAACGCTACCTTTAGCCGGTTTTAAATTTTCTAATCCCATTATCATATCCTTTTTAACTACGCCTTGATTTTTGCTAAAGCGTCAAAAGTCGCACGCACCACATTATAGGGGTTGTTGGAGCCTAAAGATTTAGTGAGAATATCCTTAATGCCTGCTAATTCCACGATAGGGCGCGTTGAACCCCCAGCAATCACTCCCGTTCCCTCACTGGCCGGTTTGAGTAAAATACGGCTCGCGTTGTATTTATGCTCAATATCATGAGCGATAGTCGTGCCTTTAATGGTTACATGAATCAAGTTTTTAAACGCATCATCTACCGCTTTTTTAATCGCATCAGGGACTTCCTTAGCCTTGCCCAAACCAAAGCCTACAAGCCCATTTTTATTGCCCACAACCACTAAAGCGTTAAAACGAAACCGCCTACCGCCCTTAACCACTTTGGTTACACGGCCAATATTCACGACGACTTCTTGAAACTCTTCTCTGTTAATCTCTTCCATACCTTTCCTTTCTGTCATAGAGCGATCCCGTTCTCTCTCAAGCTTTCAGCAAACGCTGCCACCACGCCATGATAGAGGTAACCATTCCTGTCATAAACCGCTCGCTCAATCCCTGCTTTTTTCAATTCTTCAGCAAAGAGAGCGCCTAATTTTTTAGCGTCTTCTTGCGTGTTTTTAAAGCCCATTTTCCTGCCGTCAATATGCGTTATAGTGCTTTGCTTAACATCATCAATCGCTTGCACATAGAAATAGCGGTTGGAACGAAAAACGCTCACCCTAGGCCTTAATTTATCGCCCAAGAGTTTGCTTTTAATCCTTAATTTTCGGCGATCTCTTAAGGCTTTCTTTTTATACAATGCTTTTGCGTTCATCACTTCACCTTATTTATTTTTTAGCTGTCTTACCAGCTTTTCTAATAATGACTTCATTGCTGTATTTCACGCCCTTACCCTTGTATGGCTCTGGGGGTCTGAAGCTCCTGATTTCAGCGGCGACTTGCCCTACTTTTTGCTTATCGCTCCCTTTGATAGTGATCGTGTTTTTTTCCACCACCATTTCAATCCCTGCTGGAATGGGGTATTTCACCGGGTGGCTAAAACCCAAACTCAAATCCAAAGTTTTATTACCCAAAGCCACCTTATAGCCCACGCCATTGACTTCTAAAGTCTTACTGAAACCGGTGCTTAAGCCTGTTACAATGTTGCTGGCTAACGCTCCATAAGTCCCCCAATAAGCCCTAGACTGCGCGTCTTCGCCCACAGGCTGGAAGCTCAATTGGTTGTTTTCAAGCGTGATTTTCACTCGGTTGTGAGTTTCTAACTCATGCTTTTCTTTATTGTTTTTAAAAAGAAGCTTGCTCCCTTCAACGCTCGCTTGCACAGAGCTTGGAATTTCAATGATTCTTTTCCCAATTCTTGACATTTTCAATCCTTTACCAAATGCTGCAAAGCACTTCGCCACCGACATTTTGTCTGTAAGCTTCTTCGTTGGTGATCACCCCTTTAGAAGTGCTTACCACAATCACGCCATAGCCATTTTTAAAGCGCTTCAACTCGTTTTTTTGCTTATACACACGGCGACCGGGCTTGCTTAAGCGCTTCACTTCGCTGATTTTTGAATGCCCTTTTTCATCATAAGCCAATTGCACATAAACCGATTGTTTCTTGTCTTTATCTTTGACATTGAAATCTTTAATGAAACCTTTTTCTTTAAAAATCTCTAAAATAGAAACCACGATCTTTGCGTAATAAAGCTGTGTGAATTCTAAGCGGCGCATAGAAGCGTTTCTCAAACGAGTTAATGAATCTGCAATTATATCATTTACCATATCTTATCCTTACCAACTGGCTTTTCTCAAGCCTGGGATGAGTCCCTCACTGCCCATTTTTCTAAGGCATACCCTACAAAGTCCAAAATCCCTATAAACCGAATGAGGTCTCCCACAAATGCGGCACCTGGTATAAGCCCTTACTTGGAATTTTGGTTTCCTTTGAGCCTTTGCTATCATTGATTTTTTAGCCATATTAACCCCTTATCTCACTTTTGCAAAAGGCAATCCAAGCAATTCTAACAACTTGAACGCTTCTTTATCGTTGTCTGTAGAAGTTACCATAGTGATGTTCATGCCATGACTGACCATAATATCATCATAAACCACTTCCGGAAAAATCAATTGCTCATTGATCCCAAAGGTGTAATTCCCGCGCCCATCAAAACCATTTCGTGAAATCCCTCTAAAGTCTTTCACTCTGGGTAACGAAATCACAATCAGCTTTTCTAAGAAATTATACATGCGTTTATTCCTTAAGGTAACTTTCGCCCCTACCGCCATGCCTTCTCTGATCTTAAAGCCTGCAACGGATTTTTTCGCTTTAGTGATAACCGCTTTTTGCCCTGCAATCAAAGAAATCGTTTGCGCGATATTTTGCATGATTTTCATGTCTTTTGCATAAGCCCCAGCGCCCACGCTGATAACGATTTTTTCTAGCTTGGGTAAAAGCATGGGGTTTTTGATGTCTAATTCTTGAGCGAGTTTTATTCTCACTTCATTTTGATAAAATTGTTTCAAACCAAACATGTATCCAACTCCTTAGGCTTTCTTCACATTGGAAATGTGCATGGGCTTTTCTTTATGGATAAAGCCCCCTTTAGGGTTATCATCAGTAGGTTTAATCGCTTTTTTCACCACCTTACACCCTTCAACAACCACTTGAGAAGTCTTAGGCAACACCGCTAAAACCTTAGCGACCTTACCCTTATCGTCTCCTGCAATGACTTTCACCATGTCATTTTTTTTGATTTCGCTTTTCATTATACAACCTCCGGCGCTAGAGAAATAATTTTCATGAAATTAGCGTAACGCACTTCTCGGCTCACTGGCCCAAAAATCCTTGTCCCAACAGGATCTTTTTTAGCGTCCAAAATCACCGCTGCATTGTCATCAAAACGCACCAAAGAACCATTTTTCCTTTGGATTTCTTTTTTCGTTCTCACCACAACGGCTTTGACGACTTGACCGCGTTTCACCTTACCATTAGGGATAGCTTTTTTCACGGAAGCCACGATCACGCTACCCACGCTCGCATAGCGTTTGTGGCTGCCTCCTAACACCTTAATGCACATGATTTCTTTAGCACCGCTATTGTCAGCGACATTCAATCTTGTAAAACTCTGTATCATGCTTATACTCCCACTACTAAAATTTCTTTAAGCGTGAAAGACTTGGTTTTAGAAAGCGGTCTGCACTCAATCGCGCTCACAAAATCCCCTACTTTCACCTGATTGTTTTCATCATGGATGGTGTATTTTTTGAATTTTTTAACAATCTTGCGGTATTTTTCATGCACCACTTTTCTTTCCACAAGAATCACAGCACTTTTTTCAGCAAACTTGCTGATAACCTTGCCTTGCACTAACCTCTTATGCGGCTCTTTCGTATTCATTGCTTACCCTTTTTTACTCAACGCTAGAAGAATAATGCGCATTAATGGCCGTGTTAATGCGAGCGATATTTCTTCTGGCTTTCTTAATCTCGTTAGGATTACTCAATTGCATAGCCTTTAATTTAACGCGCAACTCAAAAAGCTCCGCTTTCTTAGCATGCAACAACTCTTCTAATTCCTTGATACTCTTATCTTTCAATTCAGTATATTTCATTTTCGCTCTCACAAGTTACAATTTTGGTTTTAAAAGGAAGTTTGCTCTGAGCTAACGCTAAAGCTTCTCTCGCTAGTCCTTCTTCAATGCCTAGCATTTCATAAACAATCCTACCCGGCTTGATATTCATCACCCATTTTTCCACAGAGCCTTTACCTTTACCCATCCTGGTTTCTAAAGGTTTAGCGGTCAAAGGCTTATCGGGAAATACTCTAATCCACACCTTACCCGCTCTTTTAATGTGCCTTGTCATGGCCACCCTTGCGGATTCAATCTGGCGTGAATCAATCCTCCCATGCTCTATGGCTTTAATCGCAATATCCCCAAACGCAATAGAGTTACCACGATGGGCTTTCCCACGATTGCGCCCTTTCATTTGCTTTCTGTATTTTGTTCTTTTTGGCATTAACATGATTACTGCCTCCCTCTTCTGCTTCTTCTAGGCTCTCTTTCTTCTTTAGCCTCTTCTTTTTTCTCAAATTGGATGCCTTTTTGCAAAACTTCCCCTTTGAAAATCCACACTTTCACGCCAATAATACCATATACCGTCATCGCTTCAGCAAAGCCATAATCAATCTTAGCCCTTAAGGTGTGTAAAGGCACGCGCCCTTCCATATACCATTCGGTGCGAGCGATTTCAGCCCCTGCTAAACGGCCAGAAACGCGCACCTTGATCCCTTTAGCACCGGATTTTAACGCCGCTTGCATGACTTTTTTCATCGCGCGGCGGAAAGCGACCCTTTTTTCTAGTTGGGTGGCTACATTTTCTGCGGCTAATTGGGCGTCAGCTTGGGGGCGTTTGACTTCTTTAATATTAATGGAGACTTCTTTTTTGATGAACGTTTTTAAACCTTCTTTGACCTTTTCAATATCCACGCCTTTTTTACCGATGATAAGCCCTGGGCGAGCCGCTACGACCGTAACGCGCAGTTTTTTAGCCGCTCTTTCAATCACAATCTCGCTCACGCCAGCATAATAAAGCTCTTTTTTAAGGAATTTCCTAATCTTATTGTCTTCATCAATATTGCTTGGAGCGGTGCGAGCACTAGGGAACCATCTGGAAGTCCAATTCCTATTAATACCTAATCTTAAACCTACCGGATTAACTTTTTGTCCCATGCCCTACTTACCTTCTGCTTGATTTTTTTTATGGCTTTTAGAAGATTTCATTTCTTTCCCTTCTGCTACTTCTACGAATACATGAGATGTTGGCTTTCTAATGGCTGTGGCTCTGCCTTTAGCCCTTGGAATGGAGCGCCTAAGCACAGGGCCAGCATCCACTCTGCAAGAAACAATCAGAGCGCTCTTGGCGTCTAAAGAGCCGTTAGCGACCGCAGAAGCCACCACTTTTGAAAGCACTCTAGCCGCTTTATTGGGCGTAAATTCCAAACTAGCGATCGCTAATTCAGCGTTCATGCCTTGAATCTGTCTTGCAATCAATCTGGCTTTAGTAGGAGATAACCGCACAAATTTTAATAACGCTTTACTCATTCTACCCCCTTACTTGCCAATCTTTTTTTGGACACTGCCTTTGTGCCCTTTAAAAGTTCTTGTAGGAGCGAATTCCCCTAACTTATAACCCACATGGTTTTCTGTGATATACACAGGGACAAAAACCCTTCCGTTATGCACATTATAAGTAAAACCAATCATTTCAGGCAAAATGGTGCTTCTTCTAGACCATGTTTTAATCGGGCGGTTATCCTTACCCTCTTTTGCCTTGAGCGTTTTTTTCATCAAGTGGTCGTCTATAAAAGGACCCTTTTTAATTGACCTAGACATTCTTTAACCCTTTATTTATGTTTCTTTCTAGAAATGATGAGCTTGTCGCTAGCTTTTTTCCTTCTAGTTTTATAGCCCTTAGCTGGAGTGCCCCAAGGCGATACGGGATGACCGCTTGTCCCTGTTTTACCCTCACCCCCACCATGCGGGTGATCCACTGGGTTCATCGCGCTACCACGAGTTTGTGGGCGGATGCCTCTATGGCGGTTACGCCCTGCCTTACCGATAGAGACATTGATAAAATCCTCATTCCCTACCACGCCAACACTCGCCATGCATTCGCTTAGAATGTAGCGCATTTCAGAGCTTGGCATTCTAAGGATAGTGTATTTATTTTCCCTACCCATGATTTGAGCGCTCATTCCAGCGCTTCTGGCTAATTGCCCGCCAGCCCCCGGATGCATTTCAATGTTATGCACCACCGTTCCTATAGGGATATTTTTCAATTTCATCGCAAAGCCCACTTTAATATCCAAACCGCCTTCAGCAGCGATAACGCTATCGCCCACTTTCAAACCGCTTGGCTGTAAAATATAGCGTTTGTCCCCATCAGGATAGACTACAAGAGCGATGCGCGCGTTTCTGTAAGGATCATACTCAATCGCAGCCACTTTCCCTTCAATATTGTATTTGTTGCGTTTGAAATCAATAATGCGATAGAGTTTTTTAGCCCCTCTCTCTTTGTGGCGGCTAGTGATGCACCCGTTATTGTTTCTCCCTGCTGTCGCTTTAAGCTTAGTGAGTAAGCCTTTGACACTGCTTTTTGCGGTAATGTCTTTAGAGTCCAACACCGACATGAAGCGTCTGCTTGGGGTGTAGGGCTTATAAGTTTTAATCGCCATAACGCTTTCTCCTTTCTACGCGCCAAGGGCGGCAATGCTAGCGCCCTCTGGAACTTTCACATAAAATTTCTTAAACGACTTTCTTTGTCCAAGCTTCCCTCTAAAGCGTTTCACCTTACCCTCTTGTTTCAAAGAATTGATTTTCAAAGGCTCAAAGCCAAAGTAAGTTTTAAACACTTCTTTAAGCTGGTTTTTAGTTACATTTTGAGCCGTTTGGACCACTAAAACACCTTTTTCTTGCAATCCTAATGACTTTTCAGTGTAAAGAATTGACTTTATATCCATGATGTCTGCCATTTTTTACTCCTCTGTCTTATCTTGCACCACATGCTGAAACACTGCTTCTTCCATCACGACAGAGCTAAACGCCGCCAAAAGATAAGCGTTTAACTCGCTCACATCAACAATAAGGCATTTTTTAAGGTTACTAAAGGCTAACTCGGTGTATTCGTCCATGTTCATGCACACAAACAAAGTGTCTCGTTGCTCCAAAGCCTGGAACATTTGATTGGCTTCTTTAGTCAAATGCTTTCTTTTGTTGTCTTCAACCACGCCTTTTATAGCGATTTTTTCCACCACAAAAAGCTTATTCGCTTGCGCTTTTTCTTCTAAAGCGTATTCTAAAGCCAAGCGTTTTTGTTTTTTGTTGATTTTAAGGTTGTAATTGCGCTTATTCGTAGCCCCATGAGAGACACCCCCACCCACAAACACAGGCGAAGTGATGCTCCCTGCTCTAGCTCTCCCGCCCCCTTTTTGCGCCCAAGGCTTCCTACCGCCCCCGCTCACTTCAGCGCGGTTTTTACTTTTAGCGGTATTAGCGCGCGCAGAAGATAAATAATGTTTCACATAAAGATAGAGGTTATGGCTGTTGATACCCTCATATCTTTTAGGTAACTCCACGCTACCCTTTTCTTTCAAATGGCTGTCTAAAACGATGGCCTTACTCATATCAAACCCTTTATATTATATTCAATGTATGGTTTTATACCGCTCTAACGCGTCCATAAGCCCCAGAAAAGCCGGCCACTGAACCCTTTAGCACTAACACCATACTTTCTTTATCAAAAGAGAGCACCTCGTTTTGGCAAGTAACTAGCTCATTGCCATAATGCCCTGCCATTTTCCTACCCTTTTGCACTCTTCCTGGCCATTCTCTGTTACCAATAGAACCAGGACGGCGGTGGAAACGGCTCCCATGAGCTGCAGGCCCGCCTTGGAAATTCCAACGCTTCATCACCCCCGCAAAGCCTCTTCCCTTAGTTTTAAAGCTCGCTTTAACCCTTTTAAGCGTTTCTAAAGCGCTCAAATCCAAATCGCCTAACTCCTTTTGTTGGGAAGCTTTTAAGGTAGCGAAATGGTTAAACTCTTTACTGAGCTGGTATTTCTTTTGCTGGCCTTCAATCGCCTTATTGTGTTTTTTATGCATCGCATAGGCCACTAAAGCTTTCCCGTTTTCTAGCTGGCACACCTTTGCTTGCAAGACTTTAAGCAAGGTTACAGGCGTGCTGTTAGCGTCAATGGTGCGGCTCATGCCTATCTTTTGAACTAAAAATTCCATATCTAACCCTTATTTTATGATCTCAATGCGTTAGGACTACTTCGTTTCCATAGAGGTTACTTCTACATCCACCTCAGGAGCTAAATCCAACTTCATCAAGCTATCCACGGTTTCTGGGGTGGCCGAGATAATATCAATCAATCGGCTATAAACCCTAATCTCAAACTGCTCTCTTGAATCCTTATTGACATGCGGGGAGCGTAAAACGGTGTAACGCTTATTCTTAGTCGGTAAAGGGATAGGCCCTCTAATTTCAGAACCTGAACGCTTTACGGCTTCCACGATAGCCACAACAGAGCGATCCAACACTCTATGGTCATAAGCTTTGAGCTTCAACCTGATTTTTTCCATAAACTCTCCTAAAAGAACTCGTTTCATTCATTACTCAAAACAGAATAAAACAATAAAATAAAAACTGAAATACTACTCAAAATGCACCATTTAGTCAATAACTTTTGCTATTTTTAGGGCTTTTTAGGGATTTTTACTTCCTTTTTATAAGGAAATATAAAAAAATGCGCTACGATTATCTTAATCTAATCTCATTTGAAAGGAAGTTCATGCCCCTTTCTTGCTTGCACCCTTTTGGGCCTTTTGAAACCCCTAAAGAGCCGGCTTTAAACAACCCGCTTTTAAAGGCGCCTTCAAGCGATAAAATCTGTCTTTTAGGGCCGATGAAATCCGGTAAAACCACTTTCGCCCTCAAACTAGCGAAGGATTTTAAAAACCCTGTGTATATCAATTACAATGACATGCGTTTGAACAAAAACATTCTAAGCTCATGGCTTTTAAAATGGCATTTAGAAAAGAAAATGGATTTGCTCATTTTAGATCATATTGAGCGCTTGGATTTCAGCCTGCCTAAGCTTCCTAAAATCGTTCTTATCCCTGATTATTTAAGCCCCATAGTAGCGCCAGATTGCAGCTTGTGCTATGCGTTAGGGTTGGATTTTAAAGAATACACCAGCTTTTTCAAACCCAGCACCCCTAAAAACACTCTGTTTAACCGCTTTTTAAGAGACGGCAACGCTTTAGATTCGCTTTTCATAGAAAACGAGCAAGAAAAAATCCTAAAAAAACAAGAAAACATCAAATTAATCTTTCAAGCTTACGCCCCCTTAATGGCTAAAATCTGCTCGCATCAGTCTAAGTTTGTGAGCGCTTTTTATCTTTATACGCAACTCAAAAAAGAGCTGAAAACCTCTAAAGACACCCTCTATAAATTGTTACACGCTCTAGAAAAACAACGCATCCTTTTTTTAGTCCCCAGTTTTGAAAGCCATAAAACCAAATTGTATCTGTGCGATTTTGCCTTGCCTTATAGCCTAACCCCTAGCCCTTCGCTTTTAAATATTTTTGAAAACATGGTTTTTTTAGAGCTTTACAAGCAATTCCCAAATTATGAGCTTTATTCCCATGACAATGGGATTTTTATCTTGCGCAAAAATTCTACCAACAAGCTCGCCCTCATCGCCCACGCTTTCCCCACGCCCCATTTTTTAGAAAAACAGCTTCTATGGTGCCATAAACATGGGTTTTTTAATATCGTGGTGGTTTCTATCAACGCCCCCATTTCAGCAACCAATACCCCCTACAAACACCTTAATTTCATTGATTTTTCTTTGGATATTCAATCTATTTTGGTATAATAGTTATTATGTATTTATGTATTTATGTATTTATGTATTTATGTATTTATGTATTTATGTATTTATGTATTTATGTATTTATGTATTTATGTATTTATGTATTTATGTATTTATGTATTTAATATTATTACTAACATTTTTAATTGATTATTGCATATTTTTTATTTTTTCTTAAGCTAACACACTATAAGCTATCCCAGTATTTCGCTTTTTTGAGAAATGCTACCTACCCTAAAAGCGTAGGATATTTTTTTTATAGAAAGGAAGTTATAATGAATGCATTGAAAAAATTAAGTTTCTGCGCCTTGTTATCCCTAGGCCTCTTCGCTCAAACAGCGCATGCTGAGAGTTTAAAGGACACGATTAACTATCCTAGTTGGCTTAAAATCAATCTTTTTGACGAAAAGAACCCGCCCAATCAATATGTCGGATCGGCTTCAATTTTGGGTAAAAGGAACGATTTTTACGCCAATTACATCCCCTATGATGACAAATTGCCCCCTGAAAAAAACGCTGAAGAAATCGCTCTTTTAAGGGCCAGAATGAACGCTTACAGCACTTTAGAAAGCGTTTTAATCACTAAAATGCGTAATCGCATTTGTAAAGCGCTTCAAGTTAAAAATAATGTTATCAGCCATTTATTCGGGTTGGTTGATTTTTTAACCTCTAAATCCATTTTGGCTAAAAGGTTCGTGGATACCACCAACCATCGTGTGTATGTCATGGTGCAATTCCCTTTCATCCAGCCTGAAGACTTAATCGCTTACTTTAAAGCCAAACGCATCGACCTTTCTTTAACGAGCGCTACCAATCTCAGTGCTATTTTAAATAAGGCGTTGTTCCACATCTAAAGGTTTGGGATTGAAGATGCGGTTTTTAAGCGTGAAGCTATGCCGATGGAAAGGCGTAGCCCCTAGCTTAATCATCGCTTCTATATGCTGTTTAGTCCCATACCCGCAATTCTTGTCCCAGCCGTATTCCTTAAACAAAGCGTGCAATTGCCGCATTTCTCTGTCCTTAAAGGCTTTCGCTAAAACAGACGCCATAGCGATTTGAGCGACTTTTTCATCGCCCTTGATGATACTTTGTATATTGGGGTATCGTTTATTCAAGCCAAACGCCGTGTTGCCGTCTATTTTTATTTTATTGACCAAAGAGCAACCATTTTCTAAAATTTCTTGAATAGCGAGCTTCAAACACGCCCCTAAGCCTAAGTTATCAATTTCATTCGCGCTTTTTTTAACCACGAAAAACCCCACCTCATCATGCGTTTTGATTTTGTATTCCAAGAAAAAGCGCTTTTTTGGGCTGAGCTTCTTGCTGTCTTTTAAGCCTATGCTCAAAAACTCTGACGCTGTTTTTTCACCACACACCACCCCAGCCACAAAAAGCGACCCGGCCAAACACCCCCTCCCCGCTTCATCAATGCCTAGAGTCATTGATACGCAACCAAACCGGTATAAAAATTCCTACTCATGCGCTTCATGCGTTATCCCGTTTTCTCTTAGCTTCTTAACAAACTCTGTTAATTCTTTTTCAAAGTTTTTTGCGCTTTTTCTGTCGCTTGGCGATGAAGGGATTGTTAAAGAATGCGCCCCATCAGTCAGCTTGGCATGCTTGCTTCCAAATTCTAAAAAAAGATTCAAATCTTTATTGTCATGCAACGCTTCTTTTAAGATCTTACAAATATCTTTGCAATGAGTGGCTTTTTCAGGATTCATCTCATGCGCCCAAGGTTTCAAGCCTTAGGCCCGATCATCTTTTCAGGCACCACGAATTTGTCAAAATCTTCAGCGCTCAAGAGTTTCAGTTCCAGCGCGCTTTCTTTTAAAGAAATGCCTTTTTTGTGGGCGTTTTTAGCGATTTTAGCGGCGTTTTCATAGCCCACATGCGGGTTTAGGGCGGTTACTAGCATTAAAGAATGGTGCAAGTAATAATCAATTTTTTCTTTATTAGGCTCAATACCGCTCGCGCAATGGGTATTAAAACTTTCCATGCTGTCGCTTAAGAGCCTTAAACTTTGCAAGAAATTATAAATGATCACCGGTTTAAACACATTCAATTCAAAATTACCCTGACTGGCTGCAATGCCAATAGCGGTATCATTCCCCATCACTTGCACGGCTACCATGGTCATCGCTTCGCATTGCGTGGGGTTCACTTTACCAGGCATAATAGAACTGCCCGGCTCGTTTTCAGGGATATTAAGCTCGCCCAGACCACAGCGCGGCCCGCTCGCAAGCCATCTAATATCGTTAGCGATTTTCATTAAATTCGCCGCTAAAGCCTTAAAAGCCCCATGCGCATAAGCGATAGCGTCATGGCTAGTGAGTGCATGGAATTTATTGGGCGCAGAGACGAATTTCACCCCGCTAAACTGGCTCAATTCTTCAGCCACTTTTTCGCTCAATTCTTTATGAGCGTTTAGCCCTGTGCCTACGGCCGTCCCGCCTATGGCTAATTCTCTTAAATGCTCCAAACTCTCTAAAATTTGTTGTTTAGAATGCTCTAGCATGCTCGCATACCCGCTAAATTCTTGCCCCAAAGTTAAAGGCGTAGCGTCTTGTAAATGCGTGCGCCCGATTTTGACAATCTCTTTAAATTGTTGGCTTTTGTCTTTAAAGGTTTTTAACAAATTCTCTAAACTGGGCAGTAGTTTATGCGTGATTTCTAGCACGCTCACAATGTGCATTGCGGTAGGGAAAGTGTCGTTGGAGCTTTGAGACATGTTCACATCATCGTTAGGGTGGATGAGTTTTTTCTCCCTAAAATTACCCCCTAAAATTTCGGTAGCCTTATTGGCAATGACTTCATTGAGGTTCATGTTCGTTTGAGTCCCGCTCCCTGTTTGCCATATCGCTAGGGGAAATTCGCCGCACAACTCGCCTTTTAAAATGCAATCGCACGCCTTGATAATGGCTTGCGATTTTTCCAAACTTAATTTCCCCAACTTGTGGTTAACTACCGCCAGACTCCTTTTGAGTTTGGCAAACGCGCCAATGAGTTCTTTAGGCATTTTTTCAGTGCCGATTTTAAAGTTTTCAAGACTGCGTTGCGTTTGAGCCCCCCAGTATTGGCTATCATCTACTTTGATTTCGCCCATCGTGTCATGTTCGATTCTAAATTGCATGCTAATCCTTTGAAATTTGATTTTAAAACCTTAAAAAAATAGCATAAACTTTTATACCTTCTACTTAAAAACCTTAATTTTTTAAAAACCATTTCCACAATTTTTACACAAAAGAGGGTTATCATTCGTTCGCAACAAGGATTTTCTTGTTATCTTAATTTAAAGGTCAAAACGATGAAAAAGTTAGCCACTTTATTTTTAGTAAGTGCGTTGGGGGTTATGGGTTTGAACGCATGGGAGCAAACCCTAAAAGCCAATGACTTGGAAGTGAAAATCAAATCCGTGGGTAACCCCATTAAAGGCGACAACACTTTCATACTCAGCCCCACTTTAAAAGGTAAGGCTTTAGAAAAAGCTATCGTTAGGGTGCAGTTTATGATGCCTGAAATGCCCGGCATGCCAGCGATGAAAGAAATGGCGCAAGTGAGTGAAAAAAACGGCCTTTATGAAGCAAAAACCAATCTTTCTATGAACGGGACATGGCAGGTTAGGGTGGATATTAAATCTAAAGAGGGCCAGGTTTATCGCGCTAAAACAAGCCTGGATTTATAAGAGCATGCTATCTTTTATAAGCGCGTTTGATAAAAGGGGTGTTTCAATACGCCTTTTAACAGCCTTGTTACTGCTTTTTAGTTTGGGTTTGGCTAAAGATTTAGAGATCCAATCTTTTGTGGCTAAATACCTTTCTAAAAATCAAAAAATACAAGCCCTACAAGAGCAAATTGACGCTTTAAGTTCTCAAGAAAAAGCCGTTAGCAAGTGGGATAACCCTATTTTGTATTTAGGCTATAACAACGCTAATGTGAGCGATTTTTTCAGGCTGGATAGCACCTTAATGCAAAACATGAGCTTGGGTTTGTCTCAAAAAGTGGATTTAAATGGTAAAAAACTCACGCAATCTCAAATGATCAATTTAGAAAAGCAAAAAAAGATATTAGAGCTTAAAAAAACCAAGCAGCAATTGGTGATTAATTTAATGATAAACGGCATTGAAAACTATAAAAACCAACAAGAAATAGAGCTTTTAAAGACAGCGATTAAAAATTTAGAAAACACTCTCTATCAAGCCAACCATTCCAGTTCGCCTAATTTAATAGCGATCGCCAAGCTAGAAATTTTAAAATCGCAATTAGAAATCAAAAAAAACAATTTAGAAGAAGCCTTGTCTAGTAGCCATTATTCCATGGGTGAATTGACTTTTAAAGAAAACGAGCTTTTAAGCATTGCCCCTAAAAATTTTGAATTTAATAAGGAGCAAGAGTTGTATAACATTAGCGCCACCAATTACGATATTGCGATCGCCAGGCTTGATGAAGAAAAATCGCAAAAAGACATCACTTTGGCTAAAAAAAGCTTTTTAGAAGACGTGAATGTTACCGGGGTGTATTATTTTCGCTCCAAACAATACTATAACTACGACATGTTTAGCGTCGCTTTGTCTATCCCCTTACCCCTTTATGGCAAGCAGGCTAAATTAGTGGAGCAAAAGAAAAAAGAAAGCTTGGTGTTTAAAAGCGAAGTGGAAAACGCCAAAAACAAAACGCGCCACCTGGCCCTAAAGCTCCTTAAAAAATTAGAAACCCTGCAAAAAAACCTAGAATCGATCAATAAAATCATCAAACAGAATGAAAAAATCGCGCAAATTTATGCGCTTGACTTGAAATCTAATGGCGATTACAACGCTTATTACAACGCTTTTAATGACAAAATCACCATTCAAATCACCCAGCTTGAAACCTTGAGCGCTCTAAACAGCGCTTATTTGTCCTTACAAAACCTCAAAGGATTAGAATGAAACGGCTTTTATTGTTAGCCCTGACCCTATTTTTTAGCCTCTCATGCGCTAACGCTCAAGAAATTAAAGAAACTCAAGAAACTAAAAAAACTAAAGAAGCTAAAAGCCAAACCCGTTTTAATATTTCCACCACTAAAGTTATAGAAAAAGAATTTGCCCAAAGCCGGCGCTATTATGCGATTTTAGAGCCTAATGAAGCGCTGATTTTTTCTCAAACCCTGCGTTTTGATGGCTATGTGGAAAAGCTTTATGCGAATAAAACCTATACCCCCATTAAAAAGGGCGATAGACTCTTGAGCGTGTATTCCCCTGAATTAGCAAGCGTTCAAAGCGAATTGTTATCATCATTGAAATTCAACCAGCAAGTGGGAGCGATTAAAGAAAAATTAAAACTACTAGGGCTAGAAAACTTTAGCATTGAAAAGATCATTAGCAGCCATAAAGTCCAAAATGAAATCACTATTTACTCTCGCTTCAACGGCGTTATCTTTAAAAAAAGCCCAAATCTCAATGAGGGGAGCTTTTTTAAAAAAGGGCAAGAGTTGTTTCAAATCATAGATTTAAGCCAATTGTGGGCGCTTGTTAAAGTCAATCAAGAGGATTTAGAGTTTTTAAAAAACACGCATCAGGCGATTTTGTTCGTAGAAGGGGTTAAAGGCAAGCAAGAAATCACGCTTGAAAACATCAACCCCATCATAAACCCACAAGATAAAATGCTAGAAGCACGCTTCAATGTGCCTAACGCTCAACAGCTTTACTACCCTAACATGTTCGCTCAAGTAGAAATCTTTCACAAACCAAAAAAAATGAAGATTTTGCCTAAAGAAGCGGTTTTGATTAAGGGGGGGAAAGCTATCGTGTTTAAAAAAGACGATTTTGGCTTAAGCCCGTTAGAAATTAAAGCCGTCCGCTTGAGCGATGGGAGCTATGAAATTTTAGAGGGTTTAGAAGCGGGTGAAGAAGTCGCTAATAACGCTTTATTCGTGCTAGACGCTGACGCTCAAAACAATGGGGATTATTGAATGATAGAAAAAATCATTGATTTAAGCGTTAAAAACAAACTCCTTACCACTTTAATCACTCTACTCATTCTTTTAGCCTCTTTGTGGGCGGTAAAAAGCGTTCGTTTAGACGCTTTGCCGGATTTAAGCCCCGCTCAAGTGGTCGTGCAAATCACTTACCCCAATCAAAGCCCTAAAATCGTGCAAGAGCAGGTTACTTACCCGTTAGTTTCTACTTTCATGAGTATCGCTAACATTGACACGGTTAGGGGGATTTCTAGCTATGAAAGCGGTTTGATTTACATCATTTTTAAAGACGGCGTCAATCTGTATTGGGCTAGGGATAGGGTTTTAGAGCAATTAAACCGAGTGAGCAATTTGCCCAAGGACGCTAAAGTGGAAATAGGGAGCGATTCTACTTCTATTGGCTGGGCGTATCAATACGCTTTATCTAGCGGCAGCAAGAATTTAAGCGATTTGAAAGTCTTGCAGGATTTTTATTACCGCTACGCGCTTTTAGGGGTTGATGGGGTGAGTGAGGTCGCAAGCGTGGGGGGCTTTGTGAAGGATTATGAAGTAACGCTTCAAAACGATTCTTTGATCCGCTATAACTTGAGTTTGGAGCAAGTCGCTAACGCGATTAAAAATTCCAATAACGATACCGGTGGGGGGGTTATTTTAGAAAACGGGTTTGAAAAAATTATAAGATCGCATGGCTATATCCAATCTTTAAACGATTTAGAAGAAATTGTGATTAAAAAAGAAGGGGCTATCCCTTTAAAGATTAAAGATATAGCCAGCGTTAGGCTAGTGCCAAAACCACGCAGAGGAGCGGCTAATCTCAACGGCAATAAGGAAGTGGTGGGCGGGATTGTGATGGTACGCTATCACGCTGACACTTATAAGGTGCTTAAAGCCATTAAAGAAAAAATCGCCACCCTACAAGCGAGTAACCCTGATGTGAAAATCACCAGCGTGTATGACAGGAGCGAATTGATTGAAAAAGGCATTGACAATTTAATCCACACGCTCATAGAAGAAAGCATCATTGTGCTAGTCATTATTGCGGTTTTTTTACTGCATTTCAGGAGTGCTTTAGTGGTCATTATCACTCTGCCTTTAAGCGTGTGCATCAGTTTCTTACTCATGCGTTATTTCAATATTGAAGCGAGTATCATGAGTTTAGGGGGCATTGCGATCGCTATAGGGGCGATGGTGGATGCGGCTATTGTGATGGTAGAAAACGCTCATAAGCATCTGCAACACATTGATATGAAAGACAACGCTCAAAGGGTTAATGGCATCATGCAAGGGGTTAAGCATGTGGGGGGCGCGATATTTTTTGCTTTAATGATCATCGTGGTTTCTTTCTTGCCTATTTTCGCGCTCACCGGCCAAGAAGAAAAGCTTTTTGCCCCTTTAGCTTACACCAAAACCTTCGCCATGCTAGTAGGAGCGTTACTCTCTATCACCATAGTCCCTATTTTAATGGTATGGCTCATTAAAGGGCGGATTTTAGAAGAGTCTAAAAACCCGATTAACGCTTTTTTCATGAAAATTTATGGCGTGAGCTTGAATGTTGTGCTTAAGTTCAGATACGCTTTTTTAATAGCGAGCGTTATGGGTTTAGGGGGCTTGTATATAGCGTATAAAAAACTCAACTGGGAATTTATCCCCCAAATCAATGAAGGGGTAGTGATGTATATGCCTGTAACCATTAATGGCGTGGGCATTGATACCGCTTTAGAATACTTGAAAAAAAGCAATGGTGCTATCAAGCGGTTGGATTTTGTCAAACAGGTTTTTGGCAAAGTGGGGCGCGCTAACACCAGCACCGATGCTGCCGGTTTGGCCATGATAGAAACCTACATTGAATTAAAGCCGCAAAACGAATGGAAAGAAAAGCTCAGTTATAAAGAAGTTAGGGATAAATTAGAAAAAACCCTGCAATTAAAAGGCTTGACCAATTCATGGACTTACCCCATTCGTGGGAGAACAGACATGCTCTTAACCGGGATTAGAACGCCCCTAGGCATCAAGCTCTATGGTAATGACACGGATAAATTACAAGAATTAGCGATCCTTATGGAGCAACAGCTCAAAACCCTAAAAGAGAGCTTGTCCGTCTTTGCCGAGCGATCCAATAATGGCTACTACATCACGCTGGATTTGAACGATGAAAATCTGGCTCGTTACGGCATCAACAAAAACGCCGTGTTAGACACGATTAAATTCGCTCTAGGCGGAGCCACGCTCACTACCATGATTAAGGGCGTAGAAAGCTACCCCATTTCTTTACGCTTAAAAGACACAGAAAGAAACACCATTGAAAAATTAAAAAACCTCTACATCAAAACCGCTTACAATTACATGCCCTTAAGGGAATTAGCCCGCATCTATTACGACAATTCGCCGGCGGTGTTAAAGAGCGAAAAGGGCTTGAATGTGAATTTTATTTATATTGTGCCGCAAGTTAATATCAGCTCTGATACTTACAGACAACTGGCTCAAAAAGCGCTAGAAAAAATCCAATTACCTAACGGGTATTATTATGAATTCAGCGGCGAAAGCCAGTATTTAGAAGAAGCGTTTAAAACCTTACAATACATCGTGCCGGTGAGCGTGTTTATCATTTTTATTTTAATTGTCTTTGCTTTAAAGAATCTCACCAATTCCTTACTATGCTTTTTCACTCTGCCTTTTGCGTTTTTAGGGGGGTTAATTTTTATGAATCTCATGGGCTTTAACATGAGCGTGGCGGCGTTAGTGGGCTTTTTAGCCCTTTTAGGGGTAGCGAGCGAAACGGCTATTGTGATGATCATTTATTTAGAAGATGCGTTTCAAAAATTCATCAAAACCCCCTTAAAAGAGCAGACGACTACCGCCTTAAAAGAAGCTATCATGCATGGGGCGGTGCTTAGGGTAAGGCCCAAGCTGATGACCTTTTTTAGCATTTTAGCTTCACTCATTCCGATCATGTATAGCCATGGCACAGGTAGTGAGATCATGAAATCCATCGCCGCGCCCATGCTAGGGGGCATGATAAGCAGCGTTGTTTTAACGCTTTTTATTATCCCTACGGCGTATTTTGTGATCAAAAATGCGGGAATTAAAAGCAATCAAACATGATTTTAGGGATTAAAAAAAGCCTTTTCTAACGCATGGCTTTGGACTAAAACCATATAAAGAATGGTAGGGAGCGTGATGCTTAAAACAAACACCTTAAAAATGCGGTGCAAAAGGATAACGGATAAAAAAGCGGTGATTTCATTGATCCCATAAGGGGGTTTTAAAATGTGAATGTCTTTAAAACAATAGACCACGAGCATGCCTATCACTGAGCATGATAAAGCCCTACCCAAATAACGCACAAAGTCATTGGGCGGGTTTTTAGCGTTAAACACCATAAAAGGCCAAATGCGCGTGAAATAAGTCGTTAATATGATGACTAAAATAATGAGTATAGAATGCATTAACATTCTAACTGCTTTCTAAACAAAATGAGGGCAAGCACCATTAAAACCAAAGCGATGAGCAAAAAGTATTCAGTCCCAAAGAGCGCTAAACAAACGATCGCAATAACGATCCCAAGCCATGCGTTTTTATGATTTGTGGTGCGTTTGTATTGCTCCATAAACAGCACGATAAAAATCGCTGTCATCACAAATTCCATGCCTTGAGTGTCAAAAGAAAAATGCGTTCCCACTAACGAACCCACCAACGAACCAAAAATCCAATAAGAATGGTTGAGTAAGGAAATGCTAAAAATAAAGTCTTTTTCACTCACCCCCTCTTTAGGAGCGTATAAATTCAATAAGGCAAAGGTTTCATCCGTGAGCACATGCGCTAAATAGGGCAAACGCCATTGGGTGTTTTTGAATCTGTCTAGCATAGAAAGCGCGTAACAAGTCTGTCTCGCGTTCACTAACAAGCTCACAATAACGACATTCATCAAACTCGCTTGCGCGCTTAAAAGCGTGATCGCCACGAATTGCACCGCCCCAGCATAAATGAATAACGACATGAACAAGGCAACTTTATAATCATAACCTTGCTGGGCTAAAAGCATTCCAAAAGTCATTCCCATAAGCAAATACCCTAACAAGATAGAAATGGTATGAGGGAAAGCGTCTTTGAAGGCTTTTAGAAAATCATGCATCAACAACCTTTTATTTAAACCAATCTTTAATTTTAGAAATACAGGTTTCTAAAACGCTTTTATGCGGTTCGCCCTCATAGCCAAAACTCGCATGCAATTTTTCCAATAACCCTTGCTGCTCTTTATTCAAACTTTTAGGGTAAATCACCTGCAATTCCACGATCAAACTCCCTCTATAAGAGCTTTCTGGGTGTTTCACGCCCTCGTTTCTAAACACAAAAGTCTGCCTATCTTTGGCGTTTCTAGGGATTTTTAATTCCAGTTCGTCCCCTTTTAAAGACGGCACTTTAATCGTATGCCCTAAAGCGATAGTGGTGAAAAATACCGGCGCTTCAATGAATAAATCACAGCCTTCGCGCTTGAAATGCTCATCTTCTTTGACTCGCACTTCTAAATACAAATCCCCTCTTTTTCCCTTCTCGTATTCATTGCCTTTATTTTTAAGCACCATGCGGTTTTGATTATCAATGCCCTCAGGGATTACCGCATCAATTTCTTCATCTTTAAGAATGTAGGTTTTACCCTTACACGCTTGGCATGGGGTTTTAATGACCTTGCCCTTGCCTTTACACGCCCCGCAAGTTTGCGCAAAACTCATAAAACCTTGACGCATAAACACCTGCCCCTGCCCATTACACTGCTTGCAAGTCTCTAAAACTTTATCTTTGGCACCCGTGCCATCGCAACTTTCACAGACGCTCTGGTATTGGACTTTAATGGTTTTTTTACAGCCAAAAACCGCTTCTTTAAAACTCAATTCAATGGTTTGCAAATAATCCGGTGCGATAGAGCTTTTTTGCCTTTTACTCCCCCTAGTGCCAAACCCAAAAGCGTCCTCAAAAAACGAGCCTAAATCTTCAAAAAAATCAGAAAAATCGCTCTGGCTTGAGCCGGCTTGGTTTAAGCCCTTTTTACCATACCTGTCGTATAAGGCCCGCTTCTTTTCATCGCTTAGCACCCCATAGGCTTCATTGATGAGCTTGAACTTTTCTTCGGCTTCTTTATCGCCGGCGTTTCTGTCTGGGTGGTATTTTAAAGCCAGCTTTCTGTAAGACTTTTTAATGGTCTCTTGGTTGCTGTGTTTTTCCACTTCTAAAATTTCATAATAACTCAATTCCACGATCGCTCCAAAAATGGCATCAAAACGCTTATTTTATCTTAAAAGCGATAATTTTGCGTGTTTTGGTGCATGCCAAAACTTAGATAAAATAACACGATGAAACTATAGTAATAAAGATAACCCCATGAGATTTTTTTGCTTTTTCTTATTTTTTCTAACTTTTTCAAACGCGCAGATAATGATGACTTTTGATTCTCAAACAAACGCCAAGCTCTCGCGCTCTAACGAACAGCTTTCTGACATGCTCTATAAACTCAATGAAAGTTTAAGAATCTATCAAAACATGCTTTCCAATAACCAGGATCAACTTAAAGAAATTAAAAAGGCTAACAGCACCCTAACTAGCCAAAGGCGTTTTTTTAACGCCAGCCAGATCCGCCTTATGGACACTGATGCGTTATTGAAACAAAGCGCTTTGGAATTAGAAAAATTACAAGCTTTAGAAAAACGCTTAAAAGAGAGCATGGAGCAAGAACGCTTAATCAAAGAATCCCAAACGCTTTTCTTGCAAGAGCATTGCCCTTATTTGAGCGGTGTTAAGAATTTAGAAGAGGCTTCAAACGCTTTAGAAGTCCAAGAGCAAAACAACGCCCTTTTCTTGCTCAAAGAGCCTAAACTCGCCCATTTGCTCTCGCAATTGGATTTGATGAGCGCTTTAAACGCCTTATGCGATCAAGTTTTAGAAAACCAAGCCCATAACCAACAATCCCATAACAAAACCCTAGAATACAACGCCCTCATAAACCATGATTTTCAAGCCTATAAAGCCATGCGTTTGAAAAAATTTAAAAACAAGCTTCAAAGCCAAATCCAAGCTAAAGAAGACGCTCTAAAAACCTTTTTACCCTTAGAAAAACGCCTAGAAACTTTAAAAACGCATTTTTTATGCGATAAAGAAAATCTCAAATCATGCACTAAAGAATTGCACCAACGCTACCAAAACGCCCTTATAGAGCGAGACAAAGAATTAAAAGACGCTAAAAACAATAAAGAAAAGCATGCGCTAATCTTAGCCAACTACGAGCATACTTTAAAAACCTTGAATATAGAATTTTTAAGCGAATTAAATAAGCAAATGGCGTTTTTGAATGAAACCATGGCGTTAAACGCTCGAGTTTTAGCCCTTTTAGCCAAACAACAGACTAAAAAGCCCTCCAATTTGAGCGGTGATTTGAGCGGTGGAAAAGCTCTTATTAAAAACATCCGCTTAGATCCGCATGGATTCCCTAGCTTTGAAAATTTTAAGCGAGAGTGAGTGTTTAAAAAAGCAACCAATCAGGCTATAAGCACAAAAGCCCTAAACAATCACGCCCCCGCCAAGCAAGATGTCATCTTGATAAACGACCAAAGCTTGCCCTTTAGCCACGCCGTAAAAAGGCTCTTTAAGCCTCACTTCAATCACCTCATCTTTTAAACTCACAAACGCTTTAGCAGGCACGCTCCTGTAACGAGCCTTGATAAAATATTCGCCCTTTTTAAAATCTTTCATTAAAGATTTGTTTTTAGCCTTAAGGAAATGCGTGGCGAGATCTTCTTTTTTGCCCACAATCAACTCGTTCTTTTTAGCGTCAATCCCCACCACAAAATGCGGTTCTAACGCGCCTTTAATACTAAAGCCTTTGCGTTTGCCAATCGTGTATTGCATATAGCCCTTATGCGTGCCAATGACTTCGCCTTGTAAGTTTTTCACCACGCCCTCTTTTTCCACTTCAACATGCTTTTTTAAAGTGTCAATGTAGCTTTTTTCCACAAAGCAGATTTCTTGAGATTCCTTATAAGTCTTTAAAGTGCCTAAAAAGGGCATCGCGCTCAAGGCTAAAGGCTTAATATCCTTTTTTAGCAAATCCCCTAAAGGAAACACCAATTTAGCGATCACTTCATGCTCTAAAGCGTATAAAAAATAGCTCTGATCTTTAGTTTTATCCAAAGCCTCTTGAATATAACTTACCTTGTCAATTTCTTTGACTCTCGCATAATGCCCGGTAGCGATCTTTTCACACCCTAATCTTAAAGCGTGATCCAAAGCTAGCCCAAATTTCATTAAAGGGTTGCACAATGCGCAAGGGTTTGGGGTTTGCCCTTCTTCATAAGTGCTGATAAATTCATCATAAACCGCGCTTTTAAAATCCTTTTGAAAATCCAACACCTCTAAAGGAATGCCTAAAAACTCGCACGCTTTTTGAGCGTTTTTAATGTATAAGTCATGCTTTTTTTCGCTCGCATGGAGTTTCAAATAAATCCCCACTAATTCATGCCCTTGCTCTTTTAAGCTATAAGCGCTATAAGAGCTATCCACCCCCCCACTGAGTAATACCGCTATTTTCATTTTTAGTCTTTCATTAAATGAGTTATGGCTCATAGTCTAGCGCAAAAACCATTCATAACCACCTTTTTTAACCATTGGCATGCTAAAATACCTAAAGATTTTTTAAAATCGCATCAAAACGCATGGAGAAAATAAGGGCAATGGCCAAAATTGAATTGTTAGCCAAATTCACGCAAGTCGCGCTCCCTAACAGCCACCCTTTGTTGAAAAAAGTTTTAAACTACGCTAAAAAACATTTCAGCCAATGCCACATGCTCTCTTCATCGTTACTCATCTTAAACGACACGGAATGCTTTAAAAAAAACTACTTGCTTAATTGGGTTTATCATGCCCTTGAATGCGCGCATGAGAAAGATATTAGCGTGCATTCTTTAGAAGAGATTTTACAAAAAAGCCACCTGCCCATACGCATCAAAATCATAGCTCAAAACACGCTTTTAGAAAAAATAGAAGTGAAAGTTTTAACCTTTGGGGCAGAATATACGCTTTTTATCACCAAGCACCCTATCGCCAAGCGGTTTTTACGCCAAAAATTTAGCGGCTATGTGTTTTTAGAAACCCAAGATGAATTGCATATAAGAGGCGATTCAGAGCGTTTTTGGGAACTCATTGTAACGCTCAATGAAAATAGAATCGTCCATAACGCATGCTTAGATTTCATCTACCCTAATGGCTTTGGCAAGGACAGCTACACCACTATGGCTGAACGCAAATTAAAAGAATGCTATAAAACGCTAGGGTTTATCAAACATGAAAATTTCAGCGAAGTCAAAAAGCGCTATTTGGAGTTGGCTAAAACCTACCACCCTGATTTATGCGATCTCAAAGAAAAAAAGGCTCTTTATGCCAAACGCTTCGCTATCATTCAAGAAGCCTACCGCCACATTAAAAAACACGCTTAAACCCCCAAACCAGCCCTAATCGCGCTAGAAGAAATCGGCACATCAATGCCTTTTAAAGGGAAATAACGCCCCTTAAATTGGATCTCTTCATAGCCAATCCTTTCAAAAACCACTAATTCCACCCTTTTTAAAAGCTCTGTAGCGTTAGTCCAAGAAGAAAGATGCCTCAAACAATCCGCTCCTATGACTAAATAAAGCGTTTGTGGGCGGTAGAGTTTTTGAAAATGAAGCACGCTTTCTACCGTAGGCACAGCCCTTTCTTGCTTGATTTCAAAATCGCTCAACAGCACCCTAGGCATTCCCTTTAAAGCTCTTTCTAATTCCTTAAAACGGGTTTGTGCGTCCAAAAAACATAACTTTTTGAAAGGGTTTTGATAAGTGGGCAAGACAATCAGCTGAGCAAAGGGCAGTAATTCTAAAGTTTGATCAATAATGGCCAAATGGGCCTTGTGCAAGGGATCAAAACTCCCTCCATAGAGCGCTAATTCTTTGTATTCTAACACGCTATTCATTGTGTTCAAAGCTAGACGCCTTAGTCAATTTAGCGAATTTAACCCCCCTAAGCCCCCCGATTTCTAATTGCAAGCGTTGGATTTCAAACGAATTGCCTTGTAAAATAATCGTCTCTAAACAATTATGCTCATCCATGTGAATGTGCGTGGTGCATAAAACATGCGTCCCACTGGCATGCTGAATGTCTATCATGCGCTGGTTTAATTCCCTTTGGTGGTGATCATAAATCACCACAAGCACGGCGATTTTACTCCCATCATTAGGGTTATCTTCTGCCCAATTGTCTTCTACTAATTTTTCTCTGATCATGTCGCGCACCAATTCTGAGCGAGAAGAATAGCCGTTTTTAATGATGCGGTTGTCCAATTCGTCTAATAAATTTTGTTGTAAAGAAACCGAAAAGCGGATGATTGAATCGTCTTTATTGTGTGTATCCATTGAGAAAAATCCTTTTTTGGCATGAGTTCGTTAAAAGCCGCTCATGCTAGTATGATTGAATTAATTTAAAATTAACCATTATAATACAAATTGGATTTAAATGGTTGGCCATAAGAGCGTTTGAATTTGATTGTAATTATTAGCTTAATCATCATTGACTTGTTATTATTAAAACAATATAATCAACAAACCAACATTCTTATTATCATTTTGGAGCGTTTATGCGAACGGATGCCTCTTATGAGAGTGCATGCTCTTTAGTGTGGCTGTATCGCAGTGGCTTTAATTTTAAGGGGATTATTTTATCATAGACAAGGAGTTTTTATGGGCGGTTTTTCAATGGCAATGTTGAAAGATTATGTGGATATATTCATTTTTGCGGTGCTTGGCGTGGCCAGTTTTTTAGCTGTGTGGTTTGCGATTGAAAGGATTATTTTTTATTCTAAAGTCAATTTGAAAGCTTACGATGATATAGACGCCCTAAATTTGGATTTAACCAAGAATCTAACCATTCTCTATGTGATTTATTCTAACGCGCCTTATGTGGGCTTATTAGGGACGGTTTTAGGGATCATGGTGATTTTCTATGACATGGGTGTGAGCGGCGGGATGGACGCTAAAACGATCATGGTAGGTTTGTCTTTGGCTTTAAAAGCGACCGCTTTAGGGCTTGCTGTGGCGATCCCTACTTTGATCGCTTATAATAGCTTATTGAGAAAATCCGATGTGTTGAGTGAAAAATTCAGGATCATGAAAAAATGAAAAGCATCAGAAGAGGCGATGGGCTGAATGTTGTCCCTTTCATTGATATTATGCTCGTTTTGCTAGCGATTGTGTTAAGCATTTCTACTTTTATCGCGCAAGGTAAGATTAAAGTCAGTCTCCCTAACGCTAAAAATGCGGAAAAATCCCAGCCAAACGATCAAAAAGTGGTGGTCATCTCTGTGGATGAGCATGACAATATTTTCGTAGATGACAAACCGACGAATTTAGAAGCTTTGAGCGCTGTAGTCAAGCAAACAGACCCTAAAACCCTTATAGACTTAAAAAGCGACAAAAGCTCTCGTTTTGAAACTTTTATCAGCATTATGGATATTTTAAAAGAGCATAATCATGAAAATTTCTCCATCTCCACGCAAGCTCAGTAAAGTTTCAACGAGTGTTAGCTTTTTAATCTCTTTTGCCCTATACGCTATAGGGTTTGGCTATTTTTTACTGCGCGAAGACGCCCCAGAGCCTTTAGCACAAGCGGGGACCACTAAGGTTACCATGAGTTTAGCCAGCATTAACACCAATTCTAAAGTGAAGACGAATGCCGAATCCGCTAAACCCAAAGAAGAGCCTAAAGAAAAACCCAAGAAAGAAGAGCCAAAAAAAGAAGAACCCAAAAAAGAGGTTACAAAGCCTAAGCCTAAGCCTAAACCCAAGCCAAAACCCAAACCCAAACCTGAACCCAAACCCAAACCCAAACCAGAGCCTAAGCCTGAGCCTAAAGTTGAAGAGGTTAAAAAAGAAGAGCCTAAAGAAGAAGCTAAAGAGGAAGCTAAAGAAAAGAGCGCTCCTAAACAAGTAACGACTAAAGATATAGTCAAAGAAAAAGACAAGCAAGAAGAGTCTAACAAAACCTCTGAGGGCGCGACTTCTGAAGCTCAAGCGTATAACCCAGGGGTGAGCAACGAATTTTTAATGAAGATCCAAACCGCTATTTCTTCTAAGAACCGCTACCCTAAAATGGCGCAAATTAGGGGCATTGAGGGCGAAGTGTTGGTGAGCTTTGTGATCAATCCTGATGGGAGCGTTACAGACATTAAAGTCGTCAAAAGCAACACGACAGATATTTTAAACCATGCGGCTTTAGAAGCCATTAAAAGCGCGGCATATTTATTCCCTAAACCAGAAGAAACCGTGCATCTAAAAATCCCTATCGCTTATAGTTTGAAAGAAGACTAGTTAGTCTTTCTTTTAAGGGCGGTTTTTAGGCCTTAAAAGTTAGGCCAAAACCCCTATTTTTCGCAATTTACAAAAAAAAAAAAAAACAAAATCTCTAAAATTTAGAGCTAAAATTAGCCATAAAATTCCATTTATTGCTTATAATACGAAGTTTCTTTGTATCAAAGAAAAATCAATTAAAAGGAGAAAACATGAAAAAATCCCTCTTGCTCTCTCTTTCTCTCATAGCTTCATTATCAAGGGCTGAAGATGACGGATTTTATATGAGTGTGGGCTATCAAATCGGTGAAGCGGT
>NZ_VEYL01000007.1:0-76827 GCF_006439795.1 Helicobacter pylori
ACTCCCTTTTTTAACCCTCTTTTTTTAGGGGGGTTTCTTTTTTGAACCCTTTGTTTTTTAATGGGTTTCTTTTTAAAGGGATTTCTTTTTTAAAACTTTCTTTTTTAAACCCTTTTTTTGGGGGGGGTTTGATTTTTTTGCCAATCCCCACTGCTTTCGCTTTTTAATCTTTAAGTTTTATTTTTGGGGGGGTTTGATGAAAAATCCTTTTTAGCGTTTTTTATATTAGTTAGTGGGAAACTTGGCGTTAATTCAAGCGGTAATCTCTTAAAAAAGCGCTTCTTTAGGGGGATTTAGTTGGAGATTAAAAGGGAGAGAATGGTTTCAAATACTTCCTATCTCTTTAAGAGAATAAAATAAAACTTTAAGAAAATGAGTTTTACGATAAAATGAGAGCTAGAACGATAAAACAAAGCTTTAAAACCCCATTTTCAAAAATGTAAAGAATATTAAAATTAATAAAGTTTATGGTGGGAATAAAGCTGAAAGCAACCTACCGCTTTAATCAAAATCAAAGCGTCAAGTCTAACCAAGCGTTAAAGCGAAAACGCTTTTAAAAGCGTTTTAGCGTGTTTTCACCAAGATGGCTAAACCTTAAACATGATCGGATTTTTGCTTTTCTCTATACTCTATGATCATGCCGTGGATTTCATCTTTTAATTTTAATTTTTGTTTTTTCATGTGGCTGATTTCAGCGTCGCTAGCGTTTTGTTGTTCAGCGGTTTTGATGTCATCATCAAGTTGGTTGTGTTTCTCAAAAATCTTATCAAAATGCGGGTTATTCGCTTTTAACACGCTGATTTCGTCTCTAAATTCATGGAACATGGTTTTCTCCTTTAATTTTGGATGTTTAAAGTATAATAAACTATCTTTTTAAAAAAACAACTTAAAAGAGCTATAAAATAGCCTTAAAATGCGCGATAAAACGACAAAAAGGAATACCCATGGACATTCGCAACGAATTTTTACAATTTTTTCAAAATAAGGGGCATGCCGTTTATCCTAGCATGCCTTTAGTGCCTAATGACGCTACCTTGCTTTTTACCAATGCCGGCATGGTGCAATTTAAAGATATTTTTACCGGGATGGTGCCGCGCCCTAGCATTCCTAGAGCGACAAGCTCGCAATTGTGCATGCGTGCAGGCGGCAAGCATAACGATTTAGAAAATGTCGGTTACACCGCAAGACACCACACGCTTTTTGAAATGCTAGGGAATTTCTCTTTTGGGGATTATTTCAAAGAAGAAGCGATTTTGTTTGCGTGGGAATTTGTAACCAAAAATTTAGGGTTTAAGCCTAAAGATTTATACATCAGCGTGCATGAAAAAGACGATGAAGCCGTTAAGCTATGGGAAAAGTTTGTGCCTGTTGATAGGATTAAAAAAATGGGCGATAAAGATAATTTCTGGCAAATGGGCGATAGCGGGCCTTGCGGGCCTTGCAGTGAAATCTATATTGATCAAGGCGAAAAACACTTCAAGGGGAGCGAGGATTATTTTGGGGGCGAGGGCGATAGGTTTTTAGAAATTTGGAATCTGGTGTTCATGCAATACGAACGCTCTAATGATGGCGTTTTATCCCCCTTGCCAAAGCCTAGTATTGATACGGGCATGGGATTAGAAAGGGTGCAAGCGCTATTAGAACATAAGCTCAATAATTTTGATTCTTCATTATTTGCGCCCTTAATGGAAGAAATCAGCGAGCTTACAAGCCTAGATTATGCGAGCGAGTTCCAACCAAGCTTTAGGGTAGTAGCCGATCACGCCAGGGCGGTAGCGTTCTTGCTCGCTCAAGGGGTGCATTTCAATAAGGAGGGCCGTGGCTATGTTTTAAGGCGCATTTTAAGGCGGGCCTTAAGGCATGGGTATTTAATGGGCTTGAAAGAAGCGTTTTTATACAAAGTCGTGGGCGTGGTATGCGAGCAATTTGCTAACACGCATGCGTATTTGAAAGAATCTAAAGAAATGGTAATGAAAGAATGTTTTGAAGAAGAAGAGCACTTTTTAGAGACTTTGGAATCGGGCATGGAATTGTTTAATTTGTCTTTAAAACATTTGAATGAAAATAAAATCTTTGATGGCAAGATCGCTTTCAAGCTTTATGACACTTTTGGTTTCCCTTTGGATTTAACAAACGACATGCTAAGAAGTCATGGGGCGTGCGTGGATATGCAAGGCTTTGAAAATTGCATGCAAGAGCAAGTGAAACGCTCTAAAGCTTCATGGAAAGGCAAACAAAATAACGCTGATTTTAGCGCTATTTTAAACTCTTATGCGCCAAATGTTTTTGTGGGGTATGAAACGACAGAATGTTTGGCTAAAGCCTTAGGGTTTTTTGATAGCGATTTTAAAGAAATAACAGACGCAAAGCCTAACCAAGAAGTCTGGGTCTTGTTAGAAAAAACCCCTTTTTATGCGGAAGGTGGGGGGGCTATAGGCGATAGGGGTGCGCTTTTAAAAGATAATGAAAAAGCGGCTTTGGTGCTAGATACAAAAAACTTTTTTGGGCTTAATTTTTCGCTCCTTGAAATCAAAAAAGCGCTAAAAAAAGGCGAACAAGTGATCGCGCAAGTGAGCGATGAGCGCTTAGAAATCGCTAAACACCATAGCGCGACGCATTTATTGCAAAGCGCTTTAAGAGAAGTTTTAGGCTCGCATGTGAGTCAAGCGGGGAGTTTAGTGGAATCCAAGCGATTGCGCTTTGATTTCTCGCATGCTAAAGCGCTCAATGATGAAGAGCTAGAAAAAGTAGAAGATTTAGTCAACGCTCAAATTTTCAAGCACCTAAATAGCCAGGTGGAGCATATGCCTTTAAATCAGGCCAAAGATAAGGGAGCGTTAGCGTTATTTAGTGAAAAATACGCTGAAAATGTGCGGGTGGTGAGCTTTAAAGAAGCGTCCATTGAATTGTGTGGGGGCATTCATGTGGAAAATACCGGGCTTATTGGGGGGTTTAGGATTGTAAAAGAAAGCGGGGTGAGTAGTGGGGTCAGACGCATTGAAGCGGTGTGCGGGAAAGCCTTTTACCAACTGGCTAAAGAAGAAAATAAAGAGCTTAAAAACGCTAAGATTATATTAAAAAATAACGATGTCATAGCCGGCATTAACAAGCTTAAAGAGAGCGTGAAAAACAGCCAAAAAGCCCCCGTTTCTATGGATTTGCCGATTGAAAAAATCCATGGCGTGAGTTTGGTGGTGGGCGTAGTGGAACAAGGCGACATTAAAGAAATGATTGACCGATTGAAAAGTAAGCATGAAAAATTGCTCGCTATGGTGTTTAAAAAAGAAAACGAGCGCATCACTCTCGCATGCGGGGTGAAAAACGCGCCCATAAAAGCGAATGTGTGGGCTAATGAAGTGGCGCAAATTTTAGGGGGCAAAGGGGGCGGAAGAGATGATTTTGCGAGCGCTGGAGGCAAGGATATTGAAAATTTGCAAGCGGCGCTCAATTTAGCGAAAAATACCGCTCTTAAAGCTTTAGAGGGATAGCATGGAGCTTATTTTAGGCTCTCAATCCAGTGCTAGGGCGAATCTTTTAAAAGAGCATGGGATTAAGTTTGAACAAAAAGCGCTCTATTTTGATGAAGAAAGCCTAAAAACCACAGACCCTAGGGAGTTTGTCTATTTGGCGTGCAAGGGGAAATTGGAAAAAGCTAAAGAATTACTTGCGAATAATTGCGTTATTGTGGTGGCTGATAGCGTGGTGAGCGTGGGTAATCGCATGCAACGAAAAGCTCAAAACAAGCGAGAAGCCCTTGAATTTTTAAAACTCCAAAATGGCAATGAAATAGAGGTTTTAACCTGCTCTGCATTGATTTCTCCTAAACTAGAATGGTTGGATCTATCGGTTTTTAGAGCGCGTTTAAAGGCGTTTGATCCTAGCGAGATAGAAAAATATTTAGAGAGCGGATTGTGGCAAGAAAGCGCGGGCTGCGTGCGGTTAGAAGACTTTCATAAGCCCTATATTAAAAGCTCAAGCAAGAATTTAAGCGTGGGGTTGGGGCTGAATGTGGAAGGCTTGTTAGGGGCACTAAAATTGGGGGCTAAACTTTAAATATTATAAACGCTATCCTTTTATTTTAAAACACTTAATAATATGATTTTCTAGCCAATCACCCTTGACAAACAAAAAAACGATACACTCCAACATTTGATGTTTAAAGGGTTTGTCGCATGGCGCATTTTATTTTTTCTGTTGCGGTGGTGCTTTTATGGTTGGTTGCGTGGGGCATATATCTCTTTTCTAGGAAGAGCTTAAAAAGAGAGATGGAAGAGATAGAAAATTCTGATCCCAATCAAAACAATCCTCTCATTACTGCTGCTATGGGTATTGGAGGAGCGGCTATTAGTATTTTTTCCCAGATACCAAACCAATCGTTGATGGCGTCAAGCCGTTGGCTGAGAAAGGTTTGCAAGAGGCGTTTAGAAAAGACAAGCTCACAGAGGGGCAAAAATTTTTAATCTCTGGCTTCAGATTCTTGTCGTTATTTTTCATTGTTGTTGCAGCCATGATAGGTTTGTGTCTCATTTGGAGTTTCAATGGGTGGTCTTTTTGGAAAGTAACAGGTTCGTTTCTTTTTTATGTGGTTGTTTGTTCCGCCTCAATATTTCCAAGTATACCTATTAACGGTATATTAGATGACCGATAATTGGTTCATGATAAAAAGCAATGTTTCTAGGCTTATCCCTAAAAGATAAACATTAAAAACACTCTATCTAACTGATAACTCCCCTTGACAAACAAAAAAACGATATACTCTAGCATTTGATGTTTAAGGAGTTGTCATGGGGTCTTGGTTTCGTATTCTTTTATCAATCTTGATGGTGGTTTTGGGATTAGTGCTTGTTGCCATGCTCTTAAATTGGCATGTTTAGCGGGAATGATCTATTGTGGCTATGGCATTATTACAGATTTTAACGCTCTATCAGCCGCAATGTGGTGGTGGTCTTTATCAAAAATAACATGGTTTTGCATAGGCTATGCGCTTTCTTGGTCGCTCGCGCTTATTATGGGTTTTCTTACATGCTCTGTGATAGAATACTATTCGTAAAAATTGATTGAAAAAATTAAAATAGGGGAGAAACCAAAACCTTTAAAAACAGGTTCTAGCAAAATACAAGGTTAGGGGTTATTTCCCAAAACGCCCACCGGTGGTAGGATAGCCATAAATAGAGCCGTCTTTGATTTTCATGTGATCTTCCCAAGGCAATTTGTATTTACCGGCCGCTAAGTCTTTGATGTAGGTTAAACCTGCGTCATGTTCTCCGCCCGGTTTAGCCACATACCCTCTATGGCCTAGGTTGTAAATGTTGTTTTCTAAGCCCCAGCTTAAGCGAGCGTTGTCTGCCATTTTAGGATAGATCTCTCCGGTTACAATCTCCCAAGGGTTGCGATGCCCTTGAACAAGAGTCGTGCCGTCAAAGTTACAGATTTGCCCCTCACCAAAGTAGTAAAAGACATTATCATAGCCGGCTAAATTCACGCTCACGGTATACATCAAATTGTGCCATGCGTTGGAGCGGTTGGTCAAAATCCATTGATCATTGACTTGAGTGCTATAGCCTGAAATGCGGATATACACATTGCACCCTTTATAGGCCGCTTCTCTGGCGAGCTCTGGAATCATGCCGTCATGGCAAATGCACACGGCTAATTTTGATCCGCCCGGACCCTCGCACACAGGCATTCCTAAATCCCCAGGATACCATGGTTCAATGGGATTCCATGGGAATAGCTTGCGGTATTTTAAAATGATTTTACCTTGCGGATCAATGATGATGGCGGTGTTGTAGGGGTTTTTGTTAGAATCAGGATTGCGTTCCATGATTGAAAAAACACCATAAACTTTCGCCTCTTTACACGCTTGAGCGTAAGCTTCCGTCTCTTTACCCGGGACATCTAGTAAAAACTCTTCGCTAAGCCACTTAGCGGTATTCAAACCTTGCGTGCTATACTCAGGGAAAATGATAAGCTCCACTCCTGGATACCCCGCTTTAGTCGCATGCAAGGTTCTAATAATGCTTTCAATGTTGTGATCAATATCCTTACGGCTGTTGACAATTGGCACAGGAAACTGAATGGCTGCCACTAAAAACCCTTCAATAGGTTTGCCCATACTACCGATACTTCCCATAATAACTCCTTCTAAAAGTTTTGTCGCAATAACAATAGTAATTATTGCGAGAGAATATTATTGCAAGAGAACTAATTTAGAGTAAATGCGAGATTTTTTGATAAAAAGATTTAAATCTATTTTTAAAGCACTTTTCAACCTCTATGGGTGCTGTTTTTAAAAACCTCTAAAAATCCTTTAACAATTCCACAAATTCTTTAAAAATATAGTGGCTCTCTTTGGGGCCGGGGCTGCTTTCTGGGTGGTGTTGGACAGAAATAATGGGAGCGTTTTTATAGTGCACGCCCTCAATGGTGTTGTCAAAAAGGTTGCGGTGCGTGATGATAGCGATTTCTTCAATTTCTTCAGGGACGCAATAGTTGTGGTTTTGCGCGGTGATTTCAACGGCGTTTGTTTTTAGGTTTTTAACGGGGTGGTTGCTCCCATGATGGCCAAATTTGAGTTTGTAAGTAGGGTAGCCTTGTGCGATAGAGAGCAATTGATGCCCTAAGCAAATGCCAAACATGGGGATTTTAGCGTTAATGAGTTGCTTGATTTCTCCAATTTCTTGTTGCAAGCTTAAAGGATCGCCTGGCCCGTTAGAGAGGAAAATCCCGCTGATTTCTTTTTTTTCATAGGCTTTAATCAGCTCGTTAGCTTTAGTGTGGTGCGGGTAAATAAGGGCTTTTAACCCCATATTTTGAAGCTCGTTTAAAATATTGCCTTTAGCCCCAAAGTCCAGCACTGCGATAATTTTATGAGAGGTTTTTTCATCAAAAGGCTTGTAATCTAGGGTTTTGAAATCAAAAGTAGCGCGCTGGTGCGTGGTGATTTTTGGCGTAGAAACGCTAGACACTAGGGGGGATTGGGAAATTCTAGGGGCGTTTTTTAAAATTTCTTCAAGCTTGTTTTTGTCATGCTCTATCGTGGAAGCGACCATCATCAAGCACCCATGATGGCGTAAGGTTTTGATCAAACTCCTGGTATCAACGCCACAAATCCCTAAAACGCCACGCTCTTTCAAATAAGCGCTCAAGCTAAAATCCGCCCTTGAATTAGAAAAAAATTCGTTGTAATGGCGCGCTAAAATCCCTGCGCATGAGAAAGAGGACTCATCATCTTTAGAATTAGCGCCCACAACCCCAATTTCAGGCATGCTAAAAACCACGAATTGCCCCTTATAGCTAGGGTCGCTAATGACTTCTTGATAGCCGCTCATAGAAGTGTTAAAAACAAGCTCGCCTGCTTGCGTGCCGCTAGCCCCAAAACTTTGCGCTTGCAAAAAAAGCCCGTTTTCTAAATAGAGAGAGACCATTATAAAAAGCCTTTACGCCTTAATTCTTCTTCATAGAGCCTTTCAAACACAAGCTCGTATTCATCGCTCCCAACGGGTAATTTGCGTTTGTAATGTTTGATTTTTTCATGCACTTCATTTTCAATGCTTTCATACGCTTTAGAATAGGTGTCAATGGATTTGTAAATCAAATTCCTTATCAAATTCTCTGATACGCTAAACATGATCAAATCCTCATCTAAGATTTTATTCAAAATCTGGTGCGACAAATCGTTGCACCTTTCTTCCCAAAACAAATGAAAACCCTCTTTTTGAGCGATCTGTCTTTTAATCATCCAAAAAAGCTGCCTTTCATCCATCCGCATGAATTCTATCTCATCGGTGTTTTCTTCTAAAAGCTCTCTGGCTTGCTCATCTATGGCGTTTTCTTTTTTAACGCTTTTTTCCAAAATCCTCTCTATCAATTCACACAATAATTCTCTAGGGGCTTTTAATTCTAATAGTTTTGAGTGGATAAAGTCATTGGCAATCTTATGGCTTATATGGTTTATATGGGTTAGTTTGAGTCTCATGATTTTTCTCGCATATTTTATTTATTTTTGGAGTGTATTTTATCATTCTTTAGATAAAACGCTTTTTAAAGAATTAATTTAATGGCGCACCAAACTATAGGATTGTAGAATTTTATCAGCGTAGATGATTGTAATATCAGGGCGTTTTTTAGAAATTTTAGCGTTAATCAGTCTTAACCTCCCCCCTTCTTTAATGCCATAAAATTGAAGCCTTAAAGCGAGTTGTTTATCGTTAGTGCGGATTTGATGGACACCCCTTAATTGCAAGGCTGTAGCGACTTCTTTGGCTAAGAAATGCCGGTTTAATAATTTTTCATTAGCGCCAGAAATTTTACTCCCCCATAAAAAAAGCGTTTCAGTGAGCATTAAAAGATACAAACTGAAAACGCGCAAATAATATTGCCCCCTAAATTCCTTCAAACGCACCCTAAGGCTATTTAAAACGCTTTTAACAAACAAAGGTAAACCAATTAACGCTAAGGGGGCGAAAGTTCTTAAATCTATCTCTTGGCGCATGCTCAAAAGCAAAGGGAAAAGCCAGCCGCTCGCGCTCATAAAGGCTAGTAGTGATGGCTTTTTATCCAAAAGGGCTTTATAGAGCGTATAAGGGTAGTAGAGGAACAATAAGGGCGAATATAAAAGCATGAGTTCTAAGCATGTGTCTATAAAATACCCGCTAGGCAAGCCCTTATTGAAACTCCCGCTAAAAAGAGCGGTATTCACAATTAAAACCACCAAAGCAAAGATCGCGCTCTTAAAATAGCGTTTTCTTAAAGCGTAGGCAAAAACCCCTAGCAAAAGCGGGATGAACGCGCCGTCTAAAAACGCGCAAGCGCTAAGGGTTAAATAAGGGATTTTTTGGGTTTTGATATACAAATAGCTAACCAAAAGCCCAAGGCTTAACACCAGCACGCTTTTAGCCAATAAAATCGCAAAGAGATTCACCCCAGGCAATAAAGCGTAAGTCAATACCACATAAAGGGCGTCTTTAGGCTTTTTTAAAATCTTTCGCCCTATCAAATAAAATAAAAACATGTTAATGATGTGAGCGATCAAAAAAGGCAATCTTAAAGCCAAATCGTTTTGGCCTAAAATAGCAACACTTTTTTGAGCGATTTGAACAAACCATGCGCTGCTATAAAAAAAATCCTTCGCTTCATTGTAGCTGATAGAAATTTCTTCACTCATCAACAGCCCCAAAGCCAGGACTAAAAAAACCATGATAATAAAGACTAAATCGCTTAAATCAAAGCTTCTTGTTTTTTTCTCTGGATAAATAAAGTAGCGGAAATATAACAGAGCACTTTGTAAGGGGCTTAGCTGCATGGCTTAAATTTTTTTTAATTCTTTTAAAAGAGCGGGCAAGGCAATGAGTAAGCCTGAACATAAAATCAAAGCCACCCCCAAAGAGCTTTTAAGATCCAAAAATTTATCGCCCAAATACAGCCCAAACAACAGCCCCCAAACAATGCGGGTGTATTCAACAGGGGCAATGATCCCAGCAGGAGCGTTCATGTAAGCATAAGTTAAGAAATACTGCCCTAAAGTCCCGCTAATCCCTATTAAAGAAATCCACAAAATGTCTTCTTTTCTAGGGATATGAATGCCTGTGGATAAAAAAGGAATATCAATGAACATGCCCGCTAATCCAAGAAGGCTCATGCCAAAGGCGAACGCTAAAATCACGGCTTGCTTGTCATAATATTCTCTCAAATCCCTTAAAGTGATATACGCCAAAGACACAAAGATCCCGCTCAATAAGCCCATAAGAATTTCAACCGGCCCCACATTTTCCACGCTAGGATCGGAGATCAGCACCACCCCCACTAGCCCAATGCATGCAGAAATTAACGCGCTTCTTTTGAGTTTTTCTTTCAAAAGAAAAGGGGAAAGAAGCACCGTATAAATAGGTGCGCATTGCGAAAAAGCCGTCGCTGTAGCGAGCGAAATTTTTTCAATATTATAAAAAAACGCTAGCATGGCTAAGCCCCCCACAACGACCCTAAAAGCGAGTTTTTTAAAACCGCCTTGTTTGTAACTCTTTAAGCGGTAGGGTTTGAAAGGATAAATAAGCAAGAGTAAAAGCGTCATGGTAATGGAGCGGTAAAACACATTCTCCATAGGGGAAAAATAATCCGCTGTGATTTTAACAAACGCACTCATGATCCCAAAGCATAAATTCGCCAAGAGTATCATTGAAACGCCAAATAAAATGGTATTACGCATGCTTTTTGCTCATTAGATTAAAGATTTTTAGGGTAGTTTAACCTAAAATCTCTAATTAAGACTTAAAGTTTTTAAGCTCTAAAAGCATAAAAGTTGCATTGATTGGTAAAATCATGCTATAACAATGTTCTAGGAGTTTTACCTTTTGTTTTGTCTAGAATCATTCTAGAAGCTTCAGCATTTCAAACTCCTTATAGAAATATGAAAACATAAAAACACGAATCCTTTTTGAAAATAAACTCCTAGACCCTTTTTAAAGGGTTTGAACGCCACCATTAGAAAACTCTTTTAAGCTTTTTAAATTTTTTAGTCTCATTAGGGAATGGATTTTGCTTAATATCAGCGTAAAATCCAATTTTAGGAAATTCGCATGGCTGTTTCTTCTATCAATCAGTTTGATTCTAACCTCTATGGGCTTTTAAACGCTAAAAGCGCTCCTAAAGAAGACCTAGCTCCTATTGAAAGCGCAGAAAAAGTAGAACGAGAAAAAAAGGACGCTCCAACAGAAAACCTCCCCTTTAACCCTGACAAGCGAGAGACTTACGGCTTTTTGGTTTTAGAATTGATGAGCGATAGAGAATATGAGGCTTTTTTAAGGGCTACGGCCGGAATGGATGAGAGCCAAAAACGCCTTGCCGCTCAGTCGCTCTATAGTTTGACGGATTTTTATAATGGGAAATTCTCTAAAGAAGTGGAAAACGCCCCCAAGCAACCGGTGAATGGCTTGCACAAAAAAGCCCTACAAACCTTTAACGCCACCAACCACAACGATTTTTTGCAACGCTATCAAAACGCTTACAACAACCCTTCAACCATGGATGTGATCCTTTAAAGATTAGGGTTAATCAAGGATTGATCATCAAAAACGCTTTTTAGCGTTTTGATGATAACCAACGCCCAATGGGATCAAAGCTAAAAATTTCGGTTTAATCCGTTTCTTCCAAACTCTTAAACACCTTGATGAGATCGATATGCTCATCAATGTCATGCGCTCTTAAAACGCTCGCTCCGTTTTGCAACGCCATTAAATGCAAACTCAAAGTGCCGGCGAGCCGGTCTTGAACTTCACGCCCGGTGATAAGCCCGATCGTGTTTTTACGACTCGCTCCTACCAATAAGGGTTTTTTGAATTTGAGAAAATGGCTTAAATGCTTGATTAAGGCTAAATTATGCTCTTTTAATTTAGCGAATCCAAACCCTATATCTAAAATAATATCTTGAAGCGCGTATTTTTCTAAAACCTCTAGTTTTTCCTTAAAGAAGCGATCCATTTCATCAAATAAATTGTGGTAAAAAACATTTTCTTGCATGTCTTTGGGGGTTTTTTGAGTATGCATTAAAATGCAAGTGGGCTTGTAATCTCTTGCGACTTCTAGCATTTCAATGCTATTAAAACCGCTCACATCATTAAGGATGGAAAAACAATGCTCCAAAGCCATTTGGGCGGTTGTGGCATGGTAGGTGTCTATGCTGAATTGGGCGCATTGGTAGAGTTTTTGGGATTTAATCTCTAGTAAAATTTCTTTTAAGCGATCCTGCTCTGTTTTTGGATCAATGATTTCACTCTCTGGTCTTGAACTGGCCGCGCCTATATCAATGAGCGTGATACCCTTTTCTAGCCATTGATAGATTTCTTCAAGCGCTTTTTTGCTACTAAACCGGCTCTTTTCATAGAAACTATCCGGCGTGAGATTCAAGATTGCCATGATCTGTGGGGTGTTAGGCTTAGGGGCTTTGAGGTGGCTTTTTAATTCTTGTGCTAAATGTTTAAGCCCAAAGGGTTGGGAGTGGCACTTAACAATCAGGCGTTCTAATTGGTTAGCGCTCGCAATCAGCACCCCATCATAAAAAGGCTCTTTGGCTAAAATACAATCTCTTGGCGTGGCAAAATCGCCCCCAACGCTTATGGCCTCTTGCTTTAAAATGAGCGCAGCGCTTAAGGGCAGGTGTTGGATTTCAAAAACAAAGCTAACGCCTTTTTGGCGCATATGGTTTTGCGCGATCTTTTCTGGACCTATTTTTTGTAGAGTGCTTTTGAGCGTATCAGGGTTAAGGCGTTTTACAATCATGGCGTTTTCTTTTTGGATAAAAGGCTTAAAAGCAGGGGTAAAAGATTGTAGCTGAGCTTGTAATAAGAGCTGTTAGCCTTGATCGCTAAGTCAAAGGCTTGCAATTCTTGCTCGTTTAAACAGATTTGGTGTCTGTGAATACTCTCTAATAAGCTTTCAATCCTTTCCCTCTGATTTTCTCTGGAATCAAAGTTTTCTTTGTCTAAATTTTTTAAAAACGCATAGATGTCTTTCAAATCCAACCTGGATAAATCCAAATCTAAAGGTTTTAGGGGGATTTTTTGGCGTTTGTCTTCTTTGATTAGGCGGGATTTAATGGTGGCTAACACATGGTTTGGGCTTTTAGCGAACATGATAAAACAAACATTATTCGGGGGTTCTTCTAAGATTTTTAAAAGCGCGTTTTGGGCTTCTATACCATAACTAGGAGCGGCGATTAAAAAAGCGTTCAATTCGCTGTGTTTTAAGTGAGCCTTTGAAATGACTTCTTTGGCATGCTCAATTTTAAAATCCTTGTTAAAAGTTTTGATCACCTTTTTGTCTTTTTCAATAATCTCCGTGTAGAATTTAATGTGGTGTTCAAAAAGGCTTGCGGTCTCTTCTAGGCTCTCTTCAAGATTGTCCGTATAAATAAGGCGGTTGGAGTTTTTCACAAAGTAACCTTATTGTATAGCACGCTAAAAAGCGCGTTTTCAAAGAGTTTGAAGAGCTGCAATAATTTATAATCTAGCAAACTATCATGCTCTTTTAAAAGCAAGCAATCTTCTTTAAGCTCTTCAAAAAGCCATAAAAAACTAGGGATTTTACTCAATAATAAGGTTTTCAAGCCTTCATTTTCAATTTTCCCAACATGCCAAAACATAGGGTTTTGATAAGTCATCTCTATGGTGGCTAGAGAGAGATTCGCATCGTTTTTAGGATAGAAAGAAGAAGCGTTAAAATCAATGACTGACAATAAGGGGCGCTCTTTTAAATCTTTAGGGTTTAAGTTAGAAAGAATGTAGTTTAAAAACCAGTGCCTAGAAGAATCCGTGCTCACCAACAGCGATCCGCCATTAAGCACATGCGAGATGGTTTGCGCGATGAGTTTGGCATAGCTTGATCGCTCTAATTCCAGCCACCCGCTTTGCTGAGCGATAAATTCCCCCTGATCGCGTACAAATTCCTTGATCCAGTCGTAGAAATTTTTCATTGATCCAATTGATACACCGCATGCAAAGTTCTAACCGCTAATTCAGCGTATTTAATGTCAATCAAAACCGAAATTTTAATCTCGCTTGTGGAAATCATCATGATATTAATGTTGTCTTTGGCTAGGGCTTTAAAAGCGATGCTCGCTACCCCAGAATGCGACTTCATGCCCACGCCCACTATGGAAACTTTAGCGATATTTTCATCATAATCAATGGAATCCATTTGCGCTAAAAAAGGCTTTAAGGCTTGCTTGGTTTCTTCTATCTGGGTTTTAACGATCGTAAAATCCAAATCGGTTTTGCCGTCTCTGCCGATCGTTTGGACTATCATATCCACATTAATGCGGTACTCCGCTAAAGCGCCAAAGATTTCAGCGGCAATGCCTGGCCGATCTTCCACGCCCTCCATGCTCACACGAGCCTGATTTTTATCCAATGCGATCCCACTCACTATAGGGGTTTCCATGCGTTCTCCTTTAAAGTCTTTTTCAGCCACAATGAGCGTGCCTTCGCTATGGTTAAACGAATTGCGAGTCACTAACTTCACACTGAGTTTTTTAGCTAATTCTACTGAGCGGTTTAATAAAACTTTAGCCCCCATAGAAGCCAATTCAAGCATTTCATCATAGCTGATTTGCGTGATTTTTTGAGCCTTTTCTTCAATGCGCGGATCAGTGGTATAAACGCCATCCACATCCGTATAGATTTCACACAGATCCGCTTTTAAAGCCCCGGCCAAAGCGACCGCGCTCAAATCGCTCCCCCCACGCCCTAAAGTCGTTGTTTCGCCTTGAATATCAGCGCCTTGAAACCCAGCGATCACCACAATGTAGTTTTTTTCTAAAAGCTCTGTGATGCGTTTAGTGTCAATGGATTGGATCACGGCGTTTTGAAAATGCGAACTGGTTAAAATGCCCGCTTCTTTCCCGCTCAAGGAAATGGCTCTATGCCCATACCTTTCTAACGCCATGCTCAAAGCCGCGCTTGAAATCCATTCCCCCACGCTTACAATCCTGTCCATTTCCCGCTTGTTAGGGTTATGGCTAAAATTCTTGCCAAATTCTAAAAGCCTGTCGGTTTCGCCGCTCATCGCAGAAACCACCACCACGACTTGATGCCCTAATTTAACGCTTTCTAAAACCCTTTGGGCGACATTGTGGATCCTTTCTATGCTGCCCATGCTCGTGCCGCCGTATTTTTGAACGATTAACACCCTATAAATACCCCTCTCTTTTGAAATAAGCAATGACTTGGCGGTACACCTGACGCTTAAAGGGGACGATTTTTTTAAGCAAATCCTTAAGATGGATGAATTGATAGGCTCTAAATTCTGGCGTGTGTTTGTTCAAATCAATGTTGTTAGCATGCTTTAGGCGCACTAAAAAATAGCGTTGCTTTTGCCCGTCAAACGCATAGAATTTATGCTCCATATTGCTTGGGAAATCATAGGCGATCCATCTGGGGTATTGCGCTAAAATCTCTATTTCATTCGTGCCAATTTCTTCTAATAATTCCCTATAAAGCGCTTCTAAAGGGGTTTCGCCCTCATCAATGCCCCCTTGGGGGAACTGCCACGCCCCTTCAATATCTATGCGCTCAGCGATAAAAATTTCGCATGTATTAGGGTAGTCTGGCGACACAATGATAGCCGCAACGTTAGGACGATATTTTTTATGTAGCATAGGTCTTTATTTTAGCTCTTTCTTGTTTGATTAAGATGGTATTATAGTGTATGCTGGCTTTAAGTAGGGTTAAGAATGCCATTAAAATCAAAAATTAAGAAAAAAGGGCTTGAAACCCATTTTGATAGCACCCAAACAGTGCTATTAAAACTGAGAGAGTTTATTTGAGAGTGGGGATGTATTTGGCTAAAGCTTTGATGTCTTCATCGCTCAATTTTTTAGCCTGTGCGGTCATGATAGGATTCTTATTAACACCATTTTTAAAATCCATAAGATCTTTTTCAATTTCCGCTTCACTCATCATGTTGACGATTTTGCTTTTGCCTAAAGCTTTCTTTTCAAACTTGACCCCATGGCAAGTGGCACAACTTTTTGCAAGAGCTTTAACATCTGTTGCCATTAAAGCGTTTGCGAACGCTAAAACGCCTAAAGCCATAATAACCTTTTTCATCGTTTGTCTCCTCTACTTATCAAAATGATCTTAAAATGATACAATTACAAGTTTAAGTTTTGCTTAAAATGAAGTGAAAATGAGAGAAATAAATATGATTTTATACATTCATATCCCTTTTTGTGAAAATAAATGCGGTTATTGCGCTTTCAATTCCTATGAAAATAAGCATGGGCTAAAAGAAGAATACACTCAAGCGTTATGCCTGGATTTAAAGCATGCGTTAAGTCAAACTGATGAACCAATTGAAAGCGTTTTTATTGGCGGCGGCACGCCTAACACTTTAAGCGTGAAGTCTTTTGAAAGGATTTTTGAAAGCATCCATCACAATGCGCGCTTGAGCTTGGATTGTGAGATCACCACTGAAGCTAACCCTGAATTGATTTCTAAAGCTTGGTGTCAAGGCTTAAAAGATTTAGGGATCAACCGCTTGAGTTTGGGGGTGCAAAGTTTTAGGGAAGATAAATTATTGTTTTTAGAGCGCCAACATTCCAAAAATATCGCTCCTGTGATAGAAACCATTTTAAAAAGCGGGATTGAAAATATCAGCATTGATTTGATTTATAACACCCCATTAGACAATGAAAACTCTTTAAAAGAAGAACTAAAACTCGCCAAAGAACTCCCTATCAACCACTTGAGCGCTTATGCTTTGAGTATTGAAAAAAACACGAATTTAGAAAAAAACGCCAAAAAACCCTCATGCGCTAATTTTGACAATGTAATCAAAGAGGTTTTAGAGAGCTTTTCTTTCAAGCAATACGAAGTGTCTAATTACGCTAGAGATTATCAAGTCAAACACAACTTAGCTTACTGGGGGGCTAAAGATTATTTAGGGTGTGGGGCTGGGGCTGTAGGCTGTGTGGCGAATGAGCGCTTTTATGCGAAAAAACTCATAGAAAATTACATCAAAGACCCCCTAAAACGCCAAGTTGAGACGCTTAATAAACAAGACAAACGCTTAGAAAAGCTGTTTTTAGGCTTGAGGTGCATGCTTGGGGTTGAGCTTAGCTTGCTAGATGAAAATAAAGTAAAGTTTTTGGTTGAAGAGAATAAGGCTTTCATTAAAAATAACCGATTGATAGCGAGCGATTTTTTCATGGCTGATGAAATGGCTTTGTGGCTGTTGTGATTGTAGGCTCTGCTTTAATCAAGCGTTAATGAAACGCCAGAAAGCGTTTTTTAATTAACGCCTATAAAATTTTTAGCCAAAAACCACCCGATAGCCACCCCAATAAGCCCTAAAAGGTTAGTGCCTAAGACATAAGAAATGGCTTCAAGGTATTGGGATTTTTGCAAGAGTTTTAAAGTGTCTAGCCCATAAGAAGAAAAGGTCGTAAAACCCCCTAAAACCCCGGTAACAAAGAAAATCCCAAAATCATCGCCAAAAACTTTTTTGACAGCCAAATGCCCCATAAAGCCGATGACAAAACACCCTATGATATTCACGCTAAAAGTCCCTAAAGGAAAACTTTCAAACATTAAAAATTTACTGGGCATCATTTTGCCCACAAAATACCTTAGCGAACTCCCTATAGCCCCCCCTAAAGCGGCCCATAAAAAGACAAAATTCATGCATCATCCTTTAAAAAATAACTGAGAACATTATAATGAGATGTTTTTAACATTCCTTAACCCTCAAACTTAAAGCCAGTTCTAAACACGCTTCTAAGGAGGGCTTTTTAGCGCTATAGCTTTGAATGCCTTGCTCTTGCAAATAAAGAGCGGTCGTGTTGCCAATGCTTATAGCGGTGTAATTTTCTAAAAATTCAAAATAGTGCAAAAAGGCTTTTGCATGGCTTATAGCGGTAAAAATAAGAACGCTTTTTTCTTTGGGTTTTAGGGCGTTTTGTTCGCTTAAAGTCAAATGTTTGAGCTTGTTTTCATAAACAACGGCTTGTTGGAAATCAATGCCATGCTCTAAAAGAATGGTGTCTAAAGAAGAAGCAATTTCTTTTGCCCTGAGATACAAAACGCTTTTTTTTTCCAATAAAGGAATGATTTCTTGAACGAACTCTTTGCCATGGGCTTTTTCCCCTATAAAGGCGACTTTAAAATGGTGATCTTGTAAAGTTTTTGCGGTGGGTTCGCTCAAAGCGTAAGCAGGAATGTTTTGTAAAATTTGGAGTTTGGGGCTGTTTTTTAGAGTTTCTAGCAAGGAAAACACCGCATTTTTAGAAGTGAAAATGAGAGCGTTAAAAGGGGTTGGATCTAATTCTAAGGGATAGTAGCAAAATTCATTTAAAATGAGAGTCTTATAAGGGGCGATTCTTTGAGAATGCACCCATACAATCTCCCTCATGCCTAGTTTTTTTTACCGCTAGTGTCATCATAGACCATTCTAAAGCCGTATTTTTCAAAATCATAGACATTGCCCTCTAAATAATAGGGCGTATAGCCTAATTCATGCATGCTTTTAGCCGCGTCTAAAGCCCTGCGACCAGCCCTGCAATGGAGCAACACTTTTTGATCTTTGTGTTGGGATAAAAAATCAGCGAGCTTTTCTTGGTCATTGACGCTAATGAGCGTAGCGTTAGGCAAATGCAATTCCTCATATTCGTCCAATTCGCGCACATCTACCACGATAAAATCATTGAAATTCACTTCTTCTAAACTGATTGCATAATCTTCAAAATCTTCAAGCATGTTTATCCTTAGTTTTTAAAGTAAGGTTATGTTACAATGATTTGATAAATAGGAATGTTTAAGGAGTGTGTGTGGAAGAAAATTATCATGCTTTTTTTACAGAAGCGAGCGGGTTTTTAAACGAGCGGATCTTTAAGGATTATTTACGCCGTTTGGCTTATGGCATTGATGCGTCATGTTATCGTTATATCCCTAAAATAGTCGTTTGGGTGAAGGATGAAGAAGAAGTTCAAAAGCTTTGTGTTTTAGCCAAAAAGCATGGCGTTTCATTGACTTTTAGAGCGGCTGGGAGTTCCTTATCAGGGCAGGCGAGCTGTGATGGGGTGCTAGTGGTGGTGGCGCATTTTTTCAAAGACGCTCACATTTTAGACAACACTCAAAGCATTCAGCTTTCATGCGGAGTCATAGGAAGCCATGCGAACGCTTTATTAAAACCTTACCATAAAAAAATAGGCCCGGATCCCGCTACGATAAACACCGCTATGATAGGGGGGATTGTCGCTAATAACGCTAGCGGGATGTGTTGTGGGGTGGAGCAAAACAGCTACAAAACCCTAAAATCCTTAAGAGTCATTTTAGCTGATGGCACTCTTTTAGACACAGCCAATCAAGAGAGCGTTGAGAGTTTCAAAAACGCGCATAAAGATTTGATTGAAGGGGTTTTGAATTTAAGAAAAGAGATCTTAAAAGATGAAGAATTGCATGCTTTAATTAAGAAAAAATACGAGATCAAAAACACCACCGGCTATAGCTTAAACGCTCTCATTGATTTTGAAGATCCGATTGAAATCATCAGCCATTTATTCATAGGCTCTGAGGGGACTTTAGGCTTTATTTCAAGCGTGGGATTAGAATGCGTGAAAGACTACGCTTATAAAACTTGCGCGTTATTGTTTTATGAAAATTTAGAGCAATGCGCCAAAGCCGCTCAAATTTTAGCCGCCTTAAAAGCCAAACAACCTGAAATGATTTCTTCAGCAGAGCTTATGGATTATGCGTCCTTAAAAAGCGTGAAAAATTTAGAGGGCATGCCTAGCGTGATTTTAGAAGTCAAAGAGCCTAACGCATGCTTACTCATTCAAAGCGAAAGCGATGATCCTTTAATTTTAGAAAACAACATGCAAACGATTTTAAACGCCTTGAACGCGATACCGGTCGTTTTAGATTCTCAAATCAGCAGCGATCCTAACATTTATCAATCGTGGTGGAAGATTAGAAAAGGCATTTTCCCTATCGCAGCGTCAAAAAGAAAAAGCCAAAGCTCTGTGATCATTGAAGACGTGTGCTTCAGCAAAGAGGATTTTGTAGAGGGGGCAAAAGCGATTGAAGGGCTTTTAAAAAAACATGGCTTTAAGGATAATGGCATTATTTTTGGGCATGCGTTAAGCGGGAATTTGCACTTTGTCGTTACGCCGATTTTAGAAAATGAAACCGAAAGAAAGGCGTTTGAAAATTTGGTTTCTGAGATGTTTTTAATGGTGAGCAAAAGCTCTGGCTCTATTAAAGCCGAACATGGCACAGGCAGGATGGTAGCCCCTTTTGTGGAAATGGAGTGGGGAGAAAAAGCCTATAAAATCCACAAACAAATCAAAGAATTGTTTGATCCTAAAGGCATTTTAAACCCTGATGTGATCATCACAAACGATAAAGAAATCCACACTAAAAATTTAAAGAGCATTTACCCTATTGAAGAGCATCTGGACATGTGCATGGAATGCGGATTCTGTGAAAGGATTTGCCCTAGCAAAGATTTATCTTTAACGCCACGACAACGAATCGTTATCCACAGAGAGATAGAATACTTAAAAGAAAGAGTAAGTCATGGTCATAATGAAGATCAAGTTTTATTAGATGAGCTTTTAAAAGAGTCTGAATATTTAGTGCACGCCACTTGCGCGGTGTGCCATATGTGTTCTATGCTATGCCCTTTAGAAATTGATACCGGAAGAATCGCCCTAAATTATTATCAAAAAAACCCTAAAGGCGAAAAGATCGCTTCAAAGATCCTTAATCACATGCAAGCAACCACAAGTGCGGCTCGTTTTTCTTTAAAAAGCGCTCGCTTGGTTCAAAATCTCATAGGTTCTCACAATTTAGTGAGCCTGACCAAAGGGATTAAAAAATTCATCAAGCCCTTCCCTAAAGCTTTTGATTACATGCCCAAAAACAACGCCTATCCTTTAGAGAATAAAACGCTTAAGAGCGAAGAAAAAGTCATTTATTTCAGCACTTGCATCAACCGCTCGTTTGCTCCATCAACCAAAATGGCGGATAAAAGAAGCATTCAAGAAGTGTTTGAATCCTTATGCCAAAAAGCCAAAGTTTCGGTAATGTATCCTAATGGATTGGATGCGCTTTGTTGCGGGAAAGCCTTTATCAATTACACCGACTTAACCAAGCAGAACAACGAAAAAAACCATGCGATTTTTTTACAATTAAGCGATGAGGGAAAAATACCGATCGTCTTAGACCATAGCGCATGTTCGACGCATTTTTTCAAGCAAATGAAAGCTTATAAGGATTTGAAAGTCTATGATTTGAGCGTCTATATTGAAGAAATTCTAAGCCCTAAATTAAGATTCAACCCCATTAACGAAGACATAGGGTTATACACGATGTGCACTTTAAAGTTAGAAAATAAAGAAGAGTTGTTGTTTAATTTAGCTAAAAAATGCACTTTAGGCGAGATTGTTATCCATAAAGAGACGGGTTGTTGTGGCTTTGCGGGGAATAAGGGCTTTTTTACCCCTGAATTGAACGAGAGCGCTTTAAACGGCTTTCAAGCGTTTTACCAATCCTATGATCTTAAAAGGGGCTTTTCCACTTCTAGCACTTGCGAGATCGGTTTGAGTGAAAAAACCCGATTTTCTTGGCAGCACATCGCTTATTTAGTGGATGCTTGCACGCTTTAAATGGTGTATAATTCAAGAATTTCTTTAAAGGGTAAAGGCATTGGATAACACTCTCAAACATCTTGCCATTATTATGGATGGTAATGGCAGGTGGGCTAAATTAAAGAATAAAGCTAGGGCTTATGGGCATAAAAAGGGCGTAAAAACCCTTAAAGACATTACGATCTGGTGCGCTAATCATAAGCTAGAATGCTTGACTTTATACGCTTTTTCTACAGAAAATTGGAAACGCCCTAAAAGTGAAGTGGATTTTTTAATGAAAATGCTTAAAAAATACCTTAAAGATGAGCGATCCACTTATTTGGATAATAACATACGCTTTAAAGCGATAGGGGATTTAGAGGGCTTTTCTAAAGAATTGAGAGACACGATCTTACAGCTTGAAAACGATACCAGGCATTTTAAGGATTTTACGCAAGTTTTAGCCCTTAATTACGGATCTAAAAACGAGCTTTCAAGAGCCTTTAAAAGCTTGCTAGAAAGCCCGCCTAGCAATATAAGCCTTTTAGAAAGCTTAGAAGATGAAATTTCTAATCGCTTAGACACGCACGATTTGCCGGAAGTGGATTTATTGTTACGAACAGGAGGGGAAATGCGCTTGTCTAATTTTTTATTGTGGCAGTCCAGCTATGCGGAATTGTTCTTCACGCCGATTTTATGGCCTGATTTCACCCCTAAAGATTTAGAAAATATCATTAGCGATTTTTACAAAAGAGTGCGCAAATTCGGGGAATTAAAATGCTAGTAGAAATAGAGAATTTGACTAAAACTTATGGGAGTTTAAAAGCGTTAGACAATATCAATTTAAAACTACCCAAACAGCAATTCATAGGGCTTTTAGGCCCTAATGGGGCGGGTAAAACCACTCTGTTAAAAATTTTAGCCGGATTGAATTTGAACTATCAAGGGGAAGTGAAAATTTTAAATCAAAAGATCGGCATAGAGACTAAAAAAAGCGTGGCGTTTTTAAGCGATGGCGATTTTTTAGACCCTAAATTAACGCCTTTAAAAGCGATCGCTTTTTATAAGGATTTTTTTAGCGATTTTGATGAATCAAAAGCCCTAAATTTGCTAAAACGCTTCAGCGTGCCTTTAAAAAGAGAGTTCAAAGCCCTTTCAAAAGGCATGAGGGAAAAATTACAGCTGATTTTAACCCTATCACGAAACGCTTCTTTGTATCTTTTTGATGAGCCGGTGGCTGGGATTGACCCTATTGCAAGAGAAGAGATTTTTGAGTTAATCGCTAAGGAGTTTAGCCAAAACGCAAGCTTATTAGTCTCTACGCATTTGGTGGTGGATGTGGAAAAGTATTTAGACAGCGCGATTTTTTTAAAAGAAGCCAAAGTAGTGGCTTTTGGGGGTGTGGGAGAATTGAAAAAAGGGTATAGCAGTTTGGAAGCAGCGTATAAAGAAAGGCTGAAATAAATCAGTCAGTTTCTCTTAAAACGCCTAAACGCCAATTAAAACTATCACAGATTGCTGGAATATTTTTGCATGGAATTTCTTTAAAATTTAAGTATAATTGTAAGCATCGCCTGGGTGATTTGCGTTTCTTATTGATGGCAAGTTCGTTGAAAAAATAAGTTAGGCTAAGGTAGTGGTTTTTGTGTGATGGCATTTTTTAAATCTGCCCCTAAGAAAATCCTCCTAGCCTTATTAGTGTAGGTTTGTTGAACTTATGCGCATGTAAAAGTAGCGGTCATCTGGGTTTAAAAACAACCACATTTTAGGAAAGACATGAAAGATAACAACAACTATAATGTTTTAATTGTGGGGAATAAGGGGCGGGAGTATGCTTTGGCTCAAAGGCTTCAGCAAGATGAGCGAGTGAATGCTTTGTATTTTTGTTTGGGTAATGGTGGCACTCAAGATTTAGGCGAAAATCTGGAATGCGAACATTACGAGCATATCGTGGAATTAGCCCTGAAAAAACAGATCCATTTAGCCATCATTTCAGAAGAAGAGCTTTTGGTTTTAGGACTTACAGAAATGCTAGAAAAAGCGGGGATTTTAGTGTTTGGGGCTTCTAAAGAAGCGGCTAAGTTAGAGGCTTCTAAAAGCTATATGAAAGCTTTTGTTAAAGAGTGCGGCATCAAGAGCGCGTCTTACTTTGAAACAAACGATTTAAAAGAAGCTCTCAATCACATTCAAAACGCTTCTTTCCCCTTAGTGATTAAAGCGTTGAATAAAAACACAAGCATTGTCCATCAAGAAGAAGAAGCGATAAAAATCCTTGAAGACGCTTTCAAACAAAGCAATGAGCCTGTGATCATAGAGCCTTTTTTAGAGGGGTTTGAGCTTTCAGTTACAGCACTCATAGCCAATGATGATTTTATCTTGTTGCCCTTTTGCCAAAACTACAAACGCTTATTAGAGGGGGATAACGGGGTCAATACAGGAGGTATGGGGGCCATCGCTCCTGCAAACTTTTTCTCTAATGAATTAGAAGAGAAAATAAAAAATCATATCTTTAAACCCACTTTAGAGAAACTTCAGGCTAATAACACGCTTTTTAAAGGGGTTTTACTCGCTGAAATTGTAATCATAGAAGAAAAGGGCGTTTTAGAGCCGTATTTATTGGATTTTAGCGTGCGTTTTAAAGATATTGAATGCCAGACGATTTTACCCCTTTTAGAAAGCTCGCTATTAGATTTGTGTTTGGCTACAGCCAAAGGGGAATTACATTCTCTTGAATTGGTGTTTTCTAAAGAATTTGTGATGAGTGTGGCGCTTGTTTCTAGGAATTACCCCGCTAGCTCTTCGCCCAAACAAACCCTTTATATTGATCCGGTTGATGAAAAAAAGGGTCATTTGATTTTAGGGGAGGTGGAGCAAGATAATGGCGTGTTTGAAAGCAGTGGGGGGAGGGTGATCTTTGCCATTGGCAGAGGAAAATCCTTATTAGAAGCCAGAAACCATGCTTATGAAATCGCTCAAAAGGTGCATTTTGAAGGCATGTTTTATCGCAAGGATATTGGTTTTAAGGTGTTAGATTTGAAAGAATATTCTTAAAGGTTAAAGTTTAAGACAAACCAAAGAGTTTGTCTTGTTTGTTTTTGAATGCGCTCTCCAAATTTAGAAAAAGAAGAAACCGAAATCATAGAAACACTTCTTATGCGTGAAAAAATGCGTTTATGCCCCTTGTATTGGCGCATCTTAGCGTTTTTAACCGATGGTTTGTTAGTGGCGTTTTTATTGAGCGATCTTTTAGGCGCGTGCGATTTCTTGCATTCTTTATACTGGCTGACTAACCCCATTTATCACAGCGTGTTTGTCATAGTGAGTTTTATCGTCTTGTATGGCGTTTATGAAATCTTTTTTGTGTGTTTGTGCAAGATGAGTTTGGCTAAACTGGTTTTTAGGATTAAAATCATTGATATTTATTTAGCAGATTGCCCCAGTAGGGCTATTTTATTGAAGCGTTTAGGGTTAAAGATCGTGGTTTTTCTATGCCCCTTTTTATGGTTTGGGGTGTTTAAAAATCCCTATCATAGGGCGTGGCATGAAGAAAAAAGCAAAAATCTTTTGGTGTTGTTTTAATCATGATTTATTGGTTGTATTTGGCGGTCTTTTTTTTGTTGAGCGCATTAGAGGCTAAAGAAATCGCTATGCAACGATTTGACAAACAAAACCATAAGATTTTTGAAATCCTTGCGGATAAAGTGAGCGCTAAAGACAATGTGATAACCGCTTCAGGGAATGCGATCTTATTAAACTATGATGTGTATATTTTAGCGGACAAGGTGCGTTATGATACCAAGACTAAAGAAGCGTTATTAGAGGGGAATATCAAGGTTTATAGGGGCGAGGGTTTGCTCGTTAAAACCGATTACGTGAAATTGAGCTTGAATGAAAAATATGAAATCATTTTCCCCTTTTATGTCCAAGACAGCGTGAGCGGGATTTGGGTGAGCGCGGATATTGCTAGCGGGAAGGATCAAAAATATAAGGTTAAAAACATGAGCGCTTCAGGGTGCAGCATTGATAACCCCATTTGGCATGTCAATGCGACTTCAGGCTCATTCAACATGCAAAAATCGCATTTGTCTATGTGGAATCCTAAGATCTATGTCGGTGATATTCCTGTATTGTATTTGCCCTATATTTTCATGTCCACTAGCAACAAACGCACCACCGGGTTTTTATATCCTGAGTTTGGCACTTCCAACTTAGACGGCTTTATTTATTTGCAACCCTTTTATTTAGCCCCCAAAAACTCATGGGATATGACCTTTACCCCACAAATCCGCTATAAAAGGGGTTTTGGCTTGAATTTTGAAGCACGCTACATTAACTCTAAAAACGACAGGTTTTTATTCAATGCGCGCTATTTTAGGAATTACACCCAATACGTCAAACGCTATGATTTGAGAAATCAAAATATCTACGGGTTTGAATTTTTAAGCTCTAGCAGGGACACTTTACAAAAATATTTTCATCTTAAGTCTAATATTGACAACGGGCATTACATTGACTTTTTATACATGAATGATTTGGACTATGTGCGTTTTGAAAAGGTTAATAAGCGCATCACAGACGCCACGCACATGTCTAGGGCGAATTACTATTTGCAAACAGAAAACAATTATTATGGCTTGAATATCAAGTATTTTTTAAACCTGAATAAAATCAACAATAACCGCACTTTCCAATCTGTCCCTAATTTGCAATACCATAAATATTTAAATTCTTTGTATTTTAGGAATTTATTGTATTCGGTGGATTATCAGTTTAGAAACACCGCAAGAGAGATTGGTTATGGCTATGTGCAAAACGCTTTGAATGTGCCGGTGGGCTTGCAATTTTCTTTGTTTAAAAAGTATTTATCTTTAGGGCTTTGGAATGATCTCCAACTATCTAATGTGGCTTTAATGCAATCTAAAAATTCCTTCGTGCCTACGATCCCTAATGAATCAAGGGAATTTGGGAATTTTGTGTCTTCAAATTTTTCCATGTATGTCAATACGGATTTAGCCAGAGAATACAACAAACTTTTCCACACGATCCAACTAGAAGCGATTTTCAACATCCCTTATTACACCTTTAAAAACGGCTTATTTTCTCAAAACATGTATGCTTTAAGCGCGCAAGCTTTAAACAGCTACACTTCGCCTTTATTGAGAGATTATGATTATCAAGGGCGTTTGTATGACTCCGTGTGGAATCCTAGCAGCATTTTACCTAGCAATGCGAGCAACAAGACGGTGGATTTAACCCTAACGCAATACCTTTATGGCTTAGGGGGGCAAGAGTTATTGTATTTTAAAATATCGCAACTCATCAATCTTGACGATAAAGTTTCGCCCTTTAGAATGCCACTAGAGAGCAAGATCGGGTTTTCGCCCTTAACAGGATTGAATATTTTTGGGAATGTCTTTTATTCGTTTTATCAAAACCGCTTAGAAGAAATCTCTGTGAACGCCAATTACCAACGCAAGTTTTTAAGCTTTAACCTCTCTTATTTTTTAAGAAACAATTTTAGCAGTGGGATTAATAGCATTGTAGAAAATCCTGCGGATTATTTAAAGGCGGGTTTTAGCAACGACTTTGGCTATTTTTCCATGAGCGCGGATGTGGGTTATGATATTAGAAACAATGTGGTTTTAAATTGGAATGTGGGGATTTATAAAAAAATCCGTTGTTTTGGGATTGGCTTTCAATTCGTCAATCAAAGACGCCCTATCCTCACCGGCGATCCCAACCAACCTATAAGAGTGTTTGAAAATAACTATGTTAAGCTAGAATTAGACTTTTCACCGATCACTAAAACCAATGTAACTTACCGCTCTTTACAGCGTAAGTAAAAAAGGAATAGATTTGAATACGGACTTTAGCCATATCACCGATATAGAGGGCATGCGTTTTATCAATGAAGAAGACGCTTTAAACAAATTGATTAATGAAATCCACACGCGCCACATTGATTTAAAAGATTCCATCATGCTCGCTTTGAGTTTTAACGCTCTGTATTTAGCTCACGCCTTAGCGCAAAAATTTGGAGCGACTTATGATATACTTTTTTTAGAACCTATCCTAGCCCCTTTAAACTCAAAATGTGAAATCGCTTTAGTGAGTGAAAGCATGGATATTGTGATGAATGAAAGTTTAATCAATTCCTTTGACATCGCTTTAGACTATGTTTATGGGGAAGCCAAGCGGGCTTATGAAGAAGACATTTTGTCTCATATCTATCAGTATCGCAAAGGCAATGCGATCAAAAGCTTGAAAGATAAAAATATTTTTATCGTAGATAGGGGGATTGAGACCGGGTTTAGAGCAGGGTTAGGCGTGCAAACTTGTTTGAAAAAAGAATGCCAAGACATTTACATTTTAACCCCCATTCTCGCGCAAAATGTCGCTCAAGGCTTAGAAAGTTTGTGCGATGGGGTGATTAGCGTGTACCGCCCTGAATGTTTTGTCTCTGTGGAACATCATTATAAAGAACTCAAGCGATTAAGCAATGAAGAAATTGAAAAATACTTGGGCGCTAACAACGTGCCTAATTTAAAAAAGGAACATTAAATATGGATTTTATCACCATCAATTCCAGTAACAAAACCGAAGAATTTGCTCTCAAACAAGTGGCCAAACAAGCCACCAGCTCTCTTTTATACCGATTAGGAAAAACCATCATTTTAGCGAGCGTGTGCGTAGAAAGAGAGCCTGTGAGTGAAGATTTTTTGCCTTTAGTGGTGCAGTTTTTAGAAAAATCTTATGCAGCCGGTAAGATTCCTGGCGGTTTTGTTAAAAGAGAAGGCAGGGCGCAAGATTTTGAAATCTTAACTTCTAGGCTCATAGATAGGACTTTACGCCCTTTATTCCCTAAAGATTACCGCTACCCTACCCAAATCACTTTAATGGTTTTAAGCCATGATATTGAAAACGATTTGCAAGTTTCTGCTTTAAACGCCGCTTCAGCCGCCCTCTTTTTGGCCCATATCGCTCCTATTAAAAGCGTGAGCGCTTGCAGGATCGCTAGGGTGGATAACGGATTTATCATTAACCCTAACACAAGCCTTTTGAATCAATCCAATTTGGATTTGTTCGTGTCTGGAACGAAAGAGAGTTTGAACATGATAGAAATGCGCTCTTTGGGGCAAAAATTAAACGCTTTAGAAGAGCCTTTAATGCTAGAAGCTTTAGAATCGGCTCAAAAAAGTTTGAAAGAAACTTGCACGCTTTATGAAGAGGCTTTCACGCCCCACCAAAACGAGCTGCTTTTTAAAGAGAGCCAAGGAATAATTTTTAATGAAAGGCTGTTAGATTTATTAAAAAATCAGTATTTTGATGAAATCATCAAAGGCATTGAAAGTTCTGCTTTGAGCGAGCGAGAAAATGTTTTCAATGAAATTGCTAAAAAAATCAGCGAAGCCCACTCAGAATTCAGTTTAGAAGAGATTGAATTGTCTTTAGAAAAAGTGAAAAAAACTGAGATAAGGCGCATGATTATTCAAGATAAGATCCGCCCGGATAAGCGTGCGTTAGAAGAAGTGCGACCCATTGTGATAGAGAGCGATTTGCTCCCTATGGCGCATAGCTCCATTTTATTCACTAGGGGGCAAACGCAGAGCTTAGTGGTAGGGGTTTTGGGCACGGATAATGACGCTCAAACCCATGAGAGTTTGGAACATAAAACCCCTATCAAAGAGCGCTTCATGTTTCATTATAATTTCCCTCCTTTTTGCGTGGGCGAAGCGAGTTCTATTGGCGCGACTTCAAGGCGTGAATTAGGGCATGGGAATTTGGCTAAAAGGGCCTTAGAAACGAGCATTAAAAATAAAGAGCAGGTGATACGATTGGTTTCTGAGATTTTAGAAAGCAATGGTTCAAGCTCAATGGCGAGCGTGTGCGCAGGGTCTTTAGCCCTTTATGCAAGCGGTGTGGGAATTTATGATTTAGTCGCTGGGGTGGCTATGGGCATGGTGAGCGAGGGGAAAGATCACGCTATTTTAAGCGATATTAGCGGCTTAGAAGACGCCGAAGGCGATATGGATTTTAAGATTGCCGGGAATTTAGAAGGCATTACGGCTATGCAAATGGATACCAAAATGAGCGGTATTAGATTAGAGGTTTTATACCAAGCCTTGCTCCAAGCCAAAGAAGCACGGAAACATATTTTAAAAATCATGCATGAAGCGAAAGAAAAGATTGTGATCAATTTTTCCCATTTGCCCACGACTGAAATTTTTAATGTTGCGCCCGATAAAATTGTAGAAATTATCGGTCAAGGGGGGCGTGTGATTAAAGAGATAGTGGAAAAGTTTGAGGTTAAAATTGATTTGAATAAACCGAGCGGTGAAGTGAAAATCATGGGGAATAAAGAGCGCGTTTTAAAAACTAAGGAATTTATTTTAAACTATTTGCATTCTTTAGATCAAGAATTGGAGCAATACGCTATTGATGAGGTGCTAGAAGCTCAAGTGAAAAGAATCGTGGATTTTGGGGCGTTTTTAAGCTTGCCTAAGGGGGGCGAAGGCTTGTTAAGAAAACAACACATGGACAGGTGTCAAGTGGTTTTAAAAGAAGGCGATAGCATCAGGTGTAGGGTGATTAGCTTCAATAAGGGTAAAATCGCTTTGGATTTGGCTTAATCCATCTCTTAAATTATCCATAGTCCTATGTAAAACCAATCTAATACATAGGACTTGGCTAAAATATATACACTCTTTTTTATTCCTCTTCGTGGGTGATAACAATATTTTGAAGGTATTGTTTAGGGGCTTCAATTAAATTAAAGAGGGCGTCGCTATCCCTTTTTATATCAAAATAACTTAAAATATTACTTTTGATATATTCTATATCTGCATTTTCGTTGTTTAACCTATTGATTTCATTTAGTTGATTAGGATGGTATCGTGCCGACCCATAATACCACCCATAAAATGGTATAATGCTTTGTTGAGATTGGCAATTATCGTCTTGGATAGAATTTAATTTTCTTCCCAAATTCTTTGTTGTTTGATTGAAGCTATCAAAAGCTTCTTCAACTTTAGCTTTTAAAAATTTCATGCTCTCATTATCAATGAGTCCTGCAACAACATATTCTAAAACCAACGCAAAACCATAATGAGAAAGAGCGTATCTCGCACAAATGTAGTTACCACTTACATCATTAAAGTTCTTTAATATTAGCCCTTGATTTATTTGGGATATAAAATTATAAAAAATTTCATCTAACTCAATGCGTATTCTTTGTAGACTGGTGCATGTTGATTGTCTAAAAACATCACTTTTAGAAGTTTGAGAAATATCCTTATAAACTTCTTGGAGAAATTTGGTTTTAGCTTTTAAAGCATTAATTTGTTGGGTAACAAAGATGTTTTGTTGTGTGAGTAAGCTTTGATTTTCATTAAAAAGACGATTAGTTTCGGCATATGCTTCATAATAGATTTCCGCTAGTTTATAGTTAAGAATAGGGGCAATATGGTTCATAGTTTCTATAGCAATATTATTCGCTATCTCAAAGCCTATATGACTCCCAAACCCTTTTTCTCCTTTTAGCATAGACGAATACTGTCCGTTACTAGTATACCGCATTAATTTGTCTGGAGAAACACTTGTTTTGTAGTAGACACGCCCATCTTGATTCATAGCGTTACCTATTGCATAGTATAACTCATTTGATTTAATTAAAATCATGCGTTGATAATTGCTATCAAGTGTTTGTTTTCTTGGTAAAGTCGGCAGAATTTTTATTTCACTGCCCCAAACCCTTTCAAATAGTGTAAGTTCTTTATTGTTATCTTTTGGCATTGTGATCCTTTATTGTATCTAATTTATTGACCATGCCATTATACTACTAATGGATTGTTTTAAGTTTTTAAGGATAATTTATTGCTTAAATTAAATTTGTTTTTAAAAACTTCCTTATTTCTAATAATTTAATAAAAACTTATCATTTTAAAAGCGTTTTTAAGCTAATTTATATTAAAATAAGCCCTTGCTTGTATTTTTGAAAGTAGAGGAACGATTCGAAATGAAAATCAAGCCCAATTTTTGAAACGGAGTGCGAAAATGAAATTTTTAGCGTTATTTTTTCTGGCTTTAGCGGGCGTTGCTTTCGCTCATGATGGTGGAATGGGTGGGATGGATATGATTAAATCTTATTCTATCTTAGGGGCGATGATTGGTTTAGGGATTGCCGCTTTTGGTGGGGCGATCGGTATGGGGAATGCGGCTGCAGCGACCATTACAGGCACAGCGAGAAACCCAGGAGTGGGCGGTAAATTGCTCACAACCATGTTCGTGGCCATGGCGATGATTGAAGCGCAAGTGATTTATACTCTAGTGTTTGCTATTATCGCTATTTATAGTAACCCATTCTTAAGTTAAGGGTTTTTGATGGGCTAAATTATTGCTTAAAAAGCATGATTTAGCTATAATATTTGTTTTAAATTTTTAGCACTGGTGGTGGAATTGGTAGACACGCCATCTTGAGGGGGTGGTGGGAGCAATCTCGTGCGAGTTCGAGTCTCGCCCAGTGCACCATTAAGTTTCTTTAAGGAATAAGTGGGTATAATCTCACTCTTTGTTCTATAACGCCGAAGTGGTGGAATTGGTAGACACGCTAGACTCAAAATCTGGTGGGAGCAATCCCGTGTCGGTTCGAGTCCGACCTTCGGCACCATTAATAGTTAATAGCAATCTTTTTCAATCTGCTTTTTATTTTTTCGTTTAAAATAGTTTTATCCCAAATAAATACCAAATTAATGTGGATTAGTGGGTTTTTTAAGCCTTTTTAAAGGGTTGTTTAAGAGAATTTAAAGGATTAAAAGAGAGAGCGTTTTACTCTATTGATTTTACTCCATTAAAAGGAGTGTGAGTTTAGGTATAATGGCAAGAAAAATTTGCATCAAGTTTTATTGGAATGGATGAGAAAAATCTGCTCAAGTCATGTTGATCCAAATATATTTTAACCGGAGACTCTGTCATGCTAGATCTGTCTTATAGCCTGGAGCGTGTCTTGCAAGAAGACCCGGCAGCTAGGAATAAGTGGGAGGTGCTCTTGCTTTATCCGGGCATTCATGCGCTGCTTTGTTACCGCCTAGCGCATGCGTTGCACAAGCGGAGGTTTTACTTCATTGCTCGCACGCTTTCTCAGTTGGCGCGTTTTATCACTGGGATAGAAATCCACCCGGGCGCTAAGATTGGGAGAGGGCTTTTTATTGATCATGGCATGGGTGTGGTGATTGGCGAGACCACAGAGATTGGAGATGATGTTACCATTTATCATGGCGTAACTCTAGGGGGCACGGGCAAGTTCAAGGGCAAGCGCCACCCTACTTTAGGCAATCGTGTGGTAGTGGGGGCAGGGGCTAAGGTCTTGGGCGCGATTTGTGTGGGCGATGATGTGAGGATTGGGGCTAATGCGGTGGTGCTTTCAGATTTACCCACGGGTTCTACGGCTGTAGGCGCTAAAGCTAAAACCATCACAAAGGATCGTTAATTTTAGACAAGCGGTTGGAGTTTGCGCCATGCGGGTTATTTTGAGATAAATTGATTTAATGAGACTGATTTTATAAGAGTTAAGCGGGTTTGTTGTTAAGCTATTCTTTAGGGATTTTGTGATAAAATACTTAAATACTTAAATACTTAAATACTTAAATACTTAAATACTTAAATACTTAAATACTTAAATACTTAAATACTTAAATACTTAAATACTTAAATACTTAAATAAGGTTTATCTGTTAGTTAGGCTATAGACTAGACTAGTAGTTTGATGTTGGGTATATCACAATTTATATTTTAGGAGATTTATAATGGCGGTTGTAATTAAAGTCGTTAATGGCAAAATACAGGAATTTGAGAATGGTAATTATAAGAGAACTTATGGTAGTAACGCTATTAATGTGCAAGTTTCAGGTGGTGTAGTGGCTGTAACCACATCAAAGGGTAAAGTGGAAGAATATAAGAATGGTAGTCATAAAAGAACCTACTAGAAAATAGGGTAATAGCGACAAAAGCTTTGGTGCATTCAGCTAGTGGGGGATGTCGCTGTTTTTCTGGCGGTATTTTAATGAGCAGTTGCGATAGAAAAAGTCTTTATTGGCAATAGAGGGGTTGTTTCGTTGTTTTAATGAAGCGATTGGTAGAGCGTGCGGTATTAAAAAAACGATCATTGTTTCACATAAGATTGATTAGTTGGTTTTAAGATTATTTTAATCGTGGGGGTTAGGACTTATTCATAATCAAGTTATGTTACAATATATAAAATTTAACTTTAATATAGCTATACCATTTAAAGAAGCATACAAACACAGATCAATGAACTACATCGGCTCTAAATACAAGCTCATTCCCTTTATTAAGGAAAATATCCATGCGGTTGCGGGCCATGATCTCTCTGGTGCGATTTTTTGCGATCTGTTCGCTGGGACGGGCATTGTGGGGCGCGCGTTTAAAAAAGCCGTTAATAAGGTTATTTCTAATGATTTGGAATATTATAGCTTTGTTTTGAATCAAAATTATATCGGCAACATTCAAGAAATCCCTAATCAAGAAGAGCTTATTAATGGGCTTAATAGCGTTGCTTTAAAAAAGGGTTTTATCCATTCGCATTATTCTTTGGGGGGGAGTTCAAGGCAGTATTTTAGCGAAACAAACGCTCAAAAAATTGATGCGGTGCGTTTAAAAATTGAAGAGCTTAAACTTTCTCAAAACATTGATAATTGCGCGTATTATTTTTTGCTCGCATCGCTATTAGAGAGCGCGGACAAGGTGGCTAACACCGCTTCAGTTTATGGGGCTTTTTTAAAACGCCTTAAAAAAAGCGCTCAAAAAGAACTCATCTTAAAAGGCGCTCATTTTGATTTGAGTTTAAACGCTAATGAAGTGTATCAGCAGGATTCTAATGATTTGATTGGAAAGATTTCAGGGGATATTTTGTATTTAGACCCTCCTTACAATGCAAGGCAATACGGGGCGAATTACCATTTGTTAAACACGATAGCCGCTTATACGCCCTTTGCTCCAAAAGGCAAAACCGGCTTGCCCAGTTACCAGAAATCCTCTTTTTGCTCTCGCGCTCAAATCTTAAACGCTTTTGAAAACTTGATCAAAAAAGCGCGATTCAAATATATTTTTTTAAGCTATAACAATGAAGGGCTTATGAGTGAGACAGAGATTAAAAATATCTTAAAAAAATACGGCGCTTACTCTTTAGTTACTAAAACTTACATGCGTTTTAAAGCGGATAACAAACGTGCCCATAAAGCCGCGCACACCAAAGAGTGTTTGCATATTCTTATCAAATAAGAGTCAAAATAAACCAACCTTTAAAAACGAGCTTTAAGTTAAAAAATCTAAAGAGCGTTAGAGTTTTTAAATAAGGCTTTAGCGGGCGGTATTTGATTAAAACCAATCCAAGATACTCCAATAATGATAAAAATAATCGCTTAAATACCGCTTAAATAAGGTAAAATGAAACCAAAATAAGCCTATAAAAAAGGGGAAATCATGGCGCTTGAAGTGGTTCTATGGGATTTTGATGGCGTGATTTTTGACAGCATGCATTTAAAAAATGAAGGGTTTAAGGCGTTGTTTCAAAAGCATGGCAACAAGAATCAAGAGGATTTGAAACAATTTGAAGTTTATCACTATCAAAGTGGGGGGATTTCAAGGAATGAAAAAATCCAATATTTTTATAATGAGATTTTAAAAACCCCTATCGCTCAAGAAAAAGTGGATAAATTAGCCCTAGAATTTGGTGCTATCATAGAGCAGAAGCTTTTTGATAGGGGGCATTTGAATAGCGAAGTGATGGCGTTTATTGATAAGTATTATAAAAACTATATTTTCCATATCGCTTCAGCGGCTTTGCATAGCGAATTGCAAGTGTTGTGCGAGTTTTTAGGGATCATTAAGTATTTTAAGAGCGTTGAAGGGAGTCCGCCTAATAAACCCAAGATCATCGCCAATATCATTCAAAAATATGCCTATAACCCAAGCCACATGCTAATGATAGGCGATAGCGTCAATGACTATGAAAGCGCTAAGGCTAATGAAGTGGCGTTTTTGGGTTACAACAGCAAGGTTTTGAAAAATTTAGTGGGTCAAAACGGCTATCAAGGGAAGTATTTAGAGAGCTTTAAAGGGTTTGATTTGCAAAATTTTATAAAAGAGTAAAGCCAACTTTAGCCAAGATTGTCTTTGTGTTGGCTCATATCAATGATGACTTCACAGCGTTCAATCGTGCTTAAGCGGTGGGCGATAACAATCAGAGTTTTATTTTTAGCGATTTGATAGATTTCGTCCATGATTTTACTCTCGGTTTCATTGTCTAGGGCCGAAGTGGCTTCATCTAAAACCAAAATCTCAGGGTTATCGTATAAGGCTCTTGCAATGCCTATGCGCTGTTTTTGACCGCCGCTAAGCTTAGCACCCCCTTCGCCCACTTGGGTTTTAAGGCCCTCATGCTCGCATAAAAAATCATAAATATGAGCCATTTTGCACACCTTAATCAAGCGTTTTTCATCTATGGTGCTCCCAAAAGCGATATTATCCCCCACAGTGCCATCAAAAAGGTAAATATTTTGGGGGATATAGCCTATTTTTTTACGCCATGAGCGCCTGTTTTCGTTGGTTAAAAGGGTGTTATCAATAAAAATTTCCCCACTTTTAGGGTAGGTAAGCCCCATAATAATATCCGCTAGCGTGGATTTCCCGCACCCGCTATGACCTATGAGAGCGACTTTTTGACCTTTTTGAATGGTGAGATTAAAATTCTTTAAAACCGGGTGTTTTGACTTATAAGCGAATGAGATGTTTTGGAGAGTGATTTTTTTATTAAAGTCTAAAGGGACTAAATCCTCTTCAACGATGGTTTTAGTAAGGCTTTTAAAAACAATGTTGGTCGCAAGTTGGTTGTAAGCGATTTCATTGTAGTAGTTGATCACTCCAGTCACAGAAGGGAGTATGCGATAAAGCGCTAGAGCATACATAGAAATGGTAGGGAGCACCATTTTAGCTTCGCCGTATTTGAATAGAATGTAAGCGACCGCTAAAATCAACAAGCTAAAGCCCACCGTTTCTATTGAATACCTGGGGACTACTTGCAAAGTAGAATAAATAATCTCGGTGTCATGGGCTTTACGGCTATTTTCTCCAAAAAGCTTGTGGGCTTCTTCGTGGTTGTCTTTGAGTTTAGTGATTTTGAAATTGCTGAAAAATTTTGAAAAAACCTTAAGCGTTTGCGCTTTGGATTTGGCAGCCATCTCACCCTTTTTCTTGATGAGAACGGTGACTTTTTTGACAATAAGAAAAATTTGTAAGGCGAGGATCATAGTAAAAACGAGCGTTATTTTCCAGTTAGTTAATATGAGCGTGGAATAGAAAAAAACGATCACAGTTATTTCAGTGAGTAAGCTTAAGAATGCGTTAAAGCTCATAAACATGCTCTCTGCTTTATTGTTGATAATATCTCTTAAAGAATCTAAGTTGTGGTTAAGGTGGGAGAGGTAGTTGCTTTTAATGTGCTGTAAAAAAAGTTGTTGCTTGATTTGATAAGCTTTCTTATTGGAAAAACGCCCTTTCAAATAAGTGAAAGACACCCCATAAAACATCCTGAACAAATAAATCCCCACCAAGCAAAAACTAAAGAAATACATAAGACGAACGGGAGATGAAAAATGGAAAAAATCATAGACCATTTTCCAATCTTTATCGTCTAAAGCCCTACTGGGATCGGAAGCGAGAGTGATAAAAGGCATTAGGAGGGTTAGGGACATCACTTCCACAAAAGAAGAAAAAACAGCCATCAACACAAGCAGGAAAAAAACCATTTTTTCCTTGAAAGTGATGAGCATGTAGATTTGCTTTAAAGAGCGCAAAAAGTATTTTAAAGTAGAAATTTTATGTTTTTTTCTTGCCATAATTTAAGTGTCCATAAATTCTTTTATATGTAATGAGCTTTGAGCTGTGTTAAGCTAAATTGAGCTAGATTATAGCTAAAATTTTAACCATGCTCTGTGCCATACGAATAATTTAGCTTTCTGTCATCCTTTCTTGACAAGTCAAGTATAAAACTGCTATAATCCCAAGTCTTTAATTTGTTTAATTTGTTGCTGGCTTAGCTCAGTTGGTAGAGCAGCTGCCTTGTAAGCAGCAGGTCGGGGGTTCAAGTCCCTTAGCCAGCTCCAGTTGAAATGTTATTTTGTAAAGTTTTTGGTGAGATACTCAAGTGGCCAACGAGGGCAGACTGTAAATCTGCTGACTATGTCTTCCGTGGTTCGAATCCACGTCTCACCACCATTTTGTTTTATAGATGCGGGAATAGCTCAGTTGGCTAGAGCATCAGCCTTCCAAGCTGAGGGTCGCGGGTTCGAGTCCCGTTTCCCGCTCCATTTTTAGGATAACATTTTAGTTTTTGAGACGCCTATATAGCTCAGAGGCAGAGCACTTCCTTGGTAAGGAAGAGGTCGGCGGTTCAATTCCGCTTATAGGCTCCAGTTTATAATCTCTTGAATGGCGATAAGACAAAAATGTCTTAAATTTTGTGGTAGCATTTAGGAATACTTAGGATTTTGTTTAGTATAATTTCAAAATCCATTTCAATAAAATTAAGGAGAAATACAAATGGCAAAAGAAAAGTTTAACAGAACTAAGCCGCATGTTAATATTGGAACCATTGGGCATGTAGACCATGGCAAAACGACTTTGAGTGCAGCGATTTCAGCGGTGCTTTCTTTGAAAGGTCTTGCAGAAATGAAAGACTATGATAATATTGATAACGCCCCTGAAGAAAAAGAAAGAGGGATCACTATCGCTACTTCTCACATTGAATATGAGACTGAAAACAGACACTATGCGCATGTGGATTGCCCAGGACACGCTGACTATGTAAAAAACATGATCACCGGTGCGGCACAAATGGACGGAGCGATTTTGGTTGTTTCTGCAGCTGATGGTCCTATGCCTCAAACCAGAGAGCATATCTTATTGTCTCGTCAAGTAGGCGTGCCTCACATCGTTGTTTTCTTAAATAAACAAGACATGGTAGATGACCAAGAATTGTTGGAACTTGTAGAAATGGAAGTACGCGAGTTGTTGAGCACGTATGAATTCCCTGGCGATGACACTCCTATCATAGCGGGTTCAGCTTTGAGAGCTTTAGAAGAAGCAAAGGCTGGCAATGTGGGTGAATGGGGTGAAAAAGTGCTTAAGCTCATGGCTGAAGTGGATGCCTATATCCCTACTCCAGAAAGAGACACTGAAAAAACTTTCTTGATGCCGGTTGAAGATGTGTTCTCTATTGCGGGTAGAGGGACTGTGGTTACAGGTAGGATTGAAAGAGGCGTGGTGAAAGTAGGCGATGAAGTGGAAATCGTTGGTATCAGAGCTACACAAAAAACGACTGTAACCGGTGTGGAAATGTTTAGAAAAGAGTTAGAAAAAGGTGAAGCCGGCGATAATGTGGGCGTGCTTTTGAGAGGAACTAAAAAAGAAGAAGTAGAGCGCGGTATGGTTCTATGCAAACCAGGTTCTATCACTCCGCACAAGAAATTTGAGGGAGAAATTTATGTCCTTTCTAAAGAAGAAGGCGGGAGACACACTCCATTCTTTACCAACTACCGCCCGCAATTCTATGTGCGCACGACTGATGTGACTGGCTCTATCACCCTTCCTGAAGGCGTAGAAATGGTTATGCCTGGCGATAATGTTAAAATCACTGTAGAGTTGATTAGCCCTGTTGCGTTAGAGTTGGGAACCAAATTCGCGATTCGTGAAGGCGGTAGGACTGTTGGTGCTGGTGTTGTGAGCAATATTATTGAATAATATTAGCAAAAAGAGTTACCATAAAGGGTCATTATGAAAGTTAAAATAGGGTTGAAGTGTTCTGATTGTGAAGACATCAATTACAGCACAACCAAGAACGCTAAAACTAACACTGAAAAACTGGAGCTTAAGAAGTTCTGCCCAAGGGAAAATAAGCACACTCTTCATAAAGAAATCAAATTGAAGAGCTAGCTCTTTCTTTTGTATTGTGATTGAAAAGGAGGGGAGGTTAGGTCAGTAGCTCCAATGGTAGAGCGTCGGTCTCCAAAACCGGTTGTTGGGGGTTCGAGTCCCTCCTGGCCTGCCATCTACTAATTTATCTATCAAATTTGTGTTTCAATTGGATTGTTTTTAAATTTTTTAATTTTAGTTTAAGCTATTTTGGATAGAATTGAAAATTCTTTTAATGTATAAATATATTAAGTTTGAGTGAGGGCGAAAAGAAACTATGGATAAATGGCTCATGCAATATAAATTAGCTAGAGAAGAGCTTTCTAAAGTGATATTTCCTATTAAGGAGCAGATACGCAACGCGCTTGTTTCTGTTTTGGTGGTAGTGAGTGCTATCACGCTGTTTTTAGCTTTGTTGGATTTTTCTCTGGGGGCTTTTGTCTCTAGTGTTCTATAGGTTGGTAGCTTTAAATAAGGAGAATAATGATGGATTGGTATGCCATACAAACTTATTCAGGGAGCGAGCAGTCCGTTAAGAAAGCGATTGAGAATCTGGCGAACGACCATAATATAAGAGATAGGATACAAGAGATCATTGTGCCTACTGAAGATATTATAGAGGTTTCTAAAAAAAGCAAGACAAAAGTAACGGAACGAAGCCTTTATCCTGGGTATGTTTTTATTAAGGTGGATTTAGATACGGTTTTGTGGCACAAGATACAATCTTTGCCAAGAGTGAGTCGTTTTATTGGAGAAAACAAAAAGCCAACCCCATTGAGTGAAGCGGATATTGGGCATATTTTAGAAAAAATGAATAACCGAGCAGCCCCCAAGCCAAAAATCTTTTTTGAGCAAGGCGAAGTGGTGCGTGTGGTGGAAGGCCCTTTTGCAAACTTTACCGCTACGGTGGAAGAGTATGATGTGGAACACCGCAAGCTCAAGCTCAATGTTTCTATTTTTGGTAGGAACACTCCAATAGAGATTTTGCATTCGCAAGTGGAAAAAATTATATAACTTTTAAGGAGAAAACATGGCTAAAAAAGTAGTCGGAGAAATCAAACTTCAAATCCCTGCCGGTAAGGCAAACCCTTCACCTCCAGTAGGGCCAGCGTTGGGTCAAAGAGGGGTTAATATCATGGAATTTTGTAAGGCTTTTAATGAGAGAACTAAAGACATGGGGAGTTTTAATATCCCGGTGATTATCACGGTTTATCAAGATAAGAGTTTCACCTTTATCACTAAAAAGCCTCCGGTAACCGATTTGATCAAAAAAGCTTCTGGGGTTGAAAAAGGTTCTGACAACCCGCTTAAGAATAAGATTGCAAAGCTCACCCACAAGCAAGTGGAAGAGATCGCACAATTGAAAATGGAAGATTTAAACACAAGCACCATGGAAGCGGCCAAAAAAATCGTTATGGGCAGCGCTAGGAGCATGGGCGTAGAAGTTGTGGATTAATTGGGTTTTGTTGGAATTGAAAGAAATTTTTAAGGATTAGAATCGTGGCAAAAAAAGTATTTAAAAGATTGGAAAAACTTTTTTCTAAAATTCAAAACGATAAAGCGTATGGCGTAGAGCAAGGCGTAGAGGTGGTTAAATCTCTCGCTTCAGCCAAATTTGATGAAACCGTGGAAGTAGCGTTAAGACTAGGGGTTGATCCAAGGCATGCGGATCAAATGGTGCGCGGTGCGGTGGTGCTTCCTCATGGAACAGGGAAAAAAGTAAGAGTGGCTGTTTTTGCAAAAGATATCAAGCAAGATGAAGCCAAGAACGCTGGGGCTGATGTCGTTGGCGGAGACGATTTGGCTGAAGAAATCAAAAACGGCCGTATTGATTTTGACATGGTGATTGCAACGCCTGATATGATGGCGGTTGTCGGTAAAGTGGGTAGGATTTTAGGCCCTAAGGGTTTGATGCCAAACCCTAAAACCGGAACCGTTACGATGGATATTGCTAAAGCGGTTACTAACGCTAAAAGCGGTCAAGTGAATTTCAGGGTGGATAAAAAGGGCAATGTTCATGCCCCTATTGGCAAAGCGAGTTTTCCTGAAGAAAAAATCAAAGAAAACATGCTTGAGTTGGTTAAAACGATCAACCGCCTAAAACCCAATAGTGCGAAAGGCAAATATATTAGAAACGCCGCTCTTTCGCTCACCATGTCCCCTTCAGTGAGTTTGGACGCACAAGAATTGATGGATATTAAATAGCGTTAGGGGAGTTTTTAATCTTAGGCTGAAGATCGTAAGAGCTAAAAAGCTTAAAATTTCTTTTTTAAAAAGATAATCTTGCAGAGGTCTAGTCTAGAAAGGAGGAAAAGATGCAAAAACAACATCAAAGGCAGCATAAAGTAGAGCTAGTCGCTAACTTAAAATCGCAATTTGTAGATGCCAAAGCCCTTTTAATTTGCGATTATAAGGGTCTTAGCGTGAGAAAGTTGGAAGCTTTAAGGAATAAGGCTCGCATTCAAGGCATTAAAGTGCAAGTGATTAAGAATACTCTTGCTCATATTGCCATGAAAGAGACCGGCTATTCTGATTTGGATTTGAAAGAAACCAATGTGTTTTTGTGGGGCGGTGATCAAATCGCTCTCTCTAAACTCGTGTTTGATTTCCAAAAAGAGCATAAAGATCACTTTGTGTTGAAAGCGGGCTTGTTTGATAAAGAAAGCGTTAGCGTAGCTCATGTGGAAGCGGTTTCAAAACTCCCAAGTAAAGAAGAGCTTATGGGAATGTTGCTTTCTGTTTGGACGGCTCCGGTGCGTTATTTTGTGACCGGTTTAGACAATTTGCGTAAAGCGAAAGAAGAAAACTAAGAGCCTATGATGGCTTTAATTAAAAAAATTTGAAGGATTGGATTATGGCAATTTCAAAAGAAGAAGTGTTAGAGTATATTGGTTCATTGAGCGTTTTAGAGCTTTCTGAATTGGTTAAAATGTTTGAGGAAAAATTTGGCGTGAGCGCGACTCCAACGGTCGTAGCGGGTGCGGCTGTAGCTGGCGGTGCAGCGGCTGAGAGTGAAGAAAAAACCGAATTTAATGTGATCTTAGCGGATAGCGGTGCTGAAAAAATTAAGGTGATTAAAGTGGTTCGTGAAATTACCGGACTTGGCCTGAAAGAAGCTAAAGACGCTACCGAAAAAACCCCTCATGTGCTTAAAGAGGGCGTGAATAAAGAAGAAGCTGAAACCATCAAGAAGAAACTTGAAGAAGTGGGCGCTAAGGTTGAAGTCAAGTAAGACTTAAAACAGGAAGGCCTTTGCGCCTTTCTCTGATCTAGTGTGGCAGATGATTTTGCTCTATGATTTTGTTTGTGAGCGTGTGGCCTAAAGTGGTTAGTATTGCAGGTGGGTTTTTGGTATTTTTATCATGGATGGTTCTAAAGTTTAAAGATCCTTTTGCAATGCTTACTTGAATTAATGCATTAAATAACTCAAAATTTTTGATCAAAGGCTTGAAATATGTCAAAAAAAATTCCCCTAAAAAACCGCTTGAGAGCTGATTTTACAAAAACCCCAACAGATTTAGAAGTCCCTAATTTATTATTATTACAACGAGACAGCTATGATTCTTTCTTGTATTCTAAAGATGGCAAAGAGAGCGGGATTGAAAAGGTTTTTAAATCCATTTTCCCTATCCAAGATGAGCATAACCGCATCACTTTAGAATACGCGGGTTGCGAATTTGGCAAGTCTAAATACACTGTTAGAGAAGCGATGGAGAGAGGCATTACCTACTCTATCCCGCTTAAAATTAAAGTGCGCTTGATCTTGTGGGAAAAAGATACCAAAAGTGGCGAAAAGAACGGCATTAAGGACATTAAAGAACAAAGCATTTTCATTCGTGAGATCCCTTTGATGACAGAACGCACTTCATTCATTATCAATGGGGTGGAGCGCGTGGTGGTCAATCAACTCCACAGAAGCCCCGGTGTGATTTTCAAAGAAGAAGAGTCCAGCACTTCTTTAAACAAGCTCATTTACACAGGGCAAATCATCCCTGATAGGGGTTCGTGGTTGTATTTTGAATACGATTCTAAAGATGTTTTATATGCTCGTATCAATAAACGCCGTAAAGTGCCTGTTACCATTTTATTCAGGGCAATGGATTATCAAAAACAAGACATCATCAAAATGTTCTACCCGCTTGTTAAAGTGCGTTATGAAAACGATAAATATTTGATCCCATTTGCCTCATTAGACGCCAATCAAAGAATGGAATTTGACTTGAAAGATCCTCAAGGCAAGGTTATTCTTTTAGCAGGAAAAAAGCTCACTTCAAGAAAGATTAAAGAGCTTAAAGAAAACCATTTGGAATGGGTGGAATACCCTATGGATATTTTACTCAATCGTCATTTGGCTGAACCTGTTATGGTAGGGAAAGAAGTCTTATTGGACATGCTCACTCAGCTAGATAAAAACAAATTAGAAAAAATCCACGATTTAGGCGTGCAAGAATTTGTGATCATCAACGATCTAGCTTTAGGGCATGACGCTTCCATTATCCATTCTTTTTTGGCCGATTATGAGTCTTTGAAATTGCTCAAGCAAACTGAAAAAATTGATGATGAAAACGCTCTAGCGGCGATTCGTATCCATAAGGTTATGAAACCAGGCGATCCTGTTACGACTGAAGTGGCTAAGCAATTTGTCAAAAAACTTTTCTTTGATCCTGAACGCTATGATTTGACCATGGTAGGGCGCATGAAAATGAATCACAAGTTAGGCTTGCATGTACCTGATTACATTACGACTTTAACGCATGAAGATATTATCACCACCGTTAAATATCTTATGAAGATCAAAAACAATCAGGGCAAGATTGATGACAGAGACCACTTGGGCAATCGTAGGATCAGGGCGGTAGGGGAATTACTGGCTAATGAATTGCATTCAGGCTTAGTGAAAATGCAAAAGACTATTAAAGACAAGCTCACTACCATGAGCGGGGCTTTTGATTCGCTCATGCCCCATGACTTGGTCAATTCTAAAATGATCACAAGCACCATCATGGAATTTTTCATGGGTGGCCAGCTCTCGCAATTTATGGATCAAACTAACCCTTTGAGTGAGGTTACGCACAAGCGCCGCCTTTCAGCGCTCGGTGAAGGGGGGTTGGTGAAAGACAGGGTAGGGTTTGAAGCTAGGGATGTGCACCCCACGCATTATGGCCGAATTTGTCCCATTGAGACCCCAGAAGGTCAAAATATTGGTCTGATCAACACCCTTTCCACTTTCACGAGGGTGAATGATTTAGGATTTATTGAAGCCCCTTATAAAAAGGTTGTGGATGGCAAAGTGGTGGGCGAGACGATTTATTTGACCGCTATTCAAGAAGACAGCCACATCATCGCTCCTGCAAGCACCCCCATTGATGAAGAGGGTAATATTTTGGGCGATTTGATTGAAACGCGCGTGGAAGGCGAGATTGTTTTAAACGAAAAAAGCAAAGTAACCTTAATGGATTTAAGCTCTAGCATGCTAGTAGGGGTCGCCGCATCGCTCATTCCTTTCTTAGAACATGATGACGCCAACCGCGCCTTAATGGGGACTAACATGCAGCGCCAAGCGGTGCCCTTATTAAGAAGCGACGCTCCCATTGTAGGCACAGGGATTGAAAAAATTATCGCTAGGGATTCTTGGGGAGCGATCAAAGCCAATCGCGCAGGCGTTGTAGAAAAAATTGATTCTAAAAATATTTATATTTTAGGCGAAGGCAAAGAAGAAGCCTATATTGATGCGTATTCTTTGCAAAAAAACTTACGCACCAACCAAAACACCAGCTTCAATCAAGTCCCTATCGTTAAGGTGGGCGATAAAGTGGAAGCCGGGCAAATCATCGCTGATGGCCCTAGCATGGACAGGGGCGAGTTAGCGTTAGGGAAAAATGTGCACGTGGCGTTCATGCCTTGGAATGGCTATAACTTTGAAGACGCCATCGTGGTGAGTGAGCGCATCACTAAAGACGATGTTTTCACTTCCACCCACATTTATGAAAAAGAAGTGGACGCTAGGGAGCTTAAGCATGGCGTGGAAGAATTTACCGCTGATATTCCTGATGTGAAAGAAGAAGCGCTCGCTCATCTTGATGAAAGCGGGATCGTTAAAGTCGGTACTTATGTGAGCGCTGGCATGATTTTGGTGGGCAAAACTTCTCCTAAAGGCGAGATTAAAAGCACGCCTGAAGAGCGGCTTTTAAGGGCTATTTTTGGGGATAAAGCTGGGCATGTGGTCAATAAGAGTTTGTATTGCCCCCCCAGTTTGGAAGGCACGGTGATTGACGTGAAAGTCTTCACTAAAAAAGGCTATGAGAAGGATGCGCGGGTTTTGAGCGCGTATGAAGAAGAAAAAGCCAAGCTTGATATGGAGCATTTTGACCGCTTGACCATGCTCAATAGAGAAGAATTGTTGCGCGTTAGTTCGCTCCTTTCTCAAGCGATTTTAGAAGAGCCTTTCAGCCATAACGGCAAGGATTATAAAGAGGGCGATCGAATCCCTAAAGAAGAAATCGCTTCAATCAACCGCTTCACTTTGGCTAGTTTAGTCAAAAAGTATTCTAAAGAAGTGCAAAACCACTATGAAATCACTAAAAACAATTTCTTAGAGCAAAAGAAAGTTTTGGGCGAAGAGCATGAAGAAAAGCTCTCTATTTTAGAAAAAGATGATATTTTGCCTAATGGCGTGATCAAAAAAGTCAAGCTCTATATCGCTACAAAACGAAAGCTTAAAGTGGGCGATAAAATGGCAGGAAGGCATGGGAATAAAGGGATTGTGTCTAATGTCGTGCCGGTTGCGGATATGCCTTATACCGCTGATGGCGAGCCTGTGGATATTGTCTTAAACCCTTTAGGCGTGCCAAGCCGCATGAACATCGGGCAGATTTTAGAAATGCATTTAGGCTTAGTGGGGAAAGAGTTTGGGAAACAAATCGCTAGCATGCTAGAGGATAAAACCAGAGATTTTGCCAAAGAATTGCGCGCTAAAATGCTAGAAATCGCTAACGCTATTAATGAAAAAGACCCCTTGACAATCCATGTCCTTGAAAATTGCTCTGATGAAGAGCTTTTGGAATACGCTAAAGATTGGAGCAAGGGCGTTAAGATGGCTATCCCTGTGTTTGAAGGCATCTCGCAAGAAAAATTTTACAAGCTGTTTGAATTAGCCAAGATCGCTATGGATGGCAAAATGGATCTGTATGACGGGCGCACAGGCGAGAAGATGAGAGAGCGCGTGAATGTGGGCTATATGTATATGATCAAACTCCACCACTTAGTGGATGAAAAAGTCCATGCCAGAAGCACAGGCCCTTATAGCTTAGTAACGCACCAGCCTGTTGGGGGTAAAGCGCTCTTTGGAGGTCAAAGGTTTGGGGAAATGGAAGTGTGGGCGTTAGAAGCTTATGGCGCAGCGCACACTCTCAAAGAAATGCTTACCATTAAATCCGATGATATTAGAGGCAGAGAGAACGCTTATAGGGCTATCGCTAAAGGTGAGCAAGTGGGCGAGAGTGAAATCCCTGAGACTTTCTATGTTTTGACTAAAGAATTGCAATCGCTCGCTTTGGATATTAATATTTTTGGGGACGATGTGGATGAGGATGGAGCGCCTAAACCCATTGTCATTAAAGAAGATGACAGGCCTAAAGACTTTAGTTCTTTCCAGCTCACTCTAGCCAGCCCTGAAAAAATCCATTCTTGGAGTTATGGGGAAGTTAAAAAGCCAGAAACGATCAATTATCGCACATTAAAACCTGAACGGGACGGCTTGTTTTGCATGAAAATCTTTGGCCCTACTAAAGATTATGAGTGCTTGTGCGGTAAATACAAAAAACCTCGCTTCAAAGACATTGGCACATGCGAAAAATGCGGCGTGGCGATCACGCACTCCAAAGTCAGGCGTTTTAGAATGGGGCATATTGAATTGGCCACTCCTGTAGCGCATATCTGGTATGTCAATTCCTTGCCTAGCCGTATCGGCACGCTTTTAGGTGTTAAGATGAAAGATTTAGAGCGCGTGTTGTATTATGAAGCTTATATCGTTAAAGAACCAGGCGAAGCTGCTTATGACAATGAAGGCACTAAGCTTGTGATGAAATACGATATTTTGAATGAAGAGCAGTATCAAAATATCTCACGAAGATACGAAGACAGAGGCTTTGTAGCACAAATGGGCGGCGAAGCGATCAAGGATTTGTTAGAAGAAATTGATCTGATCACCTTGTTGCAGAGTTTGAAAGAAGAAGTGAAAGACACCAATTCCGATGCGAAAAAGAAAAAACTCATTAAGCGTTTGAAAGTGGTAGAAAGCTTTTTAAATTCTGGTAACAGGCCTGAATGGATGATGCTCACGGTTTTACCGGTATTGCCACCGGATTTAAGGCCTTTAGTCGCGCTAGATGGCGGGAAGTTTGCGGTCAGCGATGTGAATGAATTGTATCGTCGTGTCATCAATCGTAACCAACGCTTGAAACGCCTAATGGAGCTTGGGGCGCCAGAAATCATTGTGCGCAACGAAAAAAGGATGTTGCAAGAAGCCGTGGATGTGCTTTTTGATAACGGCCGCAGCACCAATGCGGTTAAAGGGGCTAACAAACGCCCTTTAAAATCGCTCAGCGAAATCATTAAAGGCAAGCAAGGGCGTTTCAGGCAAAACCTTTTAGGTAAGCGCGTGGATTTTTCAGGCAGAAGCGTGATTGTGGTTGGGCCTAACCTTAAAATGGATGAATGTGGGTTGCCTAAAAACATGGCGTTAGAACTCTTCAAACCGCATTTGTTATCCAAGCTTGAAGAGAGAGGCTATGCCACTACGCTCAAACAAGCTAAACGCATGATTGAACAAAAAAGCAATGAAGTGTGGGAGTGCTTGCAAGAAATCACAGAGGGGTATCCGGTGCTACTCAACCGCGCTCCTACCTTGCACAAGCAATCCATTCAAGCGTTCCATCCAAAGCTGATTGATGGCAAAGCGATCCAATTACACCCATTAGTGTGTTCAGCGTTCAACGCCGATTTTGACGGGGATCAAATGGCGGTTCATGTGCCTTTAAGCCAGGAAGCGATCGCTGAATGCAAGGTGCTGATGTTAAGCTCTATGAATATCCTTTTGCCCGCTAGCGGTAAAGCCGTAGCCATTCCTAGCCAGGATATGGTTTTAGGGCTTTATTATCTTTCTTTAGAAAAGAGCGGGGTCAAGGGCGAGCATAAACTTTTTTCTAGCGTGAATGAAATCATCACCGCTATTGACACGAAAGAATTAGATATCCACGCAAAGATTAGGGTTTTGGATCAAGGGAATATTATCGCTACGAGCGCGGGGCGCATGATCATCAAGTCCATTTTGCCTGATTTTATCCCTACGGATTTGTGGAACAGACCCATGAAGAAAAAAGATATTGGCGTGCTTGTGGATTATGTGCATAAAGTCGGCGGTATCGGCATTACTGCAACCTTTTTGGATAATTTAAAAACGCTTGGCTTTAGGTATGCGACTAAGGCTGGTATTTCTATCTCTATGGAAGATATTATCACGCCAAAAGACAAGCAAAAAATGGTGGAAAAAGCCAAAGTAGAGGTTAAAAAAATCCAACAACAATACGATCAAGGGTTGCTCACTGACCAAGAGCGTTACAATAAAATCATTGACACTTGGACTGAAGTCAATGACAAAATGAGTAAAGAAATGATGACCGCTATCGCGCAAGATAAAGAGGGCTTTAACTCTATTTATATGATGGCTGATAGCGGCGCAAGGGGTAGCGCGGCGCAAATCCGTCAGCTTTCAGCGATGAGGGGTCTTATGACAAAGCCGGACGGCAGCATCATTGAAACGCCCATTATTTCTAACTTTAAAGAGGGGTTGAATGTCTTAGAATACTTTAACTCCACGCATGGCGCTAGAAAGGGCTTAGCGGATACAGCGCTAAAAACAGCCAATGCGGGGTATTTGACAAGAAAGCTCATTGATGTTTCGCAAAATGTCAAGGTGGTGTCTGATGATTGCGGCACGCATGAAGGGATTGAAATCACGGATATTGCGGTGGGGAGTGAATTGATTGAACCTTTAGAAGAGCGTATTTTTGGGCGCGTTTTATTAGAAGATGTGATCGATCCCATTACGAATGAAATCTTGCTTTATGCGGACACTTTGATTGATGAAGAGGGTGCTAAAAAGGTGGTTGAAGCCGGGATTAAATCCATTACGATCCGCACCCCAGTAACTTGTAAAGCGCCAAAGGGCGTGTGTGCGAAATGCTATGGCTTGAATTTAGGCGAAGGCAAGATGAGCTATCCAGGTGAAGCGGTGGGCGTGGTAGCCGCGCAATCTATTGGGGAGCCTGGAACGCAGCTCACTTTAAGGACTTTCCATGTGGGCGGGACAGCGAGCAGGAGTCAGGATGAGCGCGAAATCGTGGCGAGCAAAGAAGGTTTTGTGCGTTTTTACAACCTTAGGACTTACACGAATAAGGAGGGTAAAAACATTATCGCTAACCGCCGTAACGCTTCTATTTTAGTGGTAGAGCCTAAGATTAAAGTGCCTTTTGATGGGGAATTACGCATTGAAACGGTCTATGAAGAAGTCGTTGTGAGCGTGAAAAATAGCGATCAAGAAGCTAAATTTGTTTTAAGGAGAAGCGATATTGTCAAGCCAAGCGAATTAGCCGGCGTTGGCGGTAAGATTGAGGGGAAAGTGTATTTGCCTTATGCTAGTGGGCATAAGGTGCATAAGGGGGGAAGTATCGCTGATATTATCCAAGAGGGCTGGAATGTGCCTAATCGCATCCCTTATGCGAGTGAATTGCTAGTCAAGGATAACGACCCTATTGCGCAAGATGTGTATGCCAAAGAAAAAGGCGTGATCAAATACTATGTTTTAGAGGCTAACCATTTGGAGCGCACCCATGGGATCAAGAAGGGCGATATGGTGAGTGAAAAAGGCTTGTTTGCGGTGATAGCTGATGATAATGGTAGGGAAGCCGCTCGCCATTATATCGCTAGGGGTTCTGAGATCTTAATTGATGATAATAGTGAAGTGAGCGCTAATAGCGTGATCTCTAAACCCACGACTAACACTTTCAAAACGATTGCCACATGGGATCCTTACAACACCCCTATCATTGCGGACTTTAAAGGTAAGGTGAGTTTTGTGGATGTTATCGCAGGGGTTACGGTCGCTGAAAAAGAAGACGAAAATACCGGTATTACTAGTTTGGTGGTGAATGATTACATTCCAAGTGGATACAAACCAAGCTTGTTTTTAGAAGGGGCTAATGGCGAAGAAGCGCGTTATTTCCTAGAGCCAAAAACTTCTATCGCCATTAGCGATGGCTCTAGCGTGGAGCAGGCTGAAGTGTTAGCGAAAATCCCTAAAGCGACCGTTAAATCTAGGGATATTACTGGGGGTCTCCCAAGGGTTTCTGAACTCTTTGAAGCGAGAAAATCCAAGCCTAAAGATGTGGCGATCCTTTCTGAAGTTGATGGGATAGTGAGTTTTGGCAAACCCATTCGCAATAAAGAACACATTATCGTAACCTCTAAAGATGGCCGTTCCATGGATTATTTTGTGGATAAAGGCAAGCAAATTTTAGTGCATGCCGATGAATTTGTGCATGCGGGAGAAGCGATGACGGACGGAGTGGTTTCAAGCCATGATATTTTAAGGATCAGTGGCGAAAAAGAGCTTTATAAATACATTGTGAGCGAAGTCCAACAAGTGTATCGCAGGCAAGGGGTAAGCATTGCAGACAAGCACATTGAAATCATTGTCTCTCAAATGCTAAGGCAAGTGCGCATCTTAGACAGCGGGGATAGCAAGTTTATTGAAGGGGATTTAGTCAGTAAAAAACTCTTCAAAGAAGAAAACGCTCGTGTGATCGCTTTAAAAGGCGAGCCAGCGATTGCTGAACCGGTGCTTTTAGGGATCACTAGAGCGGCTATTGGGAGCGATAGCATCATCTCAGCGGCCTCTTTCCAAGAAACGACTAAAGTTTTAACAGAAGCCAGTATCGCTATGAAAAAAGACTTTTTAGAAGATTTGAAAGAGAATGTGGTGTTGGGGAGGATGATCCCTGTGGGAACAGGCATGTATAAGAATAAGAAAATCGTGCTAAGAACGCTTGAAGATGGCCCTAAATTTTGACAAAAAAATCGGTTAAGATTTTTAAAAGAAAAATTAGGGTAAAATGGGGGAACTTTTAGTTTTAAATTTTTAGAATAAGGAAAAATAGTGCCTACTATCAATCAGTTGATTAGAAAAGAAAGGAAAAAGGTGGTTAAAAAAACGAAATCACCTGCATTAGTGGAATGCCCTCAAAGAAGAGGGGTTTGTACTAGGGTTTATACGACTACTCCTAAAAAGCCTAACTCGGCTTTAAGAAAGGTCGCTAAGGTCCGTTTGACCAGTAAATTTGAAGTGATCAGTTATATCCCTGGTGAAGGGCATAACTTGCAAGAACACTCCATTGTGTTAGTGCGCGGGGGTAGGGTTAAGGATTTACCCGGTGTGAAATACCATATTGTCCGTGGTGCTTTAGACACTGCAGGGGTCAATAAAAGAACGGTTTCACGCTCTAAATACGGGACTAAAAAAGCTAAAGCAACCGACAAGAAAGCAACAGACAACAAGAAAAAATAAGAGGAAAACAAAAACATGAGAAGAAGAAAAGCACCCGTTAGGGAGGTTTTGGGCGATCCTGTTTATGGGAACAAAGTGGTTACTAAGTTTATCAATAAGATGATGTATGACGGCAAGAAAAGCGTAGCGGAAAAAATCATCTACAAAGCTTTTAATAAGATTGAAGAAAAAAGCGGTGAAAAAGGGATTGAAGTGTTTGAAAAAGCCCTAGAAAGAGTGCGTCCTTTAGTGGAAGTGCGCAGCAGAAGAGTGGGCGGAGCTACCTATCAAGTGCCGGTGGAAGTGAGGGCTAGCCGCCAGCAGTCGCTATCTATCCGTTGGATTTTAGAAGCGACCAGAAAACGCAATGAAAGGATGATGGTGGATAGACTGGCTAACGAGCTTATGGATGCGGCTAACGATAAGGGTGCGGCTTTTAAGAAAAAAGAAGATGTGCATAAAATGGCAGAAGCGAATAAAGCGTTCGCGCACTACCGCTGGTAATTGGAGTTAGAATGGCTAGAAAAACCCCATTAAACAGAATCAGAAATATCGGTATCGCCGCTCACATTGATGCCGGGAAAACCACCACTTCTGAAAGGATTTTATTCTATACAGGCGTGAGCCATAAGATTGGCGAAGTGCATGACGGCGCGGCGACAATGGACTGGATGGAGCAAGAAAAAGAAAGAGGGATCACTATCACTTCTGCGGCAACGACTTGCTTTTGGAAAGATCACCAAATCAATTTGATTGACACCCCAGGGCATGTGGATTTCACTATTGAAGTGGAACGATCCATGCGCGTGCTAGATGGCGCAGTTTCGGTGTTTTGCTCGGTTGGGGGCGTGCAGCCTCAAAGCGAGACCGTGTGGCGTCAAGCGAACAAATACGGCGTGCCTAGGATTGTTTTTGTCAATAAAATGGATAGGATTGGGGCGAATTTCTATAATGTAGAAAACCAGATCAAGCAACGCTTGAAAGCTAATCCTGTGCCTATTAATATCCCTATTGGGGCTGAAGACACTTTCATTGGCGTGATTGATTTAGTCCAAATGAAAGCGATTGTTTGGAATAATGAAACCATGGGAGCCAAATACGATGTGGAAGAAATCCCTAGCGATTTGTTAGAAAAGGCTAAAGAATACCGAGAAAAGCTTGTAGAAGCCGTAGCTGAGCAAGATGAAGCCTTAATGGAAAAGTATTTGAGCGGTGAGGAATTAAGCGTTGAAGAAATCAAAAAGGGCATTAAAACAGGTTGTTTGAACATGAGCCTTGTCCCCATGCTTTGTGGTTCTTCTTTTAAAAATAAGGGCGTGCAGACTCTATTAGATGCGGTGATTGACTACTTGCCAGCACCCACAGAGGTTGTGGATATTAAGGGGATTGATCCAAAGAGCGAAGAAGAAGTTTTTGTGAAATCCAGCGACGATGGCGAGTTTGCCGGTTTGGCGTTTAAAATCATGACGGATCCTTTTGTGGGCCAACTCACTTTTGTGCGCGTGTATCGCGGTAAGCTAGAGTCCGGTAGCTATGTGTATAACTCCACCAAAGACAAAAAAGAGCGCGTGGGGAGACTGCTTAAAATGCACTCTAATAAGAGAGAAGACATTAAAGAAGTTTATGCGGGTGAGATTTGCGCATTCGTGGGTTTGAAAGACACGCTGACTGGGGACACGCTTTGCGATGAAAAGAATGCCGTCGTTTTAGAGAGAATGGAATTTCCTGAGCCAGTCATTCACATTGCTGTGGAGCCTAAAACGAAAGCAGACCAGGAAAAAATGGGCGTAGCGTTAGGCAAGCTCGCTGAAGAAGATCCAAGCTTTAGAGTGATGACTCAAGAAGAAACCGGGCAAACCCTCATTGGCGGTATGGGTGAATTGCACCTAGAAATCATCGTGGATAGATTGAAGAGAGAATTTAAGGTGGAAGCTGAAATCGGTCAGCCGCAAGTCGCCTTTAGAGAGACTATCCGCTCAAGCGTGAGCAAAGAGCATAAATACGCTAAGCAAAGCGGTGGTCGTGGGCAATACGGGCATGTGTTTATCAAGCTTGAACCTAAAGAGCCTGGTAGTGGGTATGAATTTGTGAATGAAATTTCTGGCGGTGTGATCCCTAAAGAATATATCCCTGCGGTGGATAAGGGTATCCAAGAAGCGATGCAAAATGGCGTTTTGGCAGGCTATCCGGTGGTGGATTTTAAAGTTACCCTTTATGATGGGAGCTACCATGATGTGGATTCTTCAGAAATGGCGTTTAAAATCGCTGGATCTATGGCATTTAAAGAAGCGAGCCGCGCGGCTAACCCGGTTTTATTAGAGCCTATGATGAAAGTGGAAGTGGAAGTCCCTGAAGAATACATGGGTGATGTGATTGGCGATTTAAACAGAAGAAGAGGGCAAATCAATTCTATGGACGATAGATTAGGCTTGAAGATCGTGAATGCCTTTGTGCCGTTGGTGGAAATGTTTGGTTATTCTACGGATTTACGATCAGCTACCCAAGGGCGTGGGACTTACTCTATGGAGTTTGACCATTATGGCGAAGTGCCTAGCAATATCGCTAAGGAAATCGTGGAAAAACGCAAAGGCTGATTTTGTAATAACGCTCTCTTGTGAGAGGGCGTTGTTGTAAGCGCTATCTAAATTCTTTCTCTTTTGAATTAAAAAGACTTTTTGAGTGGGTTTGTTCTCCCTTTAGCTATCTTTTTTCATTTTTAGTTTGCTTATGAAATTGATTTTTCGCTCTATTCTTGTCAAACAGGAGTAACTAATATTTTTTAATTTTTTAAAAAATGGGGTTTTGGTTGCTTCGTTTAATCGTTTTAGATTTTATTTCATGGTGGAATTCGTTTTCTTAAGGGGTTATGGGGTGCTTTGTAGCAATGCTCTTTAAAAATCCCCTAATTCATAGACCGCCTTACAAGAAATTCCGCTTGACTAACGACAAGCTCTTTTGTATTCAATCTTAAAAAACGCTTTTTGGTATTTTTCAAATTTTTATAATCAATTTTTTATTAAAACAAAGCCTTGTTAAAATGCCTTAAAAAGTTTGTCAGGGGGATAAAAACACACTGACCTCTTTTAAAAGAGCCAATGCAATTATAAATACCCAATACTTTTATTGATTCACCATTTCATTGATTCTCTCAGGGTAGCGGGCCCCTTCTATTTTGATTGCAGTCAATTCTTTTTGGAAAATCTCCAATTCTTTTTGACTCCAAGAAACCTGCAAAGCCCCTATATTTTCTATGAGCCTGGATTCTTTGGTGGTGCCAAAGAGAGGGACAATGATTTTTTGCGTGTGCAAAATCCATGAGAGAGCCAGTTGGGCTGGTGTAACGCCTTTAGCGTGTGCATGATCTTGGATTAATTCCACCAAGGCGTAATTTTTGGCTAGATTTTCTTGATTAAACCTAGGACAAACGCTTCTAAAATCCTCACTAGCGAAGGTGGCATTTTTTTCAAATTTCGCGCCTAAAAACCCCTTGCCCAAAGGCGAAAAAGCGACAAATCCAATTTTTTCTTTTTCTAAAAAACCTAAAATCTCTTTTTCAGGTTCGCGCCACCACAAGGAATATTCGCTCTGCAACGCGCTTAAAGGGCAAATTTGATGGGCTTTTTGGATGCTAGATAACCCTGCCTCACTCATCCCCCAAGCTTTAATTTTTCCTTCTTTAATAAGAGCTTGCATAACTTCTGCCACTTCTTCTATGGGCGTGTTAGTATCCATACGGTGTTGGTAGTATAAATCAATGCATTCTACTTTTAAGCGTTTCAAACTCCCTTCAATAGCACTCTTAATGCGGTTAGGACTGGAGTCTAAAAACATGGTTGCGTATTTGTCATTAGGATCTGCGTAGTAAATCCCAAACTTGCTCGCTACCACAACCTTGTCTTTAAAAGGCTTGATCGCTTCGCCTAAAAGCTTTTCATTAGCTTCCCCATAAGCCTCTGCAGTGTCAAAAAAGTTAATACCCAATTCCAAAGCCTTATGGATAAGTTTAACCATCTGCTTTTTATCATGGACTTCCCCATACCCATAAGTCATGCCCATGCACCCTAGAGCTAATGCACCCACTTTTAAAGGGCCTAAATAACGCTGTTGCATACAAACTCCTTGATTTCATATTGTTTTTTATATAACCGTAATCTTAATTTTTGTCAAACTTTCTAAAACCAAAGATAATTTATCAAGTTTTTTGTATTGTAGTTTTTTTAAGGTAGCAAAACCACCAAACCAATCAAAAATTTGATTGGTTTCTATTCGTTTACTTTTGAGAAATATAATTCTCTCGCTTTTAAGATCATCACAAGGAGTTTCGTATGAAAAAGCAAATCTTGACAGGTGTTTTATTATCAGTTTTGGCAGTGAGTTCCGCATACGCTCACAAAGATAAAAAAGACGCCAAAAAACCTGAGTTAAGCTCTCAATTAGTGGCTCACAAAGATAAAAAAGACGCCAAAAAACCTGAGTTAAGCTCTCAATTAGTGGCTCACAAAGATAAAAAAGACGCCAAAAAACCTAAAAACTCAGTGGCCTAATGGCTTTGACTCTAAAAAAGCGTTTTTAAAAACGCTTTTTTGGATACTATCCTGTAATTTCCTACCATTTTTTAAAACCCTTGATGGGATTTATCGTTCTTCTCACGCTTTCAAAAGTAAAGTTTAAATCTTTTATATACTAGAATTTTGTCAATACGGCTGTGTTTTTTAAAAAGCACATAAAAGGCGTTTAAGGCTCTTTTAAAAGAGTGTGAGCGGCTTGAAGGACTTCAAGGGGCGTGATAGATCGCATGCACAAATGGTTTTTTTCATTCTTTAAAGGGCAAACTCGTTTTTTGCAAGGTGCACAGCTTAAATGGTGGTTTAATACGATCGTTTTTTGAGCTTTATAGGGGCGAGTCTCTTTTTCATCAGTGGGGCCAAAAAGAGCGATTAAGGGGGTTTGCGTGCTAGCAGCCACATGCATAGGACCGCTATCGTTAGTGATGAATAAATCTAAAATAGCGATGCGTTGTATCAATTCTTCAATGCTGGTTTTCCCGCACAGATTGTAAGCGTTATGGAATAATAAGGGGTTTTTTAATAAGCCTTTAGTGAGTTTTAAAATCTCTTCAGAAACGATAGTATCTTCTTTAGCCCCAAAAAAATAAATTTCATGCCCTTTTTCCAACAAAACAGCCGCAACTTCAGCGTAATAAGAAGCCGGCCATCTTTTAGCGCTCCCATAGCTTGCGCTAGGGTTAAAGCCGATTTTTTTAGGGGTGTTTGGGGTGTGAATGGGGAGGTTAAAGGCTAATTTTAAGGGTAAAACGCTTTTTTGATCTAATTCTTTTTTTAAAAATTGCGAAAACAAAAAGCAATACTTTTCCACTTGATGATACTCTTTAGGGGCAGCAGTTATCGCATGGCTGAGAAACAAAGAACGGAAAAATTGAGCAAAACCGATGCGAATAGGCGTTTTTGTCGCATAGAGCAAAAAAGCGGAATAAAAATGGTTGTTTAATGCGATCGCTATATCGCAACGCCCTATTTTTTGAGCGAGTTTGTAAGTGGCTAACAGCCTGAAAAAAGATTTTTTGGTGTCGTCTATGAAAACGGCTTCTATTTTTTCATCTTTTTTGAAAAGTTCGCAAGTAATGGCTGAACCCACTAAGATAAAATGCGCGTTAGGGTAGTGGTGTTTAAGGGTGTAAAAAAGCGAGCTTGCCATCACCCCATCGCCTAACCAATTAGGCAAACGCAATAAAATACGCATGCGTTTGGGCGCATTTACGCTCATCAATAGCCCTTTTTTAAAGATTTTAAGCTAAAATTTTAACATACAAATACAAGGAAATGGAATGATTACCCCTAAAGTGTTGAGCGGGTTTAAAGACCGCTTGCCTAAAGATGCGATACAAAAAGCCCAATTGCTCGCGAAAGTTTCAGTCGTGTTTCAAAGTTTTGGTTTTGTGCCGATTGAAACCCCCCATTTGGAATACGCTGAAGCGCTACTACCTGATGCGAGCAGCGATATTCAAAAAGAAATTTATCGTTTTAAAGACCATGGGGATAGGGATGTGGCTTTAAGGTTTGATTTGACCGTGCCATTAGCCCGCTTTGTCTCTTTGCACCACCAAATATTAGGCATGCCCTTTAAACGCTACGCCATAGGCAATGTCTTTAGGGGCGAAAGGGCGCAAAAAGGGCGTTATAGGGAATTCACGCAATGCGATTTTGATTTTATAGGGAGCGAGAGTTTGGTGTGCGATGCTGAGATCATTCAAGTGATCATCGCTTCCTTAAAAGCCTTGGATTTAGAAGATTTTTGCGTCTCTATCAACCACAGAAAAATTTTGAACGGGATATGCGAATATTTTGGGATCTCTCAAGTGAATGAAGCGTTGCGCATTGTGGATAAATTAGAAAAAATTGGCTTGAATGGGGTTGAAGAAGAATTAAAAAAAGAGTGCGATTTGAATTCAAACACCATTAAAGAGCTTTTAGAAATGGTTCAAATCAAACAGAACGATTTAAGCCATGCGGAATTTTTTGAAAAAATTGCTTATTTGAAAGACTATAATGAAAATCTGAAAAAGGGCATACAGGATTTAGAAAGGCTATACCAGTTGCTAGGGGATTTGCAAATTTCTCAAAACCTGTATAAAATTGATTTTTCTATCGCTAGGGGGTTAGGGTATTATACGGGGATTGTGTATGAAACCACGCTTAATGACATGAAGTCTTTAGGGAGCGTGTGTTCAGGGGGGCGTTACGATCATTTGACTAAAAATTTTTCTAAAGAAAATTTACAAGGGGTAGGGGCTTCTATTGGGATTGATAGATTGATTGTGGCTTTGAGTGAAATGCAATTATTAGACGAGCGTTCCACCCAGGCTAAAGTTTTAATCGCTTGCATGCATGAAGAGTATTTTTCTTACGCCAACCGCTTAGCGGAGTCTTTAAGGCAAAGCGGTATTTTTAGCGAAGTCTATCCAGAAGCTCAAAAAATCAAAAAACCCTTTTCTTATGCTAACCATAAGGGGCATGAGTTTGTGGCTGTCATTGGCGAAGAAGAATTTAAAAGCGAAACTTTAAGCTTGAAAAACATGCATTCAGGCATACAGTTGAATTGCTTGAGTTTTTTAAAAGCCCTTGAAATCATTGGAGAAAACGATGAAGACTTATAATGTCGCTATTGTTGGGGCTAGTGGGGCGGTAGGCAAAGAGCTGATTAAAGGTTTAGAAAATTCTTTTTTCCCGATTAAAAAATTTGTCCCGCTCGCTAGCGCTAGGAGTGCCGGTAAAAAGATCAAAGCTTTCAATAAAGACTATGAAATTTTAGAAACCACGCATGAAGTTTTTGAAAAAGAAAAAATAGACATCGCCTTTTTTAGCGCTGGGGGGAGCGTGAGCGAAGAATTTGCCACAAGCACTTCAAAAACAGCCCTAGTGATTGATAACACGAGCTTTTTTAGATTGCATAAAGATGTGCCTTTAGTCGTGCCTGAAATCAACGCTAAAGAAATTTTTAACGCTCCTTTGAATATCATCGCTAACCCTAATTGCTCTACCATTCAAATGACGCAAATCTTAAACCCCTTACACCTTCATTTTAAGATAAAAAGCGTGATTGTTAGCACCTATCAAGCCGTGAGTGGGGCAGGGAACAAGGGCATAGAGAGTTTGAAAAATGAATTAAAAACCGCTTTAGAACATTTGGAAAAAGACCCCGCTATTGATTTGAACCAAGTTTTGCAAGCCGGGGCTTTCCCTTACCCGATCGCTTTCAATGCGATCGCTCATATTGACACTTTTAAGGAGAATGGTTACACGAAAGAAGAGCTAAAAATGGTGCATGAAACCCATAAGATCATGGGCGTGGATTTCCCTATCAGTGCGACTTGCGTGCGCGTGCCGGTATTGAGGAGTCATAGCGAGAGTTTGAGTATCGCTTTTGAAAAAGAATTCGATCTCAAAGAAGTCTATGAAGTTTTAAAAAACGCCCCTAGCGTGGTTGTTTGCGATGATCCTAGCCACAACCTCTACCCCACGCCCTTAAAAGCGAGCCACACGGATAGTGTCTTTATTGGGCGCTTGAGGAAGGATTTGTTTGATAAGAAAACTTTGCACGGCTTTTGCGTGGCGGATCAATTAAGAGTGGGGGCAGCCACCAACGCACTTAAAATCGCTCTGCATTACACTAAGAACGCTTGAGTTGAGTTTTAGTCAAGCGATAATTCTTTAAAAAGCGTTATTTAGAGAGTTAGAGGGGATTGTTCTAAAACCCTTATCCCCTTAATGAGTTTTATTAAAAATGAAGCAACTAAAACCCTACTTTTTAAAACATTAAGGCTTTAATTGTCAGTATTTAATGAAATAGCACTAGCGTTATTAAGTAACTTTCCTATTCAAACATATCCAACAATTCAGGTGATGTCTGGTATTGGTATTTATAGTCGTTACCTCTAAAGTGGTAAGCACCCTCAAAGATTTGAGCGGTCAATACATTTTTAATTTGTGGTAGCTTCACATTTTTAAGTGCTTCTCTTGGGACTTCAATAACCAACTCGTCTAACGCTTGGTCGCTTAAAGGGTTATCAATATCAAAAACGAAACTCAACGAATTGTGTAGCGAATTATAAGTAACCTTGTCAATTAACGCATAGGTTAGTCTCACTCCCTCTGCTTGCTCTATGGCGGTAACGATGCTTTTAGATAGTCTAGGGCTGATGTTGTTAAGCTGTGTCGCTAAATCTGTCGGCGAGATAAAGCAATAACCTGCATCGGTGTCAATGGTGTTAGCAAGCACTTTAGCAATCAATGTCCTACTCACTTTTTTGCCTTTTAGCATAGCATTGACAACCTTACGCACTTTAATATTGTGGTTATAACTTTGTCTATAACTTTTGCTTGTGATACATTTTAGTTTTTCTCTCCTAAAGACAGCGTCTCGTTCCCAACTTTCTATCTCATCAGCAAAGAATAACTTTTGATAACCATTAGCCCTAGAACAATTCTGTCTATCTCTAATACTAGCTTTAACCAAGTTTGCGACCTCTAGTCTTTCATCAAAGTCTTTAGGGAGTTTCATAGCGGTTATTTTAGTCTTAACAACAAGGTCTTCAAAGGTTACACCATATTTGTCTTTTTCAGGGTGTTTCTTAAAGAAAGTATAAACTTGGTCTTTTAATCTTGTGAGAGCGTTTGGCAATTCAGCAGGGGTGGAGAATGTAATGTTATCAAATGTAGCCCATACATCGCCAAAATCGTTAGGTAGGGCGCTTACCAATTCCACTTGATACCTGTCGTTTTGAAGCACAATAGCGTTCTCACAATAGCAAATCGCCTCTTGATTAAAATGTCTCCCCAATAGTAGTAACTCGCTCGCCAAATCAAATGATAAACTCATAGGTTGGTGTGAGAACACAAAGGAACTGACTTCTTTGTCTGGGAATAGAGCGTCATCAGTGTTTTCTTTCCAATAACCTGTTACTTGTAGATAACCTAAAAAGTGTCGCTTTTTGTCTAATAGAGATTTTAGCTCTTGTGTTCTTTTAATATTGTCTTTTTGAGTGTAGCGGTATCTTTTGACAAATTTATCGCTAGACATAAAGTCTCTCATTGTGGCTTTGCTGTTTATAAATTTATCAACATAACTCTCACCTAACACACTAACCAAAATTTCATAAATCTCCCCAACTAAAGTCGCATATTCAGGGAGAACTTTACCTTGTGGCATAAAGAAGTCTTTAACTTTAATAGGGTGTGTAGCGTTTTCTTTCGCTTGAGCTAAATAAAGCTTTGTTATCTTGTCGTTTTTACTAGGTGTCAATCCGCTCTTATAAGCACTCATCAACAAAGCTCTTTGGTCTTTATCAAAGTCTTTAATAAAATCGTCTTTAAAATGCCTAGTCGCAGAGATAGTTCCAAAAGGTAGTCCGCTTTTGATTTTCTTAAGAATATTACCAAGACTAGTGGCTTCAATGGTAGAGCCTTTAATAGTCTCTTTATCTTGTTCTCTTTTAAGTCGTGAGAGTTCCTCACCAAAAGCATCTAATGTCGCTCTTAAAGATAAGCCCTCTTTTACCTTTACTCTAGGTCTAGTTGATTTAGCTAGTCTTTTCTTCTAATTCTTTATCAATAGCCTTTGTCAAAGAATAGTCTCTTGTTCTGTTCTCTGTCTTGCCATTTTCAAATTCTAAAAAATCGTAACTCAATAGCATTTTGTGTCCTTTCGCTTTAAATTGATTTTAACCGCTCTTTAGCAATGGAGCGATAATTATATCTAACTTTAGCTAAAAATTGATTGTAGCCCATTTTACGCCTTGTAGTTTAGGTAAGATTTTATCAAATCTTTAGCAAACGCTTTCAATTCATTAAGAGAATGATAGTCTCTCTTTTGACAATACAAATTGACTTTAGATTGTGTGGTTGCAATTTTTAGCGTTGTTTTTTTATGAAGAATGGTTTTTATCTCTCTTTTTTTAAAAGAGAGAGTTTTCATTTTAGCGGGTCTCAGCTGAGCTTTTAATGATTACGGTGTTGTAGTCAGGTTGGACGGGGCGTTGGTTAGGCGAATTTTTCATGCGTTTTTTGATTTCAGCCAATTGTTTGGCGGAGACTTCCAAAGGCTCTTCTATGACAAACCATGCCACCCCTTCTGTGCAAGGAGGAGCGGTGAGAGAGCCGTTAAAATGGTAGTAATTGATGTTTTTAGACAAGAAAGCGTCTAAAGCCACTTCTTTAAAATTTTGTTTCTTTTGAATGCCTTCTAAAATGGGATCAAGGTTGGGGTTTTCTTTCCCTTCTTCAAAACCAATCGCTAAGACTAATAAGCGCCCTTTAGCGTCTTTATGCACGAAATGCGCACTCAAGGGCCTGGTTTTATTATTGATTAAAAACTCCATAGGGGCGTGGAAATGCACATTATCCAGCACATAATCATGCCCTCTATAATTAATGTGGTTAGTCGGCTCAAACGAAGCCTTTAAAGTGTGGTGGGTGAAAAAGACCGCTTTAGGTTTAGAAGCGGCGTATTTGAATTGCAAATCGGCTTTATCTTGCGTGTGGTAGTAATGCTCAATGTTGATGGGCGATTGGCTTTTACCGCTTTTGCACACTTCAAAATCTTTGTGCAATTTGTCCCAGCGGTGCGGGCCATTTTCTTTATTTTTATAATCCCATTTGGTGTTTTCAGCGCCTATAAGAGAAGCCGTAAGCGCTAAAGCGATCAAAAAAGTTTTTTTCATTTTAATTATCCTTTATTCTAAAATTCTAAAATATTAAAAAACAATTAATTCTAGCGCTTAATCAATAATGACCGCAGTTACAAAAAATAGATTGGTTAAAAGTTGGAAATGATTTTAAATTCTGTTTTATATGGTAACAACCCCATTAAATTAATGCGCCTATGGAGCGGGAATATTTGTTTTAACTAGTTCCCAATTTACAAGCGGTTAAAATTTTTGTCTTATACTCCAAGTTTTCAAATGGAATAAAATTTAACCCCTTAAGATTTAAATGATGATAACCAAACAATCGTATCAAAAGTTCGCCTTAATGCGGGTTTTTGTGTTTTCGCTTTCGGCGTTTATTTTTAACACCACGGAGTTTGTCCCTGTCGCGCTCTTATCAGATATTGCGAAAAGTTTTGAAATGGAGAGCGCAACAGTGGGGCTTATGATCACTGCTTATGCATGGGTGGTGTCTCTTGGCTCATTGCCCTTGATGTTGCTTAGCGCTAAAGTTGAAAGGAAACGCTTATTGCTTTTTCTTTTCGCCCTTTTTATTGCTAGTCATATCCTTTCAGCGCTAGCGTGGAATTTTTGGGTGCTTCTCATTTCTCGTATGGGTATCGCTTTTGCCCACTCTATTTTTTGGTCCATCACGGCTTCTTTAGTCATTCGTGTCGCGCCAAGAAACAAAAAACAACAGGCTTTAGGGCTGTTAGCGTTAGGGAGTTCGTTAGCGATGATTTTAGGGTTGCCGCTTGGGAGGATCATTGGGCAAATTCTAGATTGGCGCTCTACTTTTGGCGTGATCGGGGGCGTTGCGACTCTTATAATGCTGCTTATGTGGAAATTGCTCCCGCATTTACCGAGTAGAAACGCAGGCACGCTCGCAAGTGTCCCTATATTAATGAAACGCCCGCTTTTAGTGGGGATTTATTTGCTTGTGATCATGGTTATCTCTGGGCATTTCACCACTTATAGCTATATTGAGCCTTTTATCATTCAAATCAGCCAATTTTCTCCTGACATTACGACGCTAATGCTGTTTGTTTTTGGGTTAGCGGGCGTGGCGGGGAGTTTTTTATTCGGTCGTTTGTACGCGAAAAATTCAAGAAAATTTATCGCTTTTGCAATGGTTTTAGTCATTTGCCCGCAACTCTTGCTTTTTGTGTTTAAAAACTTAGAGTGGGTGGTTTTCTTGCAAATTTTCTTATGGGGGATTGGGATCACTTCACTCACCATTGCGTTGCAAATGAGAGTGTTGCAACTCGCACCAGATGCTACGGATGTCGCGAGCGCGATTTTTTCGGGAAGCTATAATGTGGGGATTGGATCAGGAGCGCTGTTTGGCAGTATTGTGATCCACCAATTAGGGCTAGGGTATATTGGCTTTGTGGGTGGGGCTTTAGGTTTGTTGGCGCTATTTTGGCTCAGATTCATTACGATAAAATTTAAAAAAACATAAAGAGCGTTAAAAGGATTAACCCAATAAAGGAAATCCCTTTTTTGCTAAAAACCATTTTTTAAAATTTAATGATACGGCTTGAATCCAACCGTGTTAACGGATAGATTGTCTCTCTTTTTATGTTAAAATAGAAAAATTTGTCATAAATTTTAAGTGGTGTGTTTTAAATGCTCAAAAAAAAGATTGATTTGCATAAAGATTCTATTAGGAAGCTCTTTTTTTATTATTTTATCCCTTTAGCTTTTTCTATGATTTCACTTTCCACTTACTCTATGATAGATGGCATGTTTGTGGGCAAGAAACTGGGTAAAGAAGCTATCGCTGCGGTCAATATCGCATGGCCTATTTTTCCAGGACTCATTGCGTATGAATTGCTTTTTGGTTTTGGGGCAGCGAGTATTGTGGGGTATTTTTTGGGTCAAAATAAAACCCATAGGGCTAGGCTTGTGTTTAGCAGCGTGTTTTATTTTGTAGCTCTAAGCGCCTTTATTTTGAGCATGGCGTTATTGCCTTTTAGCGAAACTATCGCGCGTTTTTTTGGGAGTAATGACGCTTTATTGAGCATGTCCAAACGCTACATTGAAATCATTTTAATGGGCACGGTTTTTATGGTTTTGCACCCTTTAGCGGATGTTTTTGTGGTGAATGACAAACGCCCCATTTTAGCGATGGTAGCGATGCTGATTGGCTCGTTAGCGAATATCTTTTTCAACTACTTGTTTATTTTTGTTTTGGAAGTGGGGGTTCAAGGCAGCGCGATAGCCACCGTGATAGGGCATGCGATAGGGGTTTTAGTCTTAATGCAACATTTTTGGCGTAAAAAAGGGCAATTGTATTTCATCAAACGATTTTCTTTGTCTTCAGTCATTTCTTCAGCTAAAAGCGGCGTGCCTCAAAGCACGGCAGAATTTAGCGCTTCTATTATGATTTTGTTGTTTAATACCGCTATCATGCACACGGCTGGGGAAAGGTTTGTGAGCATGTATGGGATCGTTATGTATAATGCGATTATCTTTTTTACGACTTTGTTTGCGATTTCTCAAGGCATCCAACCGATTGCGAGCTTTAGCTATGGGGCTAGAAATTTAGAGCGCGTGAAAGAGGTGTTTGTCTTTGGTTTGAAAGCAGCGTTTTGTATAGGGGTTGTTTTCTATGGTGCTTATTATTTCTTAGATGAATTTTTAATCAAACTCTATTTACAGCCAAGCGAACAAGACCCCCTTTTTATGCAAGAGACTAAAAGAGCGATGAATATTTATTATGTTGGCTATGTTTTTTTAGGCATGACTTTGTTGTGCGCAGTGTTTTTCCAATCCATCCAACGCACCAAAAGTTCGTTCATCATCACCCTTTCGCACACGCTGGGGTTTATAGTTATTCTATTGCCGATTTTAAGTCATTTCTATGGGATTAATGGCGTTTGGGTAACTTACCCTATTGCTCAATTTTTAGCGTTTTTAGTAGCGTTAGGGGTAACTTATTACGAAATCAAAAAAGGGGTTTTCACCACTTATAAAGAGAAAAACCCTATCGCTTTGAAAACTTAACCAATAAATAAGGTAAAATTAAGACATGCATGCAGAATTTTTCACTTTCGCGCTCATCATGCTTTTAATCGTGATGGCTCCCTATATGTCTAGAATCTCTCGTTTGCCCATCACGGTCGTGGAGATTTTATTTGGGTCTGTTGGGGCGTATGTGGGTTTTATTGAGCCAACTAAGGGCTTTGAAATCATGTCTGAAATTGGCTTTTTGTTTTTAATGTTTTTATGCGGTTTGGAAGTGGAAATTTATTTGTTTAAAAAATTAGGGGTTTCTCTTTTAAAACGCATTTTTGCTTATCTGTTGATTTTATACACGCTTTCGTTCATCCTTACTTTTAGCCTTAATTTAGAGCCTATTTTCATGGTGATTTTCCCTATTATCAGTTTGGGCATGATCATGACTTTAGTCAAAGATTATCGTAAAGAGATTTTGTGGCTTGATTTGGTTTTAAAAGTGGGCGTTATCGGGGAATTATTAAGCATTTTTGGTTTGGTGGTCGTGGATGGGGTGTATTCGCATGGTTTGGGCATGGATTTGATTAAAGATTTAGGCATTCTCATTGTTTTTTTAATCTTAATTATCGTGGCGTTTCAAATCTTTAAGACTTTGTTTTGGTGGTTCCCGCATTTAAAGCTTTTTGTGATGCCTAAAAGCAGTCAGTTTAACCAAGATGTGCGTTTTTCGCTCATGCTCTTTTTTTCCTTAGTTGCGATCGTGGTGTGGCTCAAAATAGAAATGGTTTTAGGGGCGTTTCTAGCGGGGTTAGTCGTTTCTACTTTTTTCCCTCATAAGTCAGAATTGATCCACAAGCTCAATGATGTGGGGTTTGGGTTTTTTGTGCCTTTGTTTTTCATCCATGTAGGCTCTACTTTAGACTTAAAATTAGTGTTTTTAAACCCGCATTTGATCCTCCAAGGGATATTGATTGTCATAGCGATGTTGAGTTTGCACTTGATCACTTCAACCTTATTGTGGCGCAAATACTTTAAAGAAGCTAAGCATTTGTTTTCATTCGCCTTAGGGGCTTCTATGCCTTTAACTTTTTTAGTAACCACCGCAGCAGTGGGTTTAAAAGCACAAGCGATCTCGCAAAACACCTACTACGCGTTGCTCATGGCGGCTATCTTTGAAGGGGTGTTATTCACGATTGCGATCAAAATGCTCAACAAAAAAGCTTGAATAAAAGCTTAAGCGTCTAAATATCTAGCGTCGCTAAAGCTGTTCGCTTGAACATTGTTGAATGCGTTTTCTAAGCTATCAAAGAAACGAGGGTGCAAGTTTTGCACTTCTTTTAAGAAATTTTTGGTGGCTAATCGCGCGATAGGGGGCTTATCAGAGGTGGGCTGCTTGGCTGGGCAGTTGCAATCAGGAGCAACCGGGATATTTTGAGAAGTGACAAAGTGAATGCTGCTGGCTTCTCGAACCTTAATCAAAGGGCGGATCACCAACAAGCCGTTTTCAGCCCTATAAATGGGGGGCATGCTCCTTAAACTCCCATTATAAGTGAAGTTCATAAAAAAGCTCTCCACCGCATCATCTAAATGGTGCGCGATAGCGACTTTATTATAGCCTTCTTCTAAGGCTTTAGAATACAAAGTCCCTCGCCTCAAACGAGAGCAAAACGAACAAAACGAGCTTTTTTCACGGCGTTTTTCGTTGATCGTGGCAGCGATTTGGGTGTAAATGATCTCATGCTCAATGCCTTGCTCTTGGCACAAATCGCTCAACCATTTCAAATCTTCGCCCAAGCCATAATGCACGGTAACTGCTTTAAAATCAAATTTGAAAGGGGCATGTTTTTGCATCCTGGCTAAGATGCAAGCGAGCATGATAGAATCCTTGCCCCCGCTCAACCCTAACAAGATTTTATCGCCTTCTTCTATGAGTTTGTAAGTGGCGTTTGTCTTGCCTACAATGTGCAAGACTTTTTTGGAAATTTCATAGGCCATTTTTGATCCTTAATTATGTTTATTTTCTAAATTTTTGCGCTAAGCGAATGATTTCTTCTTCGCTAATGTGATCGGAATTATATTTCACAATAATGATTTCTTCGCTAATATTGACATACCATTCAATGATTTTGTCCCCTAAAGTTTCAAATTGTTCCTCATTATAAGCGTCTAAGGGGAAATAGACATTTTTTTGCTTGGAAGGGTTATGGAGTAAAAAGAGCGATAAACCCCAAATAAGCCCTAAACCTACAACGATTAAGCTTGTGTTAGAAACGCCTAAATGATGATAGCTCAACCCCCCACTCACGCCCCCAACAAAGCTCCCTAAATAGCCAAAAGTAGTGAATTGCCCTAAAACCTTGCCTTTTTCATGCACTTTAGCGAACTTAGACGCTAAAGATTGCATGATAGGCTCTAAGGTGGCAAAGCCAATAAAGAAAAACGCCACCCCAAGAATAAAGAGCCATAAATATTTCCCTAAAAAGCTAGAGTCGGCTAAAAACAAGCACAAATAACTCATAATAAACAATAATACGCCAGAAAGCATCACCCCTTTAGGCTTATTGTATTTTTCAGCCATAACGCTCGCTATTCCCATGCTTAAAACCCCTAATAAGGCTCCAGGCACATACACTAAGATCAAAAAGCTTTCATCTTTATGAAATTCATTCACTAAGGCTAAAGGGATCAGCACAAAAATAAGCGTCATGAACGCTTTTTCAAAAAAAGAGCTTAGATACAAAAGATACAAGGCTTTAGAGTTGGGTTGATAAGCTTTTATGTTTTTGATTTGGTAAGAAATTTTAGGGGCGTCTTTGACTTTTAAAAGCATCAACAAACTCAATAAAGTTAAGATCGCCGTGAGCAAGAAGAGCCATTTTGCTCCCCCAAAGAACGCCACAACCCCAGGGCCTATGGCCATGCTTATGGTGAAGCTAATGAAAATAAACGCCCCCATGATGGCCATCGCTTTGGTGCGCTCTTCTTCTTTCACTTCATCAGCCACCATCGCGCTAATAACCCCCCCTAAAGCCCCCATGCCTTGAATGAAGCGCCCGATAACGAGCGTAATAATATCATTCGCTATAAAGCACACTAACGAGCCAGCTAAAAACAATAATAAGCACACCATAACCACCACTTTACGGCCGATTTTATCGCTAAGAATGCCCATGGGGGTTTGAAAAATAATTTGTGTGAGATACGCTCCGCCCACAGCCAACCCCACGAGTAAAGGACTGCTTGAATGGAAACTATCCGCATACAAACTAATGACCGGCAAAACAATAAAAAGCCCCAAAAACCGCAACGACGACACTAACGCTAATGGAAAAATTTTCTTAAACATGCGGGTTATTTTACAAGAAAATGCCCAACTTTTGTCATCAATTTGAGGAAGTAGGATTGATGATAAAAGTTTAATGTAATTTTAATGGATTTTTAAGAAAATTTTTTGTATAATCTTATTCTTTTATTTTTTTGTCAAGGTAGCTCAGCTGGTTTAGAGCGCTGGTCTCATAAGCCGGAGGTCGGGGGTTCAAGTCCCCCTCTTGACACCATGATTTGATTTAATATTCATTTAATATCCGTTTAATCTTTTTTTTAGCAAACCTAAACTACAATAACTCTGCATCTTTTAATTTCTTTAATTTCTTTAGGGATTTGACGATGATTTTTAGCTCTCTTTTTAGTGTTGTAGGGATGGCGGTGCTTTTTCTTATTGCTTGGGTGTTTTCTAGCAATAAAAGGGCTATAAATTATCGCACGATTGTCAGCGCCTTTGTGATTCAAGTGGCTTTAGGGGCGTTGGCTTTATATGTGCCTTTGGGTAGGGAAATGCTGCAAGGCTTAGCTAGTGGCATACAAAGCGTGATTTCTTATGGCTATGAGGGGGTGCGTTTTTTATTTGGCAATCTCGCTCCAAACGCTAAGGGCGATCAAGGGATAGGGGGGTTTGTCTTTGCGATCAATGTTTTAGCGATCATTATCTTTTTTGCTAGCTTGATTTCACTTCTATATTATTTAAAAATCATGCCTTTATTTATCAATCTCATTGGTGGGGCGTTGCAAAAATGCTTAGGCACTTCTAAAGCAGAAAGCATGAGCGCAGCGGCTAATATTTTTGTAGCACACACCGAAGCGCCCTTAGTCATTAAACCTTATTTGAAAAGCATGAGCGATTCAGAGATTTTTGCGGTCATGTGCGTGGGCATGGCTAGCGTTGCGGGGCCTGTGTTAGCTGGGTATGCGAGCATGGGCATTCCTTTGCCTTATTTGATCGCTGCTTCGTTTATGTCCGCTCCTGGGGGGTTGTTGTTCGCTAAAATCATTTACCCACAAAACGAAACCATTTCTAGCCATGCAGATGTTTCGGCAGAAAAGCATGTCAACGCCATAGAAGCTATCGCTAATGGGGCAAGTACAGGGCTAAATTTAGCCTTGCATGTGGGAGCGATGCTTTTAGCTTTTGTGGGGATGCTCGCGCTCATTAACGGGCTTTTAGGGGTTATAGGGGGATTTTTAGGCATGGAGCATTTGTCTTTAGGGTTAATTTTAGGCACGCTCTTAAAACCCTTAGCCTTTATGTTAGGCATTCCTTGGAGTCAGGCCGGGATTGCCGGAGAAATCATAGGCATTAAAATCGCGCTCAATGAATTTGTGGGCTATATGCAGTTATTGCCTTATTTGGGCGATAACCCTCCTTTAATCTTGAGTGAGAAAACTAAAGCGATCATCACTTTTGCGTTGTGCGGGTTTGCTAACTTAAGCTCAGTCGCTATGCTCATTGGAGGGCTTGGCAGTTTAGTGCCTAAAAAGAAGGATCTCATTATAAGGCTTGCTTTAAAAGCGGTGCTTGTAGGCACGCTTTCTAATTTCATGAGCGCGACTATCGCCGGGTTATTCATAGGACTAAACGCTCATTAAAAGGACGAAACATGCAAAAAAGAGTGGTGATTTTATTATTGGATTCTTTTGGTATAGGGGCTAGCGAAGACGCTAAAGATTTTGGCGATTTGGGGGCGAACACTTTAGGCAATATCGCTAAGGCTTGTTTCAATAACTTGGCTGATTCTAACGATCGCAATGGGGCTTTGAAACTGCCTTATTTAGAGAGTTTGGGTTTAGGGTTGAGCGCTTTAAAAGCCACAAATGAATTGCCCTTAGGCTTTCAACCACAACCCAATTTAATAGGGGCTTACGCTTACGCCAAAGAACTTTCTAGCGCTAAGGATACGATTTCTGGGCATTGGGAGATGATGGGTGCGCCCGTTCTTTTTGAATGGGGGTATTTTAAAGACAAAAATGATTCGTTTCCTAAAGAAATTTTAGATGAAATCATGCACAAAACTAAGATTAAGGGCTATTTAGGGAATTGCCACGCATCAGGAACAGAAATCATCAAAGATTTAGGCGAAAAGCATTTAGAAACTTTATACCCCATTTTTTACACTTCAGCGGATTCGGTGTTTCAAATCGCTGCGCATGAAGAAAAATTTGGGCTTGATCATTTATACGCTCTTTGTGAAGAAGCGTTTCAAATTCTAGAGCCTTTAAAGATCGCCAGAGTGATCGCACGCCCCTTTATTGGCGCCAATAGAGAGGATTTCAAACGCACCGCTAACCGCAAAGACTATGCGATAAAGCCCCATAAAAAATTGCTTTTTGAAACATTCATTGAAGAAAAACAGGGCGAAGTCATTAGCATTGGGAAAATCGCTGATATTTACGCTCATGTGGGGATCACTCAAAAGTTCAAAGCCGGTAGTTTAATGGAATTATGCGATGTTACTTTAGATCAAGTCAAAAACGCCCCAAACAACAGCTTGATTTTTACGAATTTTGTGCATTTTGATAGCGATTATGGGCATCGGCGTGATGTCAGCGGGTATGCTAACGCTTTAGAGTATTTTGATTTGCGCTTAAAAGAGGTTTTAGACAATTTAAAAGAAAACGATTTGCTCATTCTTTGCGCCGATCATGGGTGTGATCCCAGTTTTAAAGGCACCGATCACACACGAGAATACATTCCTGTTTTGTTCTATCACAAGGATTTACAACCAGCCTTTTTAGGCAAGAGCGAGTCGTTTGCGGATATTGGGCAGAGTATCGCTTATTTTTTGGGATTAAGCCCCTTAGATTATGGCAAAAACTTACTAAAATTTAAAGGACAACCATGACCCCTCACATCAACGCTAAAATCGGCGATTTTTATCCTCAATGCCTTTTATGCGGCGATCCCTTAAGGGTGAGCTACATTGCGAAAAATTTTTTACAAGACGCTAAAGAGATCACGAATGTGCGTAACATGCTAGGCTTTAGCGGGAAGTATAAGGGTAAGGGGATTTCTTTAATGGGGCATGGCATGGGCATTGCGTCATGCACGATTTATGTAACCGAACTCATTAAAACCTATCAGGTTAAAGAGCTTTTAAGGATTGGCACTTGCGGAGCGATTAGCCCAAAAGTTGGCCTGAAAGACATTATCATGGCGATTGGAGCTTCAACGGATTCTAAAACCAATCGGGTGCGTTTTTTAAACCACGATTTGAGCGCAACGCCTGATTTTGAATTGAGTTTAAGAGCGTATCAAACAGCAAAGCGTTTGGGTATTGATTTGAAGGTGGGCAATATTTTTTCAAGCGATTTTTTCTATTCTTTTGAAACGCATGCTTTTGATTTAATGGCCCAATACAACCACTTGGCTATTGAAATGGAAGCGGCAGGGTTATACGCCACGGCGATGGAACTAAACGCTAAGGCTTTATGCTTATGCTCAGTCTCAGATCACTTAATCACTAAAGAAGCCTTAAGCCCTAAAGAAAGGGTAGAGAGCTTTGATAACATGATAATTTTGGCTTTGGAGATGATGACGCAATGACGATTGAAAAAATTTTTAAAGAGCAAAAATTCATTCACTCCACTAAGTAAAACCATCAAATTTAGTTCTTTATATATAGCTTTAGTGTGGAGATTATTTGTGACCATACTTTAAAAAACATATGCAATATATAAAAATATTCTTTTTAAGTCTGTGTGCATCCGATAGGTTTTTTATTATGATTTTTAATAAAATTTTCTAAAATCACATTCTCAGCCCTTTTAGAAGTTGAAAAACTATCTTGGTAAGTTTTACCAAATAGGGTATAGGTAGGTTGTTCTGGAAAAAATGCATACACTTGTACGATTTTATTAATCTTTAAGAGCGATTGCAATACAAAATAATTTGTTGTGCTGCAAGTGCCATTTTTACGATATTCTACTTTGCCACAATTATAAGATTGTACTCGCTTCGTGATGGGTGTAATGCTATGACCGATTTTAAAAATTTTACCTTGAATAACAAACACATATACAAGTTCTTCGTTTTTCATATTCTTTTCATCAATGGCGTTGATTTCTAATTTTTCCAAACTATTATTGGGGACTAATTCGCATAACAAATTAAAATACTCTTTGTATTCAAAGTCCTTGTAATCAATTTCATCTTTTAAATCATTAACACTCTTTAAAATTATATCGCTCTTTCTTTTTGCCATAATACGCCCCATTAAATTTTTGGATAAATTCTAATTCTTGCTTGTTTAGAACAATACTTTCCAATAAAGGTAAATGCTGTAACACTCTAATGTTATTAAAATTTCCATAACGAGTGAGATTATTAAGAAATAAATAAATTTCATTATCTAATTCGGTTTTAATTTTTAAGGCCTCTTCGTAGTTTTTGCAACGCACAAACGCAATGCTTTGTGTCATACCGCAATTATCAATAAATGTGCTGTATTGATTAGTCAAAGATAAAAAGACTTTATAGCCTTCTTGGTATTTGTGGGGGATTTTACTATATACGACTTGACTAGGGGTATGGATAATCTTATAAGGGTAGTCCTTATTTTGAATGGGCGATAAAAATTCTTTTTTGGTTGTCCTGTGTAGAAAGCTTGTCGTTTCTATTTTGTAGGTAGGTAGATGAGTATTATTGATTGTTTTATCTAAAATGTTACAAACTAATTCATTCAAATACAAGGGAATGAAATTTAAATGAGTTTTAAGCGAAACTCTTTGTCTGTCTTTTAAAACATAATGATTTTCTACGCTAAAACTTTTTTGATTAGAGACTTTTTGCAATAAAAACCAAGTGAAAGATGAGCCAACTTTTTTAAAGTATTTTTTAGCTCCACCAATATTAAGATGGATAAATTGATATTGTGAGAGTAAATTGGGTAAAACATTCCTATCTGAAAAACTCATCCAATGATTAGGCACAATGAATAAAATATAACCTCCATTTTTTGTAAGCTCTAAGGCTTTTTTAATAAAGTCTCTTGCCAGATTATGATTTTTAGAAGTGCGACCTAGCGCATTAATTTAGCAAAAGGCGGGTTAGCCACGATTAAGTCATAAAGCGTAGCCCTATCAAATTTTAAAAAATCCTTACAGCTTAAATGGATATTGCTCCCAAAATATTTTTTAACATGCTCAATGCGTTTAGGGTTAATCTCATTAAAATACAGATTGTTTAGAGAAGTCTTAGTCTCTAAATAAGCAAAAAAATTCCCATTCCCACAACAACAATCTAAAATTTTTAAATGTTCTTGTTTAAAAAAATCGCTTGGGATAGTGTCTATCATTTCTTTCACACAATCTAATGGGGTGCAAATATCATTAGAATTAACAAAATGACTTGTGTCAAAATTGAGTGTGTCAAAATACGCTTTAATTTGCGAAAAACTATGCAATTTGATGCGTTCGTGATTTAAAAAAGGGCGTTTTTCTATCAAAGGGAGAGTTAACACTATTTTTGAACCTTTTTAATTTTATTGGCGTTTCCTAAATCCATTGTATCATATCCACCTTTATAATTTCGTTAGTGTTTATTTTCTATTTCTTAAGAAATAAGCTTTTGATTATCTTTTATAAAAAATCTATCGTTTTTTGGCGGAGTTTTTAAAATCTAGTATTCCAAGCAAAGAACGCTAAAAAGAATATTGGGGCTAATTTAAAAGAGTTTTATAACCCCATAAGTTAAGGATAAACTTTAAAGGAAAACCCTTAAAGCTAAAAGCCTTAAGGGAACTTTGGAAAAACTAAAGCTATCGTTTTACAGAAACTTCGTTTGACAAAACTACCGCTTCAATAAAACAACAACTTTACACCCCAAAAATGAAATTTCAAGGTATAATGTTTTCCAAGAGTTTTTGCCATGTTTGGTAGCCATGACAAACTCCTTTTATGGATTTATCCCCATAATTGCACTTATGGGGGTGTTTATTCTACAACAATCTTTCTAAAACCAAATCCCAATTAAATTAAAAACACTCTTAAAAGTTTGATTGAACGCATCAAAACACCCTAAAACTTTTTTGAAATCCAATAAATTTGTGGTAAAATTAAACGCATTGTAAATAAATTCTCATTTTGATACATTTTTGCAATAAAACATTACTCTAAGGAACATTTTATGAAAAAAACGAAAAAAACGATTCTGCTTTCTCTAACTCTTGCGGCGTCATTGCTCCGTGCTGAAGACAACGGCGTTTTTTTAAGCGTGGGTTATCAAATCGGTGAAGCGGTTCAAAAAGTGAAAAACGCCGACAAGGTGCAAAAACTTTCAGACGCTTATGAAAACTTAAACAAGCTTTTAGCTAATCACAGCCATTCCAATCCAGAAGCGATTAACGCAAACAGCGCCACAGCGATCAATCAAGCGATTGGTAATTTAAACAAAAGCGCGCAAAGTTTGATTGATACAACAGACAATTCCCCTGCCTATCAAGCCACGCTTTTAGCGCTAAAATCCACGGTGGGGTTATGGAATAGCATCGCTTATGCAGTCATATGCGGAGGCTATACGGATAAACCCAATCACAACACCACAGAAACTTTTTACAACCAACCAGGACAAAGTTCAGATTCAATCACTTGCGGTGGGCATGTGGGGTTACTTCAAGCAGGTAAAAATAGCTCTCTAACCATTGAACAATTTGCAACGCTCAATAAAGCGTATCAAATTATCCAAGCCGCTTTGAAACAAGGTCTCCCTGCTTTAAGCAATACAAAAAAAACGGTGGAAGTAACCATTAAAACAGCAACCAACGCTAACAACATTAATGTCAATAACAACAATAACAATGCCGCTGATGCTACAATCAGCATAACTGATACTTATATTAACGATGCGCAAAACCTTTTAACCCAAGCGCAAACCATCATCAACACCCTTCAAGACAATTGCCCGATGTTGAAAGGGAAATCTAATGGTGGGACTAATGGCGCAAACACCCCTTCATGGCAAACGAGCACTAACCAAAATTCGTGTAGCGTTTTTGGCACGGAATTTAGCGCTATTTCAGACATGATTAGTAACGCTCAAAACATCGTTCAAGAAACCCAACAGCTTAATACTACCCCACTAAAAAGCATCGCCCAACCCCATGATTTCAACCTTAACTCTCCTAATAGTGTTGCTTTGGCTCAAAGCATGCTCAAAAACGCTCAATCCCAAGCAGCGGTTTTAAAACTGACCAATCAAGTGGGGAGCGATTTTAATAGAATTTCTACAGGAGTTCTTAAAAATTATATAGAAGAATGCAGCGCGAATGCTTCAAGTGAAAGCGTTTCTAATAACACTTGGGGGAAAGGCTGTGCGGGCGTGAAACAAACTCTAGCTTCGCTAGAAAGCAGCAACGCTTCTTTTTCTAGCCAAACGCCTCAAATCAATCAAGCTGAAACCCTAGCCAACACCATTGTTCAAGAACTCGGTCATAACCCTTTCAAACGGGTGGGCATCATTAGCTCTCAAACCAATAACGGAGCGATGAATGGCCTTGGGGTGCAAGTGGGTTATAAGCAATTTTTTGGAGAAAAGAAAAGATGGGGGTTAAGGTATTATGGTTTCTTTGATTACAACCACGCCTATATCAAATCCAATTTCTTCAACTCGGC
>NZ_VEYL01000008.1:0-69850 GCF_006439795.1 Helicobacter pylori
CCGAGAAAAACTATTGACTTTTAAACCCCTAACCCCACACAAAGAAGTTAAAAAATGCTAAAAGCGTTTTTACAATCAATAATAAAAGAGCTTGCGTAAAAAGAATTTGAAATATTTTTTAAAAGGAGTTTTAAAATGACAAAACAAAGCAAATAAAAGCCCGTTTTTAAAAATAAAAGTTTTAGTATCACAGAGCCAAAAATAGCGTAATAAAAAAATTTAAAATTCTAACGCTTTTTAAAAACAAGCCCTAAAACAGGCACTAAAGCGGTTTTTAATGGCTGTTTTTTGCTGGGCGTTTTAACAAACCCTTAAAGGGTTGTTATTTAAAGAGGGTTTAAAGCTTCCACACTATCTCGGTGAAAATGTGGCTCCTGTCTTGATCGGTTGCCGGCTGGCTGTCCAATTTGGGCCCGTTCCACCCCATTTTATAGCCTTGATGCATCAACACATTATAATATTCAAATTTAATGTCGGCTGAGAAATTTTTAGTGAATTTATAGCCCAAGTTGAGCGATAGGACTTGTTCATTAGCTCTAGGCCCATAAGTCAAACGCCCTAATAACCCCCAAAGGAATTTCCTATGCACCCCGCCGCCAAAGGCAAACACGGTAAAAGCGTTCGCATCCATCATGTAAGACAAAGAGTTAAGGGTGTTTGCATAAACGGTGTTCGTCCAAAAGTCAAAGCCCAAGCGGTTACCATGGTAGCCTATCATCCAGTTAGCGTTCCCAAAGGATTTATAAATCCCAAAACCAAAATTGTATTCATTCCATTCAAACTTTTGTTTGATCATCAAGCTGTGTGCGTTCTTACCGGCTGGCATGCCAAATTGATAGGTGCCCCAAAATCTTTTAGCGTAAAAAGGATTGAGCACGGTAACATCGGTTTGAGAGCGAAACCCTAATCCCGTAAAAGTGGGGTTACTATCATAAGTGATCGTAAAGTTAGGGTCGTATTCGTTAAAGGGTGAAAAATAGACAAAAGGCTGAATGCTCCAACCCTTGTAATTCCAAATGATATAAAAGGCATGCACCCCAGGGTTTATGGTTTGCCCGTTTTTAAGAGTGTAGGTTTTAGGCGAATAGAAATTATAAAGCCACTCGTTATAGGCAAAGCCACGGCCAAAAGAGCTAAACCACCAGAATTTGAAATTCCCTAAGTTTAAGGTCATATCCAAGCCTTGGTTGTAACCACTCATATAATCCGCTGGGGATTCGTATCTCCCGCCCCTAATTTCAAAAATATCTTTGTAGTTGTAGCGCAAGTAAGCGTTATAAATCACATAGTTTCTGGTGTGATCGGCATAAGTTTTTGCACAAGTGGAAGCCTCTAAAGCTTCTTGATTAGACAACTGTGTCATTTGGGCTTGAGTCATCTTATCGTATTGGCCTTGAGTCAAATTCCCTGTGGCTAACCCGCAACTAGCCCATGGCTTTTGCCCCACAAGACCGCCCCAATAGCCCACATAGTTCCAAGCCATAGCCCCATAGGTTTTCCCTGTAACTTCGTTAATGAAATCCTTAGTGCTATCATAAATTACAGCACCCCCCCAACCCCCAAGACTCCCGTCTAAATGGTGCCCGTTAGCCGTAGCGCTTTTGGGCAAGAGTTCTGTAAAATCCACTTGCATGTAAGCCATAACCGTCATAAAGGTTTCGGTAGGGTAAAGCCCTTTATTAGTGTTGATAGGTTTGTTATTGAAACCGACTTTAGAGAAACTTTCAGCACCCGCTTTGATTTTAGCGATTTTACCCAAATCAAGAGCTTCACTTTGAGAAGAGAATAAAAAAAGAAGCGTTGCGATATTTTTAGCAGATGCAACTTTATAGTTCATGTTTAACCCTTAGTATAAACAAAAAATTCTAAATAATAGAGTAAGCCAACACCATTCAAAGAAAATTTTTTCTTACAGATCTTAAACATCTAATCAGTCTGTTCATCTTTCGTCCTTTTTTCTACGAAGTCTGACTTACAAAGTTAATTCTTAACTAAGTCGTGCGTTAATATTAGCATAATATTATGGTTTTTTTAATTTTAAGAATAAAATTTTTCTTTGTTAGTCAAATACAGACACTCAAAGCCTTATTTAATCTCAATATGATTTATTTTTTTAATTTATTCATTCCTTAACACGCTTAAAGCGTCAATATGAGAAGCTTTTTTAGACGGGTAATAAGAAGAAAGGGCTACGATAATGATAGAGCCTATTAGAGTGAGCATAAAATCCATTAAAGACAAATCCAAAGGCAAGGTGTTAATGCCATAAACATCTGCCGGGAGCGAGATGATAGGGAACACGCTTAAAAGATACATGCTTAAAAACGCTAAAACCACCCCAAGGATCACACCGCCCAAACCGATGATATTGCCCAAATAAAAAAAGGTTTTTTGGATTTCTTTTTGACTGCTCCCCATGCTAAAGAGTAGGGCGATTTCTTTACGCCTGTTCATTACCACCATTAAAAGCGAACTAATAATATTCAAAGACGCCATTAAAATAATGAGCATGAGCACAATGAATAACGCTCTTTTTTCTAATTCCATAGCCGAGAAAAAATTCCCGTTTTGTTGCCACCACCCTTCAATGCCTATGCCATGGTGATTGATGGTTTTTAAAGCGTTGCGTAAAATTTCAATATCCTTCATGGGCGTTTTAGAATAGACATGCACCCCATCATAAAGCCCTAAGGGCAACCTCCTGATCGCGCTTATGGCTTGAAGGCTAGCATACATGTAGCTCATGTCATAAGATTTTAGCCCTGAATCAAAATCGCCTTTGATAGTAAAACGCTTCATGATAGGGGAGAGGGTTAGGCCTGTTGGCTCCAATTCGGTGAAAAACAAATCGGCTTTTTGATTGAGATCTAAATTCAAGCTGTATCTCAAGCTTTTCCCCACGATCAAATTAAAAGGGTTTTTAAAAAAATCGTTTGTATTGGTGTTTTTTAAAGCGTCGTTTAAAACTTCATTGATGCGCCTTTCTTTAGAAAAATCAACCCCAAACACCACGCCACCATTCATAGAATGCGCGCTTTTAATCAGGCTTTGAGTTTGCAAATAGGGGCTAAAAAGCAAATTGGGGAACTTTTTTTCTAAAGCTTGAACCACTTCTTCGCTGATCCCATAAGGGCTTGTGGTATAGAGCGTTAAGGGGTAATTCATCACAAAAAGCTTTTTTTCAAATTCCTTACTCATGCCGTTCATGATCGCCATAGCCACAATCAAAACCATCACGCCAACCGCCACGCCAAAAAAGGCTAACAAAGCGGTGATGCTGATAAATGGCTGGCTTTTATCAAAACGCAAATAACGCTTGATAAGGAAAAAGATTAAGGATCTATTTGGCAAATAAGCCCTTTTTAGGCCCGCTTTTAGCGCAACAATCTTTATATTTTTTGCCGCTTTGACAAGGGCAAGGCTCGTTTCTTTTAGGGGTTTTAGAAAAAGCTTTCATGGCCGCATTCAAATCTTCGTCTAAAGTTTCTTCATGGCGGTAAGTTACGCTCTCATGCTCTCTTTCTTCGCTAAAGTTATCCAAATAACGCTCCGCATCGCTAGAATCTTGCTCATTTTCAAACTGGATCTTAGAAAAGGTTTTGATCGCTTCCATTTTAATGTCTTCAATGAATTCTAAGAAAAGGTTGTAACTCTCTTTTTTGTATTCTACAAGGGGGTCTTTTTGGTTATAGCCTCTTAAATTAATGCCGGTTTTGAGACTATCCATCGTATAAAGGTGCTCTCGCCATGCGTTGTCCAAAATCTGCAAATACACGATGCGTTCAATCCGGCTCCTTTGTTCGCTATCTAAAACTTTCATTTTGTTTTCATAATCGCTTTTTAGTTTTTCAGCTACAAAGCTTTCAATAGGAGAGGCTTTTTTTAAATCTTCTAATGCAACATGAGCGTTAAAATCTTCTTTTAAGACGTTTTTAAGCCCTAAAAGTTCCTCTTCAGACAGGTTTTGATGGTCAAAGGCTTTGAGTTTAGAAAAGATTTGATTGAGCGCGTATTCTCTGTTTTCAGCGATTTTAGCGCTAATATCGTAATTGGCATCTAATAATTCATCTCTAAATTTATACACGCTTTTTCGTTGCTCATTAGCCACATCATCGTATTCTAACAAATGCTTACGGCTTTCAAAATGCAAGTTTTCCACTTTTTTTTGCGCGTTTTCCACCGCTCTTGTTACAAGCTTTGATTCAATGTGTTCGCCGTCTTTAAGCCCTAATTTTTCCATCACCCCCTTAATCCTATCGCTCCCAAAAATGCGTAACAGATTGTCTTCTAAGCTCAAATAAAATTGGCTTGTCCCCGGATCGCCTTGGCGCCCGCTTCGCCCCCTTAATTGGTTGTCAATCCTGCGGCTCTCATGCCTTTCAGTGCCAATGATATACAACCCCCCAAGCTCTTTAATTTCATCAGTGAGTTTAATATCAACGCCCCTGCCTGCCATGTTAGTCGCAATCGTAACCGCCCCTTTAAGCCCAGCGTCTTTGATGATTTCAGCTTCTTTGGTGTGCTGCTTGGCGTTTAAAACGGTGTGAGGGATGCGTTCTTTTTTGAGTAAAGCGTGCAAGGTTTCACTCTTTTCAATACTAGCCGTGCCAACTAGAATGGGCTGACCCTTATCGTGTAATTCTTTAATTTTAAGGATCACAGCGTCAAATTTTTCTTTTTCACTCTTATAGATGAGATCGTTCAAATCTTTTCGCTTGATCGCTAGATTAGTGGGGATAGACACCACTTCTAAATTGTAGATTTCTAAAAATTCTGTGGCTTCGGTTTGAGCCGTGCCTGTCATGCCTGAAAGTTTAGAAAACATCCTGAAATAATTTTGGAAAGTAATATCGGCTAAGGTTTGGCTCTCTTCTTTAATGCTCACGCCCTCTTTAGCCTCTAAAGCCTGATGCAGGCCCTCACTAAAGCGCCTCCCCTCAGATAAACGGCCGGTAAATTCATCTACAATCACCACTTCATTATTGGCTACAATATAATCTTTATCAATAAAAAAGAGGTAATTCGCTTTCAAAGCCTGGTCTAAATGGTGCGATAAGGCGGCGTTTTCAATCTTGTATAAATTATCCACACCAAAGAGGTTTTCGGCTTTTTTAATCCCCTCTTCAGTGATTAAAATCGCGCGGTTTTTTTCATCTATGGTGAAATCTGTTTCCACTTGCATGCTTTTAGCGACTTCATCAGCCTTGTTGTAATTTTCCATGCGCCTATCCACAGGCCCTGAAATGATTAAAGGGGTTCTCGCTTCATCAATTAAAATGGAATCCACTTCATCAACAATAGCGAACGCATGGGATTTTTGCACCTTATGCTCTAAAGAATACTTCATGTTATCTCTTAGATAATCAAAGCCAAATTCATTATTAGTGCCATAAACAATGTCTTTAGAATAAATTTCTAAGCGCTCATCATCATCTCGCACGCTTGCAGTGATCGTGCCTACGCTATAACCTAAGAAATGATACAACGGCTCCATTTCTTTAGAATCCCTATGGGCTAGGTAATCATTAACGGTTACCACGAACACGCTCTCGCCCTTTAAAGCGTTCAAAGCCACCGCTAAAGTAGCGACTAAAGTCTTGCCCTCGCCGGTTTTCATTTCAGCGATTTTGCCATCGTTTAAAACCATGCCCCCAATGAGTTGCACGTCAAAATGGCGCATCTTTAAGATCCTTTTGCTCGCTTCTCTAGTGATAGCAAAACTTTCTGGCAAGACTTCTAAAAGGGTTTTTTCTTGCAAATCTTTTTCTGTGGATCGCACTCGTTTTTTTAACTCTTCAAAAGCGTTTTGCAGCTCATTATCGCTCATTTTTTCATAAGTAGGCTCTAAGGCGTTGATGGCTAGGACTTTTTTTTTGTATTGTTTGATCCAGCGATCGTTTCTAGTGCCAATGATTTTTCCAATTATTGCTTTTATCATAGTGGTAATAACCTTATTAAGAGTGCTTTAATCTCATTTATTTTATTAAAGCGTCAGTTTTTAATCCCATTTTAGCATGGATAAAATAAAAGTCATGTAAAATAAAGGGTTTTATTAAAGATGAGAGGTTATTTTAAGGTTTGGATAATGGAAGCTTTTTTAAAGATTGTAATGGTTTTGATTTTTATGAGCGTTGCTAGTGCTAAAAATCCTTCAACGCTTTCTAAAGAAGAAGAGGTTTTAGAGCATTTGCAAAGTTTTAGCGCGAATTTCAAGCAGGTTTTAAAAAATGAAAAACCTTTAGTTTATTACGGGGTTTTAAAGGCTAAAGCCCCTAATTGGGCTTTATGGATTTATGAAAAGCCTTTAAAAAAAGAAATTTACATGAACGATAAAGAAGTGGTAATTTATGAGCCTAATTTGTTTCAAGCGACCATCACGCCCTTAAAAGACAAGACGGATTTTTTCACCATTCTCAGGCGGTTGAAAAAGCAAGATGACGGCTCTTTTAAAACGACTATCAACAAAACCACTTATCGTTTGGTTTTTAAAGATGGCAAGCCTTTTTCGTTGGAATTTAAAGATGAAATGAACAATCTTGTTACGATCACTTTTTCTCAAACAGAAATTAACCCCACCATCGCTAATGAAATCTTTGTTTTTAAGCCTAAAGATGAAAATATTGATATTGTGCGCCAATGATTTTTGATGATTCATTGCGTTTTGTTAGCAAAAGTTAGTTAAAATGGACAAGCCTTTAGAAATCATGGGGCTGACTTGGATTTCGACAGATTTCTTGTCGCACAGATAGCATGCCAAGTGCTGCTTGTAAAACAGCAACAAAAATAACTGTAAACAACACAGATTACGCTCCAGCTTACGCTAAAGCTGCGTGAGTTAATCTCCTTTTGGAGCTGGACTGATTGAAATTTCTAGCGTTTTAATCACTCCATAACCTTAAGCTAGACGCTTTTAAAAGGTGGTTCGCCTTTTAAACTAAGAAACAAGAACTCTTGAAACTACCTCAAGGTTTTAGAAAGTTGGACCAGAGCTAGTTTTAAGGCTAAAAAATTAACCAATTTTCTAAGCATTGTAGAAGTTTGTGTTTAGGACAAGATTTTTGGACTGGGGTTCGATTCCCCACAGCTCCACCATATTAAAAAGTATCATTTTTATAGCGTATTTAAGGAAGGTAAATGCAGAAGTTTTTCTCTCGTTTTAGAAGGTGGGCGTTGCCCTTTTATTTTGTGAGTGCTTTAGCAGCGATTGATATTGATGAGATAATAGAAGCGCAAGCTAACAGCGTTAAATTAAGCGATCAGTTAGTGAGCCTGAGCGATAAGCTTTTAGAAAAAGCGGTGGATAGGGGGCACAATACCGATCACTTAAAAGATCTTAACGATTTGCATGAAAAAATCAAACATTTGCGCTTGATTTTAGAGCCTAAGCCTAAGGATAAAGAAAATAACCCTAACTTAAAAGATCATCAAGGCTCTGAAACGATTGAAATCGGCGAATCGATTAAAAAGGCTTTAGGCGAGCCGGTATTCCCCCAAGACGCGCTGGATGCCGCTTTGCAAATTGACAAACAGCTAGATTCCTTCAAGCAAGACAATTTGGTTGATGTTAAGCCCTTAAAAGATGTTTTATCCCAGCTAGAAGCCGAATTGAGAAAAGCCATTAATTTCCAAAAGCAATGGCTCAATTCTACCAAGCCTAATTGATAGGGGTTAAAAAAAGAATTTCACGCTAACTATAAGGTTGCTTCTGTCTTGTGTGTTCGCCTTAAAGGCTTTATCAAAAGGGCTAGTGAGATCATTAACCTTATAGCCAGTGTGCATGCTCACCGCATAGTATTGTAAATTCATATCAACGCTAGCAAAAGAACCCCATTTATAACCCAAGTGCAAGTTAATGGATCTTTCGCTAGCTCTGGTGGCATAAGTGTATCTGCCTAAAATCCCCCATAAAAACCCTCTATGCACCCCCCCACCAAATACATATCCGCTAACAGAGTCTGCGGTAACAGCGTTACTAAAAACCAAACCATAAATGCTGTTACTTCTTATGTCAAAAGGAATCGGGTTACCATACCAGCCAATCCTTGCGTTAGCGTTGCCAAAATTTTGGTAATAGCCAAAGCCAAAGTTAAATTCGTTGCAGTCAAAGCGTTGGTGGATTAAAAGCGATGAACCCCATTCGCCAATCTTAGAGTTACGCCAATACACATCGTATAAATCTTTAGCATAAACGGGGAAAATCACATTGATAAGGGTTTGAGATCGTAACCCTAAACCTATAAATTTCGGGTTGCTATCAATATGGATTTTAATCCCGGGCGCTTCGTAAGTCTTAGGTGAAAAATAAAAAAAGGGCGTGGCTTGAACATGTTTGCTAGAAAAATAGAGTTGCACCGCATGGATGCCATAATCAACGTCTTTTCTGCCGTCTTCAGTTATAATAGGGGCATACCAATCTCGTATCCATTGCCCCGCAGCTAAAGCCCTCCCAAAAGAGCTAAACCATTTTAACGCTATTTTAGAGTTGATTTTATAATCTAGTTCAAAACCTTGTGTATAACCGCTCATAAAATCCATGTTAGAAAGGTAACGCCCTAGTTTGATGTGGAATTTATCGCCATAAGAATAGAACAAATAGGAATTATACAGCACATAATTACGGGTGTGAGCGTCAGATTCTATGCGGGAGTCTTTCCAAGGAGCGTTACCTAAATACCCCCACCAACGCCCTATGAAGAAAAAAAGTTCTGATCCATAGACTTGATGCGTCGCTTGGTCTATGAGCGTTTTGGTAGAATCGTAAGCGAGCGCTCCTAAAATCCCGCCAACGCCTATTTTTAAGCTGTGTTTTTCTATGTTTTTAGGGAGCAGATTGGAATCCACTTGAAGCTTGATCGTGGCGGTTACAAAAGTGGCTGTAGGGAAAATCCCTTCTTTGGAATTGAGTTTGGAATGGTTAAACCCCACTTTAGAAAAAGATTCCGCTACCCCGCTAAACTTATAATCAAAAGCCAATAAAGGGCTTTGATTGTAAAGAATGAAACAAACAATAGAGGTAATTTTTAAAATTTTAACACAGAATAACCTTTGTTTAATTTTCGCTCGTATCATATTCCAATTTTATTAAAAAACCCATTAAAAATAAAAGTATTCAAATAATTATCTAAATATTATTCTTTTTTTGTTCCGCTTTCATTTTTTATCGGCTCAAAAGAATACCCCAAAGCCTGATAAATTTGATTGTGGTAACGGACTTGATTGTCTTCTAAACTCTCTTGAAAAGATTTTTTAAAATGCGGATCCAGTGTGTTTAAAAACACCTCTAGCCCTATCGCGCTGGAATAATTCACCCAATCATGCCTTAAATCGCTCTCCAATAAGGAGGCGTATTCTACAAGCGTTTCATCGCTATTTTGCAAGGCATTGACAATGAATAAATTTTTTCTGTCTTTGGGCTGGGTGAGTAAGAGTAAAGAGGGGTTGAAATTGATTTGTGTGGAAAGGATTTTAAAGGGCTTGTATTCTAAAAGCCCTATTTGAGAAAGAATCAGACCGCTTTTAGTGGTAGGGGTGTTTAAAATCAAAATAGAATTTTTAAAAAACGCATCGTTTTTTCTAAAATTTTTAAAAAAACTGGTGGCCTGCTTGTAAGAAATATTTTCTTGGTGTTTGACTTCAATGCTTAAAGACTCTGTGATTTGTCTCAAGCGTTCGCCTATTAAGCCATCATCATCGTATTCAATCACGGGCGAATTAGGGTTAATGAAAGTTGTGAGCATGCTTAATTGCTCTTTATAGTCAATCCCCCCAAAATACAAGCGCTCGCTTAAAGAACGATCGGTTTGATTTTCTAATTGCGCTCTATTCACCGTAGGCACATAAGTAGGGGTGCTAATCGGGGTGTTTTGGAGCAAATTTTCCACGCCTTCTTTAGTCAATAAGGCTATCACAAAAGGGAATTTTTCTTTTTCAATTTCTTTATAGGTTTGCTCTAATTTTTCAGGGCTTTCTTCATCGCTGTCAAAGACTTGGATATTGAAATCGTTGTTTCTGGTGTTCAAATACGCTAAAAGGGTGTTCATCACCGAAATCGCATAACGCCCCACCACCTTTTTAGGCAGTAAAATCGCTAATTCAATCTTAGGCTCATAGCTTTCTTTAGCTGGAGTTTGAGAGGCGATGGATACGGGGTTGAGTTTATTGAGTATGTCTTTATAATAAGTTTTAAGGCTCTCATCTTGGTTGTTGTCATCGTATTGAGATACAAAAGAAAAGATTTGATTTTGCAACATCAAGTCTTTCAAGCATTCCAAAGAGCAAGGCTCTGTCTTAATGATTTGCTGGTGTGCTGGGGGCAAAGGGGAAAACAGATAGCTTTTAGCGCTCAAACTTATCGCACAAAAAGTGGAAACAATCAGCGCAAGGCGTTTGAAAAATCTTTTTCTTAAAGCGTATGGCATTTTTTAATATCTTTAAACTGAATTTCCTAAAATTTTATTATAGAATATTTAACCCTAACAAAGAGACTGATTTTACCCCTACAATCCAACAAGAGGATTTTTTTAAGGCGTGTGGGATTAAACGCATTGGGACACTCAAACCCTGTAAAATCCCTATCATAGGGACACAGATCCAAAACCAAACCTCCCCCAACTTTAATTTCTTTAATCATTAAAGGATTGAATTGTCATCAAAGGATTGAATGGCACACGCTTTTCATGCTTTGATGATCCCCTAGCGCCAATTATAGATATAAGGCCTTAAGCTAATGCAATAATCTCTAGTGCTTAATATATCCTTACGCATGTCCCCTAATTGCCCAGACAACACTTCTTGCACTTTTCTTAATTGGTTAATCTCCGTGTTTTGCGTGCTGATGATTTTTTTCAAGTCCCTTATCTCTTTAATCAAATCTGCATTACTGATCGCCTTATTGGCTTGCGCTGGATCCGCACTTAAAAAACCTAACGCCACGCATAAACTCACAACGACTTTTTTCACCACCACTCTCCTTTTTATCCTCTCCCAACACTCAGCCATAGCTAAACAAAAAGGGATCACCCCTTTTAATGAAAATAAAACTAGAGCCTGAAATTCTCCATTAAATTAAAATTCATGTAGCGATAGATCTTGTCTTTTTGGCTCTCTAGCTTTTCACTTACTAAATTCATGTATTCTTCTTTAGTGGGGATTCGCCCTAGTAAAGCACACGCCGCCCCAAGCTCCGCACTGCCTAAATACACTTTAGCCCCTCTACCCATACGATTATCAAAATTGCGCGTGGAAGTGGAAAAGACGACCGCATTATCCCTAACTCTCGCTTGATTGCCCATGCACAAGCTGCAGCCTGGGACTTCAGTCCTTGCCCCGGCAGCCCCAAAAATCGCATAATAGCCCTCATTAATAAGCTCTTGTTCGTCCATTTTACTGGGTGGCACTACCCAAAGACGCGCTTGACTTGGAGGAGCGTTCTTAACGATTTCGCCAAAGGCTCTAAAATGCCCGATATTCGTCATGCAAGAGCCAATAAACACTTCATCAATAGCATGCGGTCTTTTGCCGGTCGTATCCGCTAAAACTTCGCTCAAAGTAGCGACATCATCAGGGTCATTAGGGCATGCCAAAATAGGCTCCGTGATTTCTGCCACATCAATTTCAATGACGGCAGCGTATTGGGCGTTACTATCTGGCTCTAACAACACCGGATTATCCACCCAAGCTTGCATCGCATCTCTGCGTTTTTTCAAAGTCTCTTTATCTTCATAACCGCTTACAATCATCTCATCAATGAGCTTGATATTGGATTTCAAGTATTCAATCATCGGCTCTTTATTCAAACGCACCACGCAAGCGGCTGCGCTCCTTTCTGCACTCGCATCGCTTAGTTCAAAAGCCTGCTCCATTTTAATATCAGGCAAGCCTTCAATCTCTAAAATACGCCCGTTAAAGACATTGATTTTACCCTTTTTCTCCACTGTGAGTAACCCTTTTTTAATCGCATAATAAGGGATCGCATTCACCAAATCCCTTAAGGTGATCCCAGGATTCATTTCCCCTTTAAAACGCACCAACACGGATTCTGGCATGTTCAAGGGCATCGTGCCTGTAACCGCTGCAAAAGCGACTAGCCCGCTCCCTGCCGGGAAACTAATGCCCAAAGGGAAACGAGTGTGGCTATCCCCCCCTGTGCCTAAAGTGTCAGGCAATCCCATGCGATTCAGCCATGTATGGATCACGCCATCGCCCGGATGCAACGCCACACCGCCTCTTTGAGTGATAAAGCCAGGCAAGGTTGCATGCAAACTCACATCGCTAGGCTTTGGGTAAGCGGCGGTATGACAAAAACTCTGCAACACAAAAGGCGCATCAAATTTCAAACTCGCTAATTCTTTAACCTCATCTCTGGTCATCGCCCCTGTGGTGTCTTGACTGCCCACGGTGGTAACCTTTGGCTCACAATAAGCGCCAGGTAAGATCCCTTTTACCCCGCAAGCATGGCCTACAATTTTTTGGGCTAAAGTGTAGCCTTTAGCGTCGCTTTTAGGAGCGGATGGTTTTTTAAACGCTTCCGATTCGCCTAGCCCTAAAAATTTACGTGCTTTATTCGTCAAACCCCTACCAATGATTAAAGGGATACGCCCAGAAGCCCTAACTTCATCTAACAAGGTTTCAGGCTCTAATTTAAAGGTGCTAACCACCTTATCGTTCAGCGTGATTTCGCCTTTATAAGGGTAGATTTTAATCATATCGCCCTCTTTTAAATCCTTAACATCAGCCACAATGGGTAACGCCCCACTATCTTCACAAGTCGCAAAGAAAATTGGAGCGATCACCCCCCCAATCACAATGCCTCCACTCCTTTTATTAGGCACAAAAGGAATGTCCTTACCAAAATGCCACATGATAGAGTTTGTCGCGCTTTTTCTAGAGCTTCCTGTGCCAACCACATCGCCCACATACGCCACAGGAACGCCTTTAGTTTTAATGGCTTCAATGCGTTGTTCGTAATTTTCAATCCGGTTTTTTAGCATGGCTTTGGCGTGTAAAGGAATATCGCTTCGTGTGAAAGCGTCGCTCGCTGGGCTTAAATCATCGGTATTGGTTTCGCCATCAATCTTAAACACGCACGCTTCAATGCATTCATTCAAAGGCTCTTTATTCAAAAACCATTCGGCGTTCGCCCAAGACTCTAGCACTTCTTTAGCCAGAGCGTTAGTTTTGCTCATTTGAGCAATTTTATCAAACGATCCATAGACTAAAAGAGTGGTTTTTAAAGCTTTCGCACTCTCTTTAGCGATGTTTTTGTCTTGACTTTCTAAGCCCATAATCAAAGGCTCTACATTATACCCCCCAAGCATCGTGCCTAAAAAAGTGGTCGCTTCTAAAGCGCTAATGTGCGCACATTCTAGTTTTTTTTGAGACAATTTGGCTAAAAATTCCGCTTTCACTTTCGCCCCCTCATCAACCCCAGGGCTCACTCTATGAATGAGTAATTCTTTAGCGAAAGCGGCGTTTGTGGGATCTTTCATCAAAATCTCAACGACGGCTTGAACTTGTTTAGCGTTTAAAGGGAGCGGCGGAATACCCTCACTTTCTCTTTCTGAAACGCTTTTTTTATAATCTTCTAAAAAATCTTTCATCATTTCTCCTTTTTAAATAGCATTACTCGCTAATGCAAACTACTCCATGATAACAAAACTCTTTTTACTTTCAGTTAAGTTGTAAGAAACTTTAGCTACCATGCGATACAAAAAAGGATTTTAAGTGCGTTTTGGTAAAATTGATTATTTGAACATGCTCCCTTTTGATGTGTTTATCAAATCTTACCCCACCCCTTGTTCTTTCAAGCAATTTTTACGGCTTAAAAAAACCTACCCTTCCAAACTCAATGAGAGTTTTTTATTCAGGCGTATTGATGCGGGGTTTATTTCTTCTATCGCTGGCTATCCATTCGCTCTTCATTCCTATTCTCTAGGCATTGTCGCTTATAAGGAAGTTTTAAGCGTGCTGGTTGTGGATACAAAAAACGCTTTTGATAAAGAAAGCGCTTCTTCAAACGCCCTTTCTCAAGCGCTAGGGTTAAAGGGCGAAGTGTTAATCGGCAATAAAGCGTTGCAGTTTTATTATTCCAACCCCAAAAAAGATTTTATAGATTTAGCCGCTCTTTGGTATGAAAAAAAACGCTTGCCGTTTGTTTTTGGGCGTTTGTGTTATTACCAAAACAAGGATTTTTACAAGCGCTTGTCTTTAGCTTTCAAACACCAAAAAACAAAAATCCCTTACTACATCCTTAAAGAAGCCGCTTTAAAAACTAACTTAAAACGCCAAGACATTCTAAACTACTTGCAAAAAATTTACTACACTTTAGGCAAAAAAGAACAATTAGGCCTTAAAGCGTTCTATCGTGAATTGTTATTCAAACGCATTCAAAAACCCAAGCGTTTTAGTTAAAGGGTGTTTTTAAGCAAGATTAGGTTACAATCACAAGTTTTATTAAAATTTTATTAATTAATTAAGAAGGGATCATGCAAGCAAAAATAAAAAACAAACGGGTTTTGGTGAAATTTTCTGGGGAAGCGTTAGCTGGGGACAACCAGTTTGGGATTGACATTCATGTGTTAGATCACATCGCTAAAGAGATCAAAAGCTTAGTGGAAAACGATATTGAAGTGGGTATTGTGATTGGTGGAGGCAATATCATTAGGGGGGTTAGCGCGGCTCAAGGGGGGATTATCAGGCGCACTAGTGGGGATTACATGGGCATGTTAGCCACCGTGATTAATGCGGTAGCGATGCAAGAAGCTTTAGAGCATATCGGCTTAGACACAAGGGTGCAAAGCGCGATTGAAATCAAAGAAATTTGTGAAAGTTACATTTACAGGAAAGCGATCAGGCATTTAGAAAAGGGTAGGGTGGTGATTTTTGGTGCAGGCACGGGAAACCCGTTTTTCACCACGGATACGGCTGCCACTTTAAGAGCGATTGAAATTGGATCGGATTTAATCATTAAAGCGACTAAAGTGGATGGCATTTATGATAAAGACCCTAACAAATTCAAAGACGCTAAGAAATTAGACACTTTAAGCTATAACGATGCCTTGATAGGGGATATTGAAGTGATGGACGATACCGCTATTTCTTTAGCTAAGGACAATAAGCTCCCCATTGTGGTGTGTAACATGTTCAAAAAAGGGAATTTATTGCAAGTGATCAAGCACCAACAAGGCGTGTTTTCTATGGTAAAATAAGCCCTTTAAAATTGGATGGAACTCAAAATAAAAGGATCAGTTTGAAAAAAGAGAGAACAGAGAGTTTAGTCGCTCAAGCCTTAAAAAATATCGGGAACGACCGCTACATGTTAGATAATTTGGTTTTCGCTCGTGTGAAGCAATTAAACGCCGGAGCCAAAACTTTAGTGAATATGGACCCTAAGCGTCATAAATTAGTGGATATTGCCATCAGAGAAATCGCTGAAGGGAAAATTGATATAGACAGGATAGATGAACGAAATTGATAAATCCGTTGATATCGGATTCTTACGGATTTTGGATGTTATCAAAAAAGTTACGACCCCAAAGGGCGGCATTGAAATCTTAAGGACTTTAATTGATTTCACGCCCAAAATTGAAAACGCCCTAAATTTAGCAACCAAAAGCCATAAGGGGCAATACAGAAAAAGCGGCGAGCCTTATATCGTCCATCCTATTTGTGTGGCAAGCTTGGTAGCGTTTTGTGGGGGCGATGAAGCGATGGTGTGCGCTGCGCTTTTGCATGATGTGGTGGAAGACACGCCATGTAAGATTGAAACGATTGAGCAAGAATTTGGGCAAGATGTGGCTAATTTAGTGGATGCGCTCACTAAAATCACTGAAATCAGGAAAGAAGAGTTAGGAGTGAGCTCTCAAGATCCCAGAATGGTGGTTTCAGCACTCACTTTTAGAAAGATCCTTATTAGCGCGATACAAGATCCAAGAGCCTTAGTGGTAAAGATTAGCGACAGGTTGCACAACATGCTCACCTTAGACGCCTTGCCTCATGACAAGCAGGTGCGTATTTCTAAAGAAACTCTAGCGGTGTATGCCCCCATAGCGAGCCGATTGGGCATGTCTTCAATCAAAAATGAATTAGAAGACAAGAGCTTTTATTATATTTATCCAGAAGAGTATAAAAATATCAAGGAATATTTGCACAAAAACAAGCAGTCTTTACTCTTAAAACTCAACGCTTTTGCGAGCAAGCTAGAAAAAAAACTTTTTGACAGCGGGTTTAGCCATTCGGATTTTAAACTCGTTACAAGGGTGAAACGCCCCTATTCTATCTATCTTAAGATGCAACGAAAGGGCGCGGTCAATATTGATGAAATTTTGGATTTGTTAGCCATTAGGATTTTATTGAAAAACCCGATTGATTGCTATAAAGTTTTAGGGATTATCCATTTGAATTTCAAACCCATTGTCTCTCGTTTTAAAGATTACATCGCTTTACCCAAAGAAAATGGCTATAAGACGATACACACGACCATTTTTGATGAATCTTCTGTTTATGAAGTGCAGATCCGCACCTTTGATATGCATATGGGGGCGGAGTATGGTAATTCAGCCCACTGGAAGTATAAAGCTGGGGGCGTGGATCATGAAGATCACCATGAGGGCATGAGGTGGTTGCAAAATTTTAAATACCATGACAGCGATTTGAAAAACGACCCTAAGGAATTTTACGAACTCGCTAAGAACGATTTGTATCGTGAAGATATTGTCGTTTTTTCGCCTCATGGGGACACTTACACCTTACCGGTAGGTGCGATTGCTTTAGATTTTGCTTACATGGTGCATAGCGATTTGGGCGATAAAGCCACGGACGCTTATATCAATAGTAAAAAAGCCTTACTCAATCAGGAATTAAGAAGCGGAGATGTGGTTAAAATTATTAAAGGCGATAAAATAATACCTCGTTTCATTTGGATGGATCAGCTTAAAACTTCTAAGGCTAAAAACCACTTACGCATCCAAAGAAGAAACCGCTTGAAAGAAATTGACACTAAGAGCATGATTAATATCTTAGCGACTTTTTTTGGGCGCTCTGTTTTTGAAGATGTGGGTTTAAAAGATTATAAAAACTTTGAAGAAAAATTAACAGATTGCGGGGTGGAGATTACCTTAACAGAAGCGATGAAAAGCTTTGAAAATTTAGCCAAACTCACTGAAGAAATTGAAAATAAGGTGTTTTCTTTAAAAGAAGATGCGATTTTAGAATACCAAGAGATGAGTTTATGGACTCGAGGTTTGAGGTATTTGGGTTTTAAAACCAATGTTTTGAATTTTTTAGCCCCCAATCGGCAATGGCAGTGCAAGGAATTAGAACATTTCAGCGTTTGTTCAAGCAACGCTTTAGAAATCAAACAGGTGTTGTTGAATGATTGTTGTTACCCTAAATATGGCGATGAAATCATTGCGATTGTAACGGATTTGAAAGATCCAAAGGCGGTTGTGCACCATAAATTTTGCAAAAAAGCGATAGCGGAAGTGGATGCTAAAGCGCCTATGGTTTATATAGAATGGCACAAGCGGGATCGAACGATTTATAAAATGATGTTTTATTTAGGCGAAAAAAAGTCGGTTTTAGCGGGTTTATTGACTTTTTTAAACAGGAATGAATGCAATATTGTGGGCGTGTCTTACTTAGGCTATAAAGACAAATATTCTAGCCATTGCGAAGTGAGTTTTGAAATAGCTACGGATAAGGCGGATTGGATCAGAGCCTTAATCAATCGCAAATATCAGGATAGGATTGTAGAATTATCCAGTCTAGATGACGCTTATGAGTCATAATAAGCCCTAATTAAGGAATAAACATGGAACAAAAAATCAGTATTGCCTTAAAAGAGATCAAAAGAGGCACTAATGAAATCATTGGGTTAGAATATATTGAAAAGCTGGTGAGAAAATATTACGAAACCAATGAACGCTTTATCGTTAAAGCCGGGTTTGATCCTACCGCTCCCGATTTGCATTTAGGGCATACGGTATTGATCCAAAAATTAGCTTTATTGCAACAATATGGGGCTAGGGTTAAGTTTTTGATTGGGGATTTTACCGCTATGATAGGCGATCCTACAGGGAAAAATGAAACCAGAAAGCCCTTAAACCGGGAGCAAGTCTTAGAAAACGCTAAAACTTATGAAGAGCAGATCTATAAAATTTTAGATGAAAAACACACCGAAGTGTGCTTTAATTCCGCTTGGTTGGATACTTTAGGCGCAAAGGGCATGATAGAATTGTGCGCGAAGTTTTCAGTCGCTAGAATGCTAGAAAGGGACGATTTTGCTAAACGCTATAAAGAAAACCGCCCCATTAGCATCGTGGAATTTTTATACCCTTTGTTGCAGGGCTATGATTCAGTGGCGATGGATGCGGATATTGAGCTTGGGGGCAATGATCAAAAGTTTAATTTGCTGGTGGGGCGTTTTTTGCAACGCGCTTACGGCTTGAATAAAGAGCAGTCTGTCATCACCATGCCTTTATTAGAGGGGCTTGATGGGGTGCAAAAAATGAGTAAAAGCTTGGGGAATTATGTGGGGATCACTGAAGAGCCTAACGCGATGTTTGGGAAGATCATGAGCGTGAGCGATGATCTTATGTGGCGATACTACACCCTTTTGAGCGCTAAGACTTTAGAAGAAATTGAAGACTTAAAACATGGTATTTTAAATCAGACCTTGCACCCTAAAGCCGTTAAAGAGGAACTCGCTGGTGAAATCGTGGCTCGTTATTATGATAATGAACAAGCGAATAAGGCTAAAGATCAATTTTCTAAAGTGTTTAGCGCAAACCTTTTGCCCGAAATTTTATCAGAGAGCGATTTTGATGAGGGGGTTGGGATTTTAGATGTTTTAAAACAGATTGGCTTTTGCCCATCCACTTCACAAGCTAGGCGTGATATTCAAGGGGGAGGGGTAAAGATTAATCAAGAAGTGATAAAAGATGAGAGTTATCGTTTTGTTAAAGGAAATTATGTTATACAGCTTGGTAAGAAAAGATTTATGAAATTAAATATTAACTAATATTAAGGAAAGAGCTATGGTATCAACACTCAAACCGCTAAAAATTGGTAAGCACACCATAAAATTCCCTATCTTTCAAGGGGGAATGGGTGTGGGGATTAGCTGGGATGAACTAGCTGGAAATGTTGCCAAAGAAGGGGCTTTAGGAGTGATTTCAGCCGTAGGGACTGGTTATTATAAAAACATGCGTTTTGTAGAAAGGATTGTGGCTAAAAAACCCTTTGAAGCCTTGAATTTTTACTCCAAAAAAGCGTTGAATGAGATTTTTGCAAACGCTAGGAAGATTTGCGGGAACAACCCTTTAGGGGCGAATATTTTATACGCTATCAATGACTATGGCCGTGTTTTAAGGGACTCTTGTGAAGCGGGAGCGAACATCATTATTACAGGGGCTGGTTTGCCCACTAACATGCCTGAATTCGCTAAGGATTTTAGCGATGTGGCGCTCATCCCTATCATTTCTTCAGCGAAGGCTTTAAAAATCCTTTGTAAAAGATGGAGCGATCGCTATAAAAGAATCCCGGACGCGTTTATTGTGGAAGGGCCTTTGAGTGGGGGGCATCAGGGTTTTAAATACGAAGATTGTTTTAAAGAAGAATTCCGATTAGAAAATTTAGTGCCTAAAGTCGTGGAAGCTTCTAAAGAATGGGGGAATATCCCTATCATTGCTGCTGGGGGGATTTGGGATAGGAAAGATATAGACACCATGTTAAGCCTTGGAGCGAGTGGGGTGCAAATGGCGACTCGTTTTTTAGGCACGAAAGAATGCGACGCTAAAGCGTATGCCGATCTTTTGCCCACGCTCAAAAAAGAAGATATTTTACTCATTAAATCGCCTGTAGGCTATCCGGCTAGGGCTATTAATACGGGGGTGATCAAGCGTATTGAAGAGGGTAACGCGCCTAAAATCGCATGCGTGAGCAATTGTGTAGCGCCTTGTAACAGAGGTGAAGAGGCTAAAAAGGTGGGCTATTGTATCGCTGATGGTTTGGGGCGTAGTTATTTAGGGAACAGAGAAGAGGGGCTTTATTTTACCGGGGCTAATGGCTATAGAGTGGATAAGATTATCAGCGTGCATGAATTGATTAAAGAGCTTACAGAGGGTTAATTTGTAGTGCTTGTGAGGTTAGGGGTTGTTGCATGTCTTTTTTGGTTGCATTTTGCTTGTGCTACAACCCTTAAAATTACCAACATTGTGCCTTTTGGCTCTAGTAGCGTTAAAATGGTGTTCAATCAAGAAATTAAGAAATTCAAAGAAGTTCCGCTCAAAAATTTCAAGAGTTATTTGGAATTAGAAGCCGTTTTAACCATTCCTAAAAAACATTACCAATTTTCTAAACAATCGTCTATCACGATCGCGCAATTTAGCCCTAAATTAGTGCGAGTGGTCATTGGCTACGCTCCTAAGATGACTTATGAGATTAAAATCCTTAAAGACAAGCTCTATGTTTCTATTGTGGAGAAAAAGCCCTTAATTAGGCATCAAATGGTGTTAAAACCACCCAAACACCATGCACTAAAACACCAGACGCCAAAACCTGCCCCTAAACCCATTAAAAAAGAGGCTAAAGAGGCTAAAGAGAAAACGCCCACTAAGCATGCGCATTCAAAATTGTTTTTTTCACACGCGCATTCCCAATTGAACGAAAAAAGCATTAAAAAAGAAATTCCTAAAAAAGAAGCGGAAAAGGAGAGTAAGAACCAAGTCTTTATAGCAGAAAAAAATGATACCTTTATCAAAACCAAGCGCAAAAAACACAAAAAAATCGTTTTAGACGCTGGGCATGGGGGGAAAGATTGTGGGGCGATGAGCGCGAATTTGGTGTGTGAAAAAGACATTGTTTTAGAAGTGGTGAAGTTTTTACACAAAGAGCTTAAAAAAAGAGGCTATAGCGTTTTATTGACAAGGGATAAGGACATTTATATTGATTTAGTGGGGCGCACGGAATTAGCCAATAAAAAAAGTGCGGATTTATTCATCTCAGTGCATGCCAATTCCATCCCCAAGCATTCCACTTCTAACGCTCATGGTATAGAGACTTATTTTTTATCCACCGCAAGGAGCGAAAGGGCTAGGAAAGTGGCTGAGCAAGAAAATAAAGACGATGTGAATTTAATGGATTATTTTTCTAAAAGTTTGTTTTTAAATTCACTCAACACGCAGCGATTAATTGTCTCTAACAAACTAGCGATTGATGTGCAATACGGCATGCTCCAAAGTATCCGCAAAAATTACCCTGATGTGGTGGATGGGGGTGTTAGGGAGGGGCCTTTTTGGGTGTTAGCCGGGGCTTTAATGCCTTCAATTTTAATAGAAATTGGTTATAATTCCCATGCGATAGAATCTAAACGCATCCAAAGCAAACCGTATCAAAAGATCTTGGCTAAGGGCATTGCTGATGGCATTGATAGTTTCTTCAGCAAGAATGATTAGGCAATGATTAGGCTATAGATGAATTTTTACCAAAAGATATACACGCATAAAGTCGTTTTTTCTTCATTGTTTTTTTTGTTGTTTTTGTTCAATGTGGAAACTTTATTGCTTTCGCATTTCAGCAATGATTTTTCGCAATTGTTTTTTTTGTTTGAAAACCATGTTTATGATTTCATTGTCAAATTAAATTACTTGGGGTTAATAGGCGTTTCTTTAGTTTATCTGCTTGTGCTTATTCTAAAGCCTTTCACCCTCACGCGCCAAAAATGCGCTTGCGTAGGGATATTATGCCTTTCTTTCTACGCTTGGAATTTTCCTGTTAAACATTCTTTAGTGGCGCTTTATCTTTTCTATTTTGCGCTGTTAGCGACTTTATTGTGGCGTTTTTTAGGGGCTAGCATGAAACAATCTTTCTTGCCCTCTATGAATATTTGCATCGTGTGGGTTTTCGCTTCTTCTTTACAGGATTTTAGATTTTTAAGCGTGTCTGATTGCGTGGATTTTTCCCTTTTTACACTCGCTCTTATTTTATTGATACTGGTTTTAATCTATTGCAAACGCCTTTTTGGGTTGTATGAATACGCTAACACGCTTATTTTGATCGTGGGGCTTAGCGTGGTGGTGCTATGCTCTAGCATGTTCATTCAAACTAAAGAATACTACGGCATGCGATTGGGTTTTTATTTTTTAGGCTTGTTAGGGTGGCTTTTAGAATATGTGCATAACACTTTAAGGCGTTTGGAACATAAATGATTGAGTCTTTTTTTGGGGTTTAAAAGCGGGTTTAAAAATCTTAAAGAGGTTTAATAATCTTTTGTTTCTGGCGTTCTTGCTCTAATTTAGCCACTTGGGCAAAGACAATCGCTACCGCTTCAAACAATTCTTCCGGTATGGTAGCGTTTAATTTCACATCTCTATAAAGCTCTCTGGCGAGCGTTTTATTTTCTATAATTTCTATATCATGCTCTCTAGCGATACCCTTAATCCTAATGGCTAAATAATCCGTGCCTTTAGCCACTACCACAGGCACAGGGTGTTCTTCATCAAATTTGAGAGCGACGGCATAATGGGTAGGGTTAGTAACCACAACATTAGCTTTAGGGATTTCTTGCATCATTTTATTCGTGGCGTTTTTTACCATCATCTGGCGGATTTTGGCTTTGATTTCTGGGTTCCCTTCTTGCTGTTTGTATTCGTCCTTAACTTCTTGTTTAGTCATTTTTAAAGAGTTGGTGTATTGGCGGCGTTTGATGACTAAATCCACAAAAGCCAAGACAAAAAATAAAAATAAAAGCGAAGAAATGAGCCATAACGCCTTATTTTTAAACCACAATAACTGGCCTTGTAAATTCAAAAGAGCCGCATGGTTTAATTCCCCTAAAAACAAGGAAAAGATGAAAAACCCCAGGAAAAAAGCTAAAAAAACTTTTAAGGTGATCAAACTCCCATCAAGGAGCTTTTTTAAAGAAAAAAGGTTTTTGACGCCATTGATAGGGTTGATTTTAGAAAATTTAGGCTCAATGACTTTAGGGGCAAAGAGCCAGCCAAATTGCAAGACATTGGATAAAAACGCCACTACCATTAAAATGATTAAAATCGGTAAAAGCAATAAAAAAGTGTCTTTAGCCAACTGGTTAAACAGCTCTTGAACGCTTTCTTTGCTAAAATCTAGGGAAAAATCTTTCAACACATGGCGATACATTTCGCTAAAGCCATCCACCCACCATATAAAAAAAACAAAAATACTCACTAGCCCAGCCAATAACCCTAAAACCCCCACCACTTCCATGCTCTTAGGCACATTGCCTTCTTCTCTGGCTTTTTGGATTTTTTTCGCGCTAGGGAGTTCGGTTTTTTCTTCTTCAGCCATTGGCCCTCTTTTTTAAAATTTGAACGGCTAATTCATAGTCTTTTAGGGTGTTGAGGTTTAAAAATTCTTCTTCTTGATTAAAATGGATAGCGATAGAAGAGGTATTTTTCACAAGATCGCTCAAGCGATAATTTTGCGTTTTAAGGGCGTAACTAAGAGCGTTAAGGATACTTTGATGCCACAAAGAAATCAAATAATGTTCTTTTGTAGGGCTTTTAGCATAGACTACGCTAAAGTTTTGAATCCCACAAAGAGTTTTAATGCTTTCAAAGGACACTAAAGGCGCATCTATGGCGATAAAAAAAATATAAGGGGTTTGTAGCGTTAAAAAAGCGTTATAAATGCCAAAAAGGGGTGAAAAAAGGCCGCTCTCTTTTTCTAAAAGGTAGGGAGCGTTTAACTCGTAAGATTTTTTAGTGCTGATAATGACTTGTTTGAAAAGTTTTAAAAGGCGCGAGTATTGGTACTCTAAAAGGCTAGAATACGATTTTAAAGGCATGAGAGCCTTATTGATTTGAATATTATTGATGATAAAACGAGAGCTTTTGCCCCCAGCTAATAAAACGCAAGGAATGTTATCAATGATAGGGTTTTTCAAAAGATCTATCCATGTTGATGTTGTTAAGTCATTGTTTTATTATGTTACACTAAAAGCTTAAATAAAGAGCATAAGGGATAAAGGGAGTGTTAGTAGATAGTTTTAATAGGATTATTGATTATATTAGGGTTTCTGTAACCAAACAATGCAATTTCAGGTGTCAGTATTGCATGCCTGCTACGCCATTAAATTTTTTTGATGATGAAGAATTATTGCCTTTGGATAATGTTTTAGAATTTCTTAAAATCGCTATTGATGAGGGCGTTAAAAAAATTAGAATTACGGGTGGGGAGCCATTGTTACGCAAGGGTTTAGACGAGTTTATCGCTAAATTGCACGCTTACAATAAGGAAGTGGCGTTAGTTTTAAGCACTAATGGTTTTTTACTCAAAAAAATGGCTAAGGATTTAAAAGATGCCGGGTTATCACGAGTGAATGTTTCATTAGATTCTTTAAAAAGCGATAGGGTTTTAAAAATCTCTCAAAAAGACGCTCTTAAAAATGCACTAGAAGGGATTGAAGAGTCCTTGAAGGTGGGTTTAAAACTCAAATTAAACACGGTTGTGATGAAAGGCGTTAATGATGATGAAATCTTAGAGCTTTTAGAATACGCAAAAAACAGGAGCATACAAATCCGCAGAGCTTTTAGAATACGCAAAAAACAGGAGCATACAAATCCGCTACATTGAGTTTATGGAAAATACGCATGCTAAAAGTTTGGTTAAAGGCTTGAAAGAGGAAGAAATTTTAGATCTGATCGCTCAAAAATATAAGATTATGGGCATGGAAAAACCCAAACAAGGGTCTTCTAAAATCTACACGCTAGAAAATGGCTATCAATTTGGTATTATCGCCCCGCATAGCGATGATTTTTGCCAATCTTGCAATCGTATCCGCTTGGCTTCTGATGGCAAGATCTGCCCATGTTTATACTATCAAGACGCCATAGACGCTAAAGAATCGATCATAAATAAAGATACAAAAAATATGAAAAGGCTTTTAAAGCAATCTGTCATCAATAAACCAGAAAAAAACATGTGGAATGATAAAAATAGCAAAACTCCCACAAGAGCGTTTTACTATACAGGGGGGTAGGAGAAAATATTTATCATTTTAAACCTTTTTATTAAAAATCAAGCGGTTTGTTTAGGATTTTTGGTTATAGTGGCTAAGATCAAACAAGGAGGTCTTTATGGAAAAAGTCCTAGCGTTTTTTATCCCTAGTTTTTTTAGTCCTAGTCTTTCGGGGGGGGGTTACTTATAAGCCTACCCTAAACCTTTTAAAATCCCCAAAATCTCTCGCTTTTTTTAAATCTCTCTTTTTTGGAGTTAGGTCATGAAAAAAGATCGAGAAAAAAAACAAAAATACAGCAACATTACAGACGCAACCATCATGGGTTCAACTGCTGAAGAGAACGCGCTCTATGCTAGTGCTAATAGAGAGCATTTTTCTGTCTTGGATAGATTAGAAGAGATCTCAAAAAGGAAGATAAACCCCAAGTATATTAATCAAAATATCAACCAACAGGCGGGGTATTCTGCTGAAATCAAAGAGCAAGCCCATGTTAATGAGCATAATATCCTGTAAATTTGTGGGCAGAAATGGTGAGGAGTGTTTTAAAAAACTCTTATCTAAAGACTATGAAAAATATTGGGAAAATGGCGTGAAGATGAAAATCGCTAGGAATCATTATGGGGATTTTCAAAGAGCGGTCAATACTAGGATCAAGAGCCTAGAATCTCAAATCGCTAAACAAAAGGGGCTTGGCGATTTTCAAAAAGCCACTAGTTTAGAGAGAGAGCTTCAAAAATGCAAAACAATCAAAGCCCATACAAGGCCTGCGAGCGCCACTAAAGGAGAGGCAATTGAAGCCAGATTGAAGCCAGATTGAACCCAAATCTCTCCACTGCCAAAGATGTTGTCAGCATTTCGCATCGAGCAGGAATAAACGCCGCACAAACCGGTGCGTTGATAGGTGGTGGGGTCTCACTCATAAAGAATGTTTATGAATGTGTCGTAAATGGCAAAGATCCTATAAAAGCGCTCAAGCACACCACCATTGCTACCCTAAAGGGTGGAGCGCTTAGTTATGGTAGCGCGTTTGCAAGCTCATCTTTGGGAGGTTTGATGCAAAGCAGTGCTAATAAAGTCATCCAAAGCCTTGGCAAGGGCTCAGCACCTGCTATGATTGTGGGTGCTTGTGTGGCAAATGCTACGGTTTTAACTCGCTATTTTTCTGGAAAGATTGATAAAACAGAGCTTCTTAAACAGCTTGGGAAAGCTAACACCACTCTTGTAAGCAGTGGGGCTATGGCAGTTGCTGGTCAAGCGCTCATCCCTATTCCTGTGGTTGGGGCACTGGTTGGGGGCTTTGTGGGTGCGATTCTGAGCGAAACTTTTTTTAACGCTTTTCTAAAGGCTCGAGAAGAGGCTAAATTGGCGCGCCAAAGGCGTATTGAGATTGAAAGAGAATGCCGTTAAATCATCAAGCTGTTAGAGATTTATCAAAATCAATTTAAGGAGGTGTTTGAGCAATATTTTCATGGGACTATAAAATTCTTTAATGAAAGTTTTGATGAGCTGGAGAGGGCGCTTTGTGCGGGCGATGCGGATTTGGCCATAGGAGTCAATAATAAGATCCAAGAGGGGATGGGTCAAGAGTTGCTGTTTGACAATAAGCAAGAGTGCTGGGAATTTATCACTAGCCGTAAAGAGGGTTGGAATTTCATCACTAGCCGTGGAAGAACAGAAATTTAAAGGAGAAGTCATGGAAGAACAAAAAGATATGGGTCAAAGTGTGATCTTAACCAAAGTGCTGAAGTCGTTAGAAAGTGGTGGTTCTTTCAGTCAAAGAGATCGTGAGAAATTCGCACAAACCGCTAGAACGCATGGAATTGAAGATAGTGTTATTGAAGAAATGATTGATATTTATCAAACGCTTCATTTTGCTTATCTCCATGAAGATCTGATTGATGCAAGCGATTTATCAAGAGAACAAAAGAAAGCCGTGTTATTTGAGCTTCAAAAAAGCATTGATGAAAATCTAGAAGCTTTAAGAAATATCATAAACACATAAAGGATAAAACATGCCATTGCCATTTATTTTAGCCGGAGTAGCCATAGCGGCAGCAGGATACGGAGTCAAAAAAGGGATTGATGCGCTCGATGCCGATTGCGAAGCTGATGAATTTATCAAAAAGGCAGAGAGTTTAAAAGAGGAGGCAAAAAGAAAAGCTGATAGCGTGGATAGTGTGCGGTCTAGTCGCAATCAAGCTTTAGTGAGATTGGGTAAGAAAAAACTCCATATTTTAAGCCATACGGCTTCAAACTTTTTGGATCATTTCCACCGATTGGAACGCCTTAGGATTACTATCGGTACCAAAGATACTGATATGCAAGATCTTCGCAAGCAAATCTCAGACATGCGAAATCTCCTTAACCAACTTAACACCAAAGGTATTGATGGAGACTCTGCTCTGGGAGTGATTGCAGGCTATGGTAGATTAGGTGTTTCTAGTTTTACTGCTGGTGCTATTATGGTTGGAGGTATGGCAGTGGTTGGAGAGCTTGTTGCAGCTCCTGCACTCGCTATTTTGGGGGCTTTTAGTGCTTCTAAAATGGAAAAAAAGCTAGAAAATGCCAAAGCTTATTGCTCTCAAGTTGAAGCAGCCGTCAAAAAAGCAGATGTGATGATTGATCAGTTTCAAGCTATTGAAAAAATGGCGATGTATTTCACTAGGCAAATCACAAAGTTTGATGCGCTGTTTTTCTCGCTTTCTCAAGAGGCAATCGCCACGATGAAAAAGCATAACTACGATACCTATCGTTACAATCAAAAAGAAAAAGATCAACTCAGCGTTACCGTTTCAACGCTCTCGACTTTGAGTGCTTTTTTGAAAGTGCCTATCATGGACGAACACCAAAAGCTTAACGAAAAAACACAAAAAGCCCTTAATCTTATGCGAGATCAGACGGATAGCCTAGAAAATGGGAATTATAGCTTGCGTGGTATTAGTTTTAGGCAGGCACGGCTTGAAGATCTAAAAGACGATAAGACTTCTTAGGACTATAGAGCTTTAAAAGAGGAAAAAAGGGCATGAAAAAGAGAGGGTATAAAGAAGCGAGCAATGGAAGAATCAAAAAAGCAAGCAACTCCTAATCGTTTCCCTTGCACCTCTTGTGGGCTTTGCTGTAAAAATATCGCTGGGATTATTGAGCTTATTGAGTTTGATGTTGGCAATGGGGTGTGCAAGTTTTTGGATTTAGAAACGAATCTGTGCAAGATTTATGAATCATGCCCATTAATTTGCAGGATTGATGAAGCGCACAAAAAGCTTTATTCCCATATCCCGCTGAAGGAGTTTTATGCCAAAAACGCAGAGATTTGTAACGCTTTACAAGAGGCAAACCACATGGATGTGAGTTTTAGGGTTATTATTAATCAATAATTTTTAGTTTATTGTTCCACAAACACCGCATCAACCAAGTCTTCTATAAAGCGTTCTTCATCAAAAGCGATCAAATCGTCTTCTTTTTCGCCCATTCCTAAATAAAGAATGGGTAATTTCAACTCATACAGCACGCTTAAAATCGCTCCGCCTTTAGAAGTGCCATCAAGCTTAGTCATGATCACGCCATCTAGCACCAAAGTCTCATGGAAAATTTTGGCTTGCGTTAGCCCAGAACTCCCTTGCGTGCCGTCTAAAATAAGGAATTTATAAAAGGGGGCGTCTTTTAAAACTTTAGAGCAGGTGCGCGCGATTTTAGAAAGCTCGTTTTTAAGGTTGGTCTGGTTGTGCAGCCTCCCAGCGGTATCTATAAAAACTTCATCTATATTTTTAGCGATCGCGCTTTCTATAGTGTTGTAAGCTAGAGAGCTTGGATCGCTCCCTTCTTTGGCGCTAATGACTTGAATGTTAAGCTTTTCACCCCATAATTGCAGCTGTTTGACTGCGGCCGCTCTAAAGGTATCGCCGGCTCCTAAAAGCGCTTTTTTATGCTGTTTTAAAGAGAGTTTGGCCAATTTAGCGATCGTTGTGGTTTTACCCGCCCCATTAACCCCCACGATGAGATGCACTAAGGGTTTTGTGGTGATAGTTTTTAGGCGGGTTTTATCATAATAGCTTTCCCCACGCACAAAACGCAACAAAGCGACTTCTAATTGCTTGGGCGTAACCAAATCGCCTAAATGCTTTAACAAGCTCTCTATTAGATCGTATTGGATATCAAAGCCAATCAAAATTTCTTCTAATTCCTCTTTAGGGATATTTTCACGCTTTTTTTCTTTCTCTTCGCCCTTAATCTTATTGACAATTTTTTTGAAAAAATTAAACATTAAATTCAGTCCTTTAAATTGGAAATATCAAATTGGAGCATTTCTGCTGGCACGATCCCTTGATACACTTTAATCAATTGGTGTTTGTCATATAAGAGCATGTTAAAAGAATGGTTTAAAGCGTCATGGTTTAAATGATCAAAAAGAGCGGTATCTTTAGGGTTTAAAATCATCAAATCAGTTTGAGAAGGCGCAATAAAGTCTTTGATTGCATCGCTTGAATAGGGTTGATTGAGTAAAATAAGCACCCTCAAACGATCTTTAAAAGTTTTTTTTAAGACGTTAAAGGTGGGGGCGTAATCTTTTAAAGAATTATCTAAAGCACTTAAAATCAATAGGGTAGGGGTGTTAGGATCCGGGCTGATGTTTAGGGAATCTAAATCGCCTGTAATCGTGTATTCTTGGTTATTCAAATCCATAGCGGTGTAGGTTTTAGGGCTATCTTGTTGGGTGGTATTGTTTTGAGAATCTTGAGATTTTTGAGAATTTTTACAAGCGCTAAAACCTAATAAAACGATCAAAACCAGCGCGATAAAACGCAAAAAATAAGCCTTAATTCTCATTATAAACACATCCTTAAGAATAATAAAATGGTAACTAATAACCTAAAATTATACTATAATGTAAGTCTAAAATTTAAGGATTGTAACCATTAAAACGATTTTTAGAGATTTTTGTAAAGAACGCTTGAAAAGGGCTAAAGCAAAAAATAAATTCAGGGATAAACTGGCTTGCAAGCTTTTGTTTTGGAAACTCAAAGATTATCAAAATATTTTATTGTATAGCCCATTAGGGCATGAGCTTGACATTAGGTCTTTGATTTTGAAATTAAGACAAAAAAGTAAGTGCGTGTGGTTGCCTAAAAGCATCAAAAAAGGCACTCATTTTTCTAAAGAGGGTTTCACTATCGCACCCTTTAGGTTGCCCTTAAGGCGTTTGGGGTGGTTTGATGAGCCTAGTTTGTCGCGTTATTATAAGCGGGAATTAGATTGTATTGTCGTGCCGATTTTAGGAATGGATACAAGCTTTAGGCGCGTGGGTTTTGGGCTAGGCATGTATGATAGAAGTTTGCCCCAATTATTCAAAAGGCGGCTAAAACGCCCCTTAATCGTGTTTGTGAGTAGGGAATTAGCGATAGCTAATGGTGTCCTTACAAACGCCTATGACATTGAAGCGGATTTTTACATGAATGCTCGTATCGTTATGAAGAATAATAAAAGGAAACATTATGAGCATGGGGTTAATTTACATTTCATTAGAAGTCTTGGTAGCGTGTTTGATTACCGCTCTAGCCATGTATTATGTGATGAAAAAGATCTATTATGCTAGAGGGCAAACCATTTTAAAAGGTGCTTCAGCTAAAGCCAAATTGATGGAATTTCAAGCGAAATCTTTTGTGGAAGCTGAAGAGATGCGCATGAAAAGCCAAGAATGCAAGTTGCAACAGCAATATGAAAACAAGAACTTGCAACTCAAAACCCATTTTGAAAAAAAAGAAGCGCATTTGAAGCATTTAGAAGCGCAGCACAAAGAATTTGTAAGAGATGAAAAACGCTATTTAGAAAAGGAAAAACAAGAGCTTGAAAAAGAACGCCAAATTTTAGAACAAGAGAGGGAAAATTTTAAAAAACAGCGCGCTGTTTGTAAAGAAGCTCAAGCCAAAGCGCTAGATGCGATGCTCAATTACTTGGCTTATACTAAAGATGAAATTAAAAACATGATTTTAGAGCAATTAGAAGAAGAATTAGAAGCCCAAAAAAGCGCGTTAATCAAGCGTTATGAAAAAGAAGCCAAAGAAGAGGGCAAGAAAAAATCGTATGCCATTTTAGCGGAAGCGACAGCCCGTTTTGCGGGTAATTATGCGACAGAGAATTTAACAAGTCGTATCGCTTTGCCTTGCTCAGATTATGTTGGTCGTGTGATAGGCAAAGACGGAAAAAATATTGAAGCGTTTAAAAAAGTCAGTGGGGTGGATATAGAATTTAGCGAAGACAGCAGTGAATTGTGTTTGTCTAGTTTCAATCTTTATCGGCGTGAAGTAGCGAGCGAGACGCTTAAGATTTTAATAGAAGACGGCCGTATCCAGCCTAACAGGATTGAAGAGGTCTATCATAGAGTCGCGCGCAACATGGAAAAAGAATTGCTTTCTGAAGGGGAGAGCGTGGTGTTAGAATTGGAGCTTGGGGCTATGGAAGATGAGCTTAAAATTTTAATAGGCAAAATGCGTTACCGCTCTAGTTTTGGGCAAAACGCCTTACAGCATTCTAAAGAAGTCGCTCTTTTAGCCGGCTTGATTGCAGAGCAGCTTGGGGGGGATAAAAAGCTCGCCAGAAGAGCCGGTATTTTGCATGATATTGGTAAAGCACTCACCCAAGAGCTTGGGAGAGACCATGTGAATTTAGGGGTTGAAGTGTGCAAGCGTCATAAAGAAGATCCGGTTGTGATCAATGCGATTTATGCCCACCATGGGCATGAAGAGATTTTGAGCGTGGAGTGCGCGAGCGTGTGCGCGGCTGATGCGCTTTCAGCAGGGCGTCCGGGTGCTAGGAGAAAGAGCGATGAAGAATACGCTAAACGCATGCAAGCTTTAGAAGAGATCGCGTTAGAATTTGATGGGGTGGAAAAGGCGTATGCGATGGAGAGTGGGCGAGAATTAAGAGTGATTGTCAAATCCAACCAAGTTAGGGACAATCAAGTGCCTATTATTGCCAGAAAGATCGCTAAAAAGATAGAAGAGAGTGCTCAGTATTTGGGCGAAGTGGGCGTGCAAGTGGTGCGAGAAAATCGTTTCAAAACGACCGTTACGCTCAAGCAATAATCAAGCTTTTTTCCCGCACCTTTTCCATATGCCTTTAGAAAAAACCTTATAGTAGATGAATGAGCGCAAAAAAGTTTCTGATGCGATCACTACAAAAATAAATTCCACCTTAAAATGATAGATTAAAAGCAAGTAAATAGGCATGATCCTTAACCCCCATAAGCTTAGGGTGTTAATGTATAGTGAGACTTTAGAAATGCCAGCCCCTCTAAAAACTCCATCTAGCACAAAATACCCAATTAAGGGGGCTTGAGAGAGACCCACAGCGATCAGATAAGATCGCGCCACTTCTAAGACTTCTTCATCTTGAGAAAAAAGGCTCGCAAATTCTTTAGCGAATAAGACTAAAACAATCCCTAAAACCCCCATTAAACCCATAGAGATTTTTAAAATCAAATGCGCGTATTCTGTGGCGATCTTTGGCTTGTTCGCCCCTAAATTTTGCCCTGTTAAAACCATCGCTGCGATCATAAACCCAAATCCAGGCATGAACGAAAAGGTTTCAACCCTAATGCCTATTTGCATGCCCGCTAACACCTTATCCCCATAGCTCGCTACAAATTTGGATAAGAGTATTAAAGAAAATAAGCTCAATAAGCGCTCAAACCCGGCCGGCCAACCCACTCTAAACATGGTTTTTAAAAAAGAAAAATGAAAGGTTATTTTGAATTTTAAAGGGATCTTTTTGATTTGTATCCAAACGCCAAGCGCGAGTAATTCCCAATAAGAGACAACCACATTCGCTAAAGCAGAGCCCACGATCCCCATTTCTTTAAAACCAAAATCCCCAAAAATCAAGGCTTGATTCAAAAAAATGCATGCGATGACCATGATGATTTTGACAATAAAGGGGGTTAGGGTGTCTGAAAAGCTAGCGAGCGCTGAAACTAAAACATTTTTTAAAAAAATACTCGGTAGCACGATGACTAAGACTTCCAAATAATCTTGCGTCAATTGGCGCGAAGGATTTTGTAATTGCATCCAATTTAAAAAAGGCTCAATCAAAAAATAAGAAATAAACAGCACGCCCAAACAAATCACAAACGCCCCTATAAAAATACTTGAAAAAGCGTGATTGATTTGAGCAAAGTCCCTAGCCCCCACAAGCCTAGAAAGAATGGCGTTAGTGCCGGTGTATAAAATCGTGTTGATGCCATAAAAAAGCATCAAAAATTGCAAGCCCACCCCTAAAGCCACAATGTGATGGTGCGAAATCTTACCCACAAAAAAAACCGAGAGCGCGACCACTAGCACATCTAAAAAGGCATTGACTCCAGAGGGTAAGGCTAAAGAAAAGATTTTCTTAACTTGATAGATTAGCCTAATAGTAACGCTCCAAGAACTCCAAAAATAATCAAAGGGAGGTTATAGACTAAAAAAGTCGGCACGCATGTGTCATAGATATGATTGTGTTGGTTGTCTGCGTTAAGCCCGCAAGTAGGCCCCATGGTGCTATCGCTAGCCGGTGAGCCTGCATCGCCTAAGGCTGCGGCTATGCCGATGAGTAAAATCGTAGATTCTATGCTGAATCCTAATTTTGCGCATAAAGGGACATAAAACACAGCAATGATAGGAATCGTGCCAAAAGAAGTCCCTATCCCCATAGTGATAAACAGCCCTACAACAAGCATTAAAAAAGCCCCTAAAAACTTCCCTTGGATTATGCTTGTGATCGCATTCACTAAGCCATCTATCGCATGCACTTTTTGCAACACTTCTCCAAACCCGCTAGCCACTAGCATCACAAAAGCGATAAACGCCATCATCTTCACGCTATCGTCCATAAGCGAGTCTGTTTCTTTAAACTTAATGCCACGGCCTAGTAAGATAATCGCTAACGCTAAAAAGGCGGCTAAGGGCATCGAATCGGTGGCTAATTGGATCGCAAACGCCACGACAATCCCTATAAAAGTCAAGTAGTCATGGTAGTTTAATTTAAGCGAGGCGTAATCTTCTATGTTAAAAGATTTTTCTTTGTAGCGCCTGGGTTTTTTGTATAGCGTTAATACAGCCATAAGCAACCCAACAACCATCGCTAACCCTGCTATCCACATCACTCCTGTGATTTGCGCTATGGTAGAGCTAACGCCATTAGCTTTTAATTGCTCTAAAATGGTGGTTTGAAAAATCAAGCCAAACCCTACAGGAAGCACCAAGTAGGGGGCTTGCAAGCCAAAGGTTAAAGCGCAAGCGACCGCTCTTCTATCCAATTCTAGCCGGTTCATCAAATGCAAAAGAGGGGGGATTAAAATAGGGATAAAAGCGATATGCACCGGCACTAAATTTTGCGAAAAGCATGCGATGAAAGCGATCAAAAAGCAAAAAGTGGATCGCTTGTAATTCATCAAGCCTATTAATTTACTCAAAGCGACTTTAATGAGGTTGCTTTTAGCGATCGCTACCGCTAAAGCCCCTAAAAGGATGTAGCTTAAAGCGATGTTTAAATTGCCTTTCATGCCGCCTATCATTGCATTAAAACTCTCCGTGATCCCAAGCCCTCCCATAAGTCCTGCTATGAGAGTCGCGCTAATCATAGAAAGCATGACATTGAGCCTTAAAAGGCTAAGAACGCACATGCAAATGATAGCCACAAAGGCAGGATTGCTCCATATAGAGCTATTTTCTAGCATTTTTGCTCCTTGTTAAAATGAAAATACCGCACAAAAATGATAGAATTTTTGCGCTTGTTTAGCGCAAAAAACCACACCTACCATGTTTAATCCTTTTTTTAACCTTAAATTTTAAATTGATTGACCGATTAAATATAGCGCTTCAACAAATCGTTATAAAAATCAATGCGTCTGTCTCTTAGAAACGGCCACATTCGGCGCACTTCTTCGGTGCGTTCTAAATCAATTTCCGCATACAAAATCTCTTCTTTATCGCTCGCTTTAGCCAAAAATTCGCCCAAAGCCCCCACCATAAAACTAGAGCCAAAAAAAGTGATACCCCCCTTAATCGCGCCGCTAGGATCTAACTCTACGCCCACTCTGTTAGTCGCAATCAAAGGCAAGCCATTAGCGATCGCATGCCCTCTTTGGATCGTCTCCCATGCGTTTTGCTGACGCTTTTTTTCTTCGTTAGAATCTTCTTCTAAAAACCCTATCGCGCTAGGATAGATTAAAATTTCTGCCCCTTTTAAAGCCATAATCCTTGCCGCTTCAGGATACCACTGATCCCAACACACCATAAGCCCTAATTTGCCCACGCTTGTAACAATAGGCTCAAAGCCCAAATCCCCCGGCGTGAAATAAAATTTTTCATAAAACCCTGGGTCATCAGGAATGTGCATTTTGCGATACACTCCAGCGGTTGATCCATCTTTTTCAAACACCACAGCGCTATTGTGATACAACCCTTTAGCGCGCTTTTCAAATAAAGAAGCGATCAGCACCACTTGAAATTTTTGAGCTAAAGCGCTAAAAAAAGCCTTATCTTCTTCAAAATATTCGCCCAAATCAAAAAATTTAGGGTTTTCGCTCTGGCAAAAATAACTATAAGGGTTCAATTCTTGCAACACCACTAAATTGGTCTTAGGGTGTTTTTTTAGCGCTTGTTCAAGCAAGTTGGCTGTATGCTCTATGGTTTTTTTTCTAGAGCCGCAATAAGCATGCTGGAGGACGCCTGCATAAATCATTTTTCACTCTTCTTCATAATCAGAGTTATAGTCTTCATAATCGTCATCATCATAGACATTCTTATAATCCCCATACTCTTCATCATCTTCTTCTTCAAAATCTTCCAATCCGTCTTCGTAATCTTTCATTCCACTTCCCTTCATTGTTGGTAATACCTTATTGGATAATGTCTTGCACGACTTCACTCGCTATTTGCAAACCAAAACTCGCCGTAACCGCATTAAAACTCCCAAGCTCTATGCAATGCGGAACTTCAGGGCTAAAAACCACTTTAAAATCCCCTTTAAAACGGCGTTTTTTTAAAAAATCCCTAAATTTACGCCCGAATCTATCGCCATAGCTTTCCCACACGCTCCTCACTTGGATGTGTTTAGGGTTCAAGCGTTTCGCGCTCCCCATAGAGCTGATAAACTTCCCATAAGCGAAGTTTTGGCATTTTATCGCTAAGCTTGTTTTAATAGGCAAATCGTCCATGCAATCTAAAATGTAATCATAATCTCTAAAATTAAATGAATTTAAAAACGCTTCATCTATACGCAAATTCAAAGCTTGAATGCCCTTATAGAGATCTTGCAACACCAACACTTTAGATTCTCCTATCCTTTCTGAGCCAATCTGGCGGTTTTGATTGGTAACATCAAACACATCTTTATCAATGATAGTGATTTGCCCTATCCCCACACGATACAAAGCGTCTAGCGCAAAGCCCCCAACGCCCCCCACGCCACAGATTAAAACCTTTTGTTGGCGGATTTTTTCAAAATTATTTTTAAACAACCACCTTATGCGCGTGAATCTATCTATGGGTTCAGACAATCTTTAGCCTTCAATAAAAATAGTGGTTTTATTGTATCGTAGTTTAAAAAATCTAAGACAAAAATTTTTGAATCTTTTTAGCCTTATGCATTTGTGATTGCAGTTCTTCTTTTTCTTTTTCTAATAGTTCAATGCTTTGGGCTATCATTTCCTTAAGGCTTAAAAGCGTGTCTAAATCTAGGTTTTTTATTTGCTCTAAAGAAAGACGCTCTATCAATGAAAAGGCTTGCTTAGAATCTTTTTTAACAAGAGCGATTTTAAAGGAATCTAATAACACATCAAGCGAGTTCATCTGAATGGATTTCTCTCCATGCTTCTAACAACCCCCTAGCCACATTCAACACCAAATCAATCTTACTCGCATCATTTTCCACATTGGCTTGCGTTAAAACTTTGATTTGATGGGTGTATAAGCCTGTAAGATACACCGCCACTTCCCCCCCTTTTTCATAATCTAAAATATTCAACAATTCCGTGAAAATATCCGTAACCCTATTAATATAATAAATCTTTTTTTCAATGTCTTCATTTTCAATACAGCGTTTGGCTTGCGAAGAAAATCTTAAAATCCCTTCATAAAGCATTTCAATGAGTTTTGCCGGAGATTCCACACTCACTCGGTTATGCTGGTAGGCTTGATAAGCGTTAGCGTATTGCATAATGTTCCTTTATCCTTTAAAATTGATAACTCTCTGTTTTTTTAATTCTTTTTAGCCGCCGCTTGATCGATCATCATCTGCACGGAATTGAATTTTTGATTGGCTTTAGAAATTTGGCTATCATAAGCCGCAAAGCGCTCCGCCATGATGTTGTAGCGGGTTTTTAAAAGCTCTTGAGCGTTTTCTTTGTCTTTGGTTAGGCTTTTAGCGTCTCTGTCTAGGGAATCTTCATAAATCTTTAATTTAGCGTTCCCTCCATCTATGAGATTGGCGATGACTTGATTGAATTTAGAAAAAATGCCCTCTTGGTGGATTTCTCTGCCCCCCATATCCTTGCTATCGCTCCCGTAGAAAAAATCTTGAGTCGCTTTAGGGTTAGAATTTAGCGCACTACTCAATTTAGCTTCATCTAAACTCATCACGCCTTTATCGTCTAAACTAAGCCCGTATTTCATCAAACTTTCTACCCCGTTATCCGTATGCACGCTATAAGAAAACACATTATTAAGAGAGGATCTAATGGTGCGAATATCGCCCACGCCGTTAAAAATCCCGGCGATTTTAGTGTCAGCGTCATAGCGCGTGTCTTCATCCAGTTTAGGGATAAGCTCATTATAGGCTTTGACAAATTCTTTAAGGCTGTCTATAATGGCTTGATTGTCTCTGCTCACGCTGATAATGGCAGGTTTATTAGGCTCTGTGGTTTGCTCTAAAGTGATATTAACCCCGCTAATCACATCATTGACCTCATTAGTGGGGCGTGTGATGCTCACCCCATTATAAGTGAATTCTGAATCGCTCGCTTTTTGTAAATTTTTAGACATAAAAAGTGCGTTTTGTGAAGCTTCATAAGATTGCACCATGCCAGCATTTAAACCCAAATCCTTCAAACTAGCCTTGCCTAAAGCGTCCTCGCCCTTAATCGTTAACATTCCGGTTTTAGAATTGATCACAAGCTTGCCTTCGGCGTTTTTGAACGCGTTCAAGCCTTCCTTAGCGTTGATCGCTTGAATGATAGCGTCTGTGTTTTCTTCACTGGTGTTGCCCTCTTTGGTTAAGGCGCTCAAATCCAATTTTTGGCCATTCAAGCTAACCACCCCTTCTAATTTACCCTCTTTTATGGTACGAGAGCTTTTTAATAAATCGTTTTCTTGGGTGGTGGTTTGCAAAAACCCAAGCTCTTTAGCCTTACTCCCTTTAATCTCAATGTTTCCCCCACGCCTATCATTAATGATTAAAGACTCCCCCCCATGAAGAGTGTCTATAGAAATATCCCCATTAGCGATCAAATCTTTAAAATTAGGGTCATTTTCTAAAGCCTGCTCTATCGCTTTTTGGATCGCTGTGTTTTTTTGTTTGATAGAAGCGCTTTCAGGGAGCTCTAGCATGATAGGGACTTCATGCATATTCCCATCAGCCCCCTTTAAATTCAAACTCACTTCACTCTTTCCGCTTCCATCAACCCCCAAAGAAAGGGCGTTTTTGTTAGTGAGCGTGGATTGGAGGTGTGAGCCAAAATAGATGCGGTTGTCTTCGCCGGTGTTTTTAGTGTTCACCATTAATTGGTAGGGGTCATTCCCTCCTGTTTTCATCACAATGCCCATCACTTCGCCATTGGTAGCGTCCGTGATGCTTTGAGCCACATCGCCTAAAGTCATTCCTGCTTTAATATCAACGGCGTAATCCTTGTTTTGCGTGTAAAATTTGAGCGTGGTATCCACTTGGCTAAAAATATCATCTCTTGAAGAAAATTTCGCCCCCAATTCGTTAATATCGCCTTGCGCTAAATTTTGCACGTCCACTTTAATATCTTGAATAGGCACGCCAGCCCCCACGCTCGCGCTCAATGCATCGCCTGTAACATTGCTTTTCCTACTGATATAAGTGGAATAATCTGAAAGCGTTTTAACCGGGCCTTTTAGAGAAGAAAGGAGCGCTTTAATTTCTACGAGAGCTTTTTGTTTTTCAACATTTTGTTCCATTTTCTTGTCTAGTGGGGCGATTAACGCTTTTTCATCGGCGTCCTTAAGCTTGTCAATCACATCGTAATTCAAAACCTTACTGCCAAGCCCTAATGAGCTTAATGAACCTATTGCCATGTTTTACCTCTAATCTTTAGCCTTTTTCATCAAAGATAATGCCTATCACATCGCGCATTCTTTGCATAAGCTCCACGGCCTCTTTAGAGGGTATTTCTCTTATCACCTTATCTCCGTTAGCGTCTTTAACCGAAACCACTAATCCTTTAATCGTATCGTTATAACTGAAATTAATATCCGTGCCGATGCGTTTCATTTCTTCATTCAGACGCTCGCTCAATAATTCTAGTTTGGGTTTGTATTGCTCAGGGTCTATCGTTGTCTTAGATTCATCAATAGTGTTTGTAGTATTTGTGCGACTGATCTCTTTTGTGGGGGTTGTTTGAACGCTTGTGTGAGATGTGGGAATCCCAATCCCTTGAACTTCATTGACCATAAAAACCTCCAAATTTTTCCATGCCTACAAGTATAATGATTTATTTGTCTGCATAAACTCTTTAGCCAATATCGGCAATAAAAACGATTTGTTAAATCTTAATTGCGCGCGATGAGTTCTAAGGGGTTGATGTGTTTTTCTCTCATGGTAACTTCAAAGCCCAAGCGTTGATCAATGCGTCCTAAAACATAGCCTTTTTGGATCCGCATGCCGCTTTTAATGGTGGGGGCGATTTTATCCAATTGAGAATAAATCGTGCGGATCCCGTTTTTATGCTCAATGATAACGACTTTTTTAAGCATGTTGATTTCTTTAGCGAACACGATTTTCCCGTCCAAAACATTACGCACCAAAGCGTTTGGGGTTTTTGACACTAGCGTGATAGACTCGCTAAAAATTTTTAAATTATAAACTGGGTCAATATAGGGGCCAAATTTTTGCACCACTTCATAATCGTTCAAAGGGGCGATCGTTTTTGGCCCATTATAGCTCGTGGTGTTGATATTTTGATAAGAGCTCGCTATTTGTTTGACTTCTAAGGCTTGAGAAGATTTTTTCAAACTGACTTTTTCTTCATTTTCTCTATTTTGTTTGATGATATTCAAGCGTTTTAAAAGGGCGTTTAAATTCTGGCGCTCTTTTTCTAAAAGGGTTAGCCGTTGGTTATAGATCGCATAGTCTTTTTGCATGCTCAAAATGAGCTTATTTTGTTCGGTTTGCAAGGATTTTAAGGTTGCTTCACGATTTTTTTGCTCATCTATGACAGATGAGATTTTTTGAATACTGCTTTTGACTTTTAAAGCCTGCGTATTGAGTTCTCTTTCTTCTTGGCTCAATTGCGACATTTTAGACAGAGTGCTTTGGTGCAAGTTTTCAAACGCTACTTGTAAAATCACATCATTAGAAGAGGCCAAATTCTGCCCCTTTAGGGCTTGTGAAAAAAGAAAATCCTCTAAAAGCGTATCAAACACCCTCTTTTGTAAAAATGATCGCTGTTTTTGCAAATGATCTAAAGACTTGCGGTAGTTGGTTAGGACTTTTTCTTGCGCCAAACTTTCGTTACGATTTTTTTCAAGACTCTTTTTTAAGGCAACCATTTGGCGCTCAATTTCCGCTTTTTGAAGCTCTTTAGAGCGGATCGCTTCGCCTAAAGAACTCAAACGGCTGTTCAGTTGGTTTTTTTCTTCATGGGTTTTTTTTAGAAGGGTTTCTTTGTGTTGAATGTCTTTAGCAATATCGCTCACTTTTTGCGTGTTAGCTAATAGTAAGGTGGCTAATAAAAATATTCCTAATTTATACATGTCTAGTCCTCCAAGCTACAAGTAAAACAGAAACAAATGAGATCACAAGGCTAAAAAGCAGTCCCCATAAAAAATGGTTTAAAACAAACGCGCCTCCTATAATACCCAAAGTATCCATCGTTTTTTCAAAACCTTTTTGCGAAGTGATATAAAGCATGAGCATGGGGGCTAAAAAACTGGCGATTAGAGAATCCATTAAAGCTATTTTATACAAAAACCCGTTTTTAAAAGACACCGAAGCCCCTAATAAATCCATGATCTCCAACCTCTCATGGTATTGATAGATCCAGATGCGGACTTGCTTAAACATCAATAAAACCGATAAGACAAAGACCACTAACGCAAAGATATAGACCGCTGCTTTAATAAAACTCAAGAGATCATACACTTGCATGTAAGTTTTGGCAAAGACTTCAACTTTTTGAACGCCAGGGATTTTGAGTAATTTTTCTTTAATGTTTTCTAAACGCTCTTGAGTGGGGAATGTGGAAAGTTGTAAAGAATAAAAAAAGGGTAAATTTTTCTTTAATTCCTTAAGCCCGTCTATTCCTAAGGTTTTTTGAAGAGGCTCTAAAGAATAATTAGGATCAATTTCTTTTAACGCTATGATTTCGTTAAAATTTTGAAGCAACAATCCCAAGCTTAATTTTTGCGTGCTGGCTAACACGACCGAATAATCTTCAATCAATTTTTTTTCTTTTTGTTCTATCGCTTGATTGATAAATAACACGCACTCCAAGCTAAACAATAACGCTACTAGGGGAATGATAAAGGCTAAATGCTTTTTAAGAGTATTCATAAACTTCCCCATCTTCTATATAAAATTTTCGGTAATAAGCGCTAAAATTTTTAGGGAATTTGTGCGTAACCACCACGATCGTAGCGTTTAATTGCGTGTTCATGCCCCTTAATAGGCTCCAGATTTTATCGCTAGAATAATCGTCTAAATTCCCGGTAGGCTCATCGGCTAAAAGGAGTTCAGGGCAGTTCGCCATAGCTCTAGCCATAGCCACTCGCTGTTGTTCGCCCCCGCTGAGTTCTTTGGGGTAGCGGTTAGCCTTATGGCGTAAATCAATATGCCCTAAAAGTTTTTCTAGCTGCAAGTGGCATTCTTCTTTTTTAACGCCACAAATCACCATCGGTAGTTTGATGTTTTGCTCAATCGTATAATCTTGGATCAATTTATAATCTTGGAAAACCACGCCAATATTTTTACGCAAATCTAAAATCGTTGATTTTGAAGCGTTATTCATGTTGATATTGCAAACTTCTAATTTACCGCTAAAAAGTTTTAAATCCCCATAGAATGAACGCAAAAGCGTGCTTTTACCACTCCCGCTAGGCCCTGAAATGAACACAAAATCCTTCCGTTTGATGCGCAAATTGGCATGCTTAATGACCGGTTCGTTTTGCTGGTATTGTAAGCATAGATTATTCGCTGCGATGATCACACTCATCCAATTCCCTTTTGGCTTAGGATATTTTGAAGCAAAAGATGCGCTTTGTGGTTGTTTAAGGTTTTTAAGGGGCTTTTATTGAGATAAAAAATCTGATTTTCTGTCAATAAAACAAACAAACGCACAGGCCAATCAAAATCCCCCATACTCAATTCCACTAAAAAATCCCCCTTATCCTCATAAATATTACAAACATGCACAAAATACCCCTCTTGGATGATTTTTTTGGTTTTTAAAATCATTCCAACGCTCTTTTTACTGATTGTTATTGTATCAAAAGAAAAATCAAATGCATGGTTATGAAAAGGGGTTTCATTTAATTCTAAAGAATAAATTCTTAAATCATAAATATCTTTTTTGAGTTTATTCCAGCGCGCTTCATACTTGCTGACCACCGGGATTTGAGCGTTTTTTTTGATTTCTATCTCGCATTGAAAGTTTTTTAGGGCTAATTTTAGGCTGTCTTCAAAATAAAGACCATCATCGGTGCGTAATTCCAAAAACCCTTTAGGCTTTAAAACCCTTAAAGCTTCGTTTAAAAATTTTTCGCTTAGCACCCGGCGGTGTTTTTTCTCATTCCATGGCACAGGGAAATGCACAAAAATTTTCTCGCATTTGTGATTTGGCATGCTCTCTAAAATCAAACGACCATCGCCTTGCAAGATGTGCAGATTTTTTAAATCCAACAATTCAATTTGCTTTAAGGCTTGCACGATAGAGGGGGTGTGAATCTCTATCCCTAAGCATGTTTTAGTGGGGTTGTTTTTGGCTAATTCTATCAAATGCCTACCGCTCCCAAAACCAATTTCTACTAAAATAGGGGCTTGATTGTTGTGGATAAAGTCTTCAAAAGTTTCTAAATCAAGGGCTTTTTTTTGGCTCGCATGTTTAGAATTTTCTTGCAAATTATGCGAAATGACTTCAAAAGATTGCGAATAAATCCTTAAAGCTTGTTTTAAAACCTCTCTTTTTAAGGGCGTTGCTTTTTCGCTTTTGATTAAAAAATCACCCTCTCGCCGGATTTTTTGCAATAAAAAAACATCATTTTTAAAACTCGCATACACACAGCTTTTAGTGGGGTGTTTTAAGCTTAAAAATTCCCTATGGAAACAAAAATCCCCTTCAATTAAGGGGTATTCTAAAGGCTTGGAATCCAGCTTGGCTAAAAAATGGGGCATTAAAACCCTTTTAGCGCTCTAAAAACAAACGCACTTCTTTGCTTGGGTGCGACTCTAAACCATCTTTATCCACGCTCACCACTTGATAGCGGTAAGCCACGCCCACTTTCATGTCTTTATCCACGAATTGGTTTTTGGTGATATTGCCAAAGCGCAAAGGGGTTTTAGAATTGGCTTCAAAGCGATACACCGCATAAGTGGCTATTTTAGCGCTTGGGTTATTTTCCCATTGAATGAAAGCTGAAGAGTCTTGAATAGTCCCTTTAGTGATGATAGGGGCTTCGGGTCTGTCAGCGGTCTCACCCATGGCAGGCTCTTTGGGTAACGCCCCTTCAAGATGCGTTTTATCAAGGGCGACGACTTTATAATAGCGCGTAAGGTTGTCTTTTTCTATTTTATCCACATAGGAAGTGTTAGTGGTTTGAGCGATGAATTTGTATTTGTCGTTGCGGTTATTGGAAGCGTAAATGCGATAAGCTATCACATCTTCTTGGGTGGATTTATCCCAACTCAATTCAATGTGTCGTGTGAGGTTTTGGCTCACTCTAACATTAGTGATTTCTTTGGGTAAGTCTTTGGTTTTCCCTTCCACTATAATACTAGGCCTGGATTTATCCCCCATGAAATTTTCGGCGATGACTTGGTAGCGGTATTTTTTCCCATCTTCTAAATCTTTATCAAAAAACTCCACAAACAAGCGGTTTTTCACAGCCCCTACATTCAAAAATTTGCCGTCTTTATTCTGCCTTTGAATGATGTATTTAGAAACGCTAGGGTTAGGGTGCGGGCTCCAAAAGACTTTCACGCTTTTAGGGTATTCAAGGCTTGCAAAAACGCTTTCTACAGGATTGATAAAAGAGGTTTTCACTAAAATAGGATCTGAAAGTTTAGAGATTTTATCGCCCTTGTAAGTGGCGAGTTGGTAGGTGTAAGAACTCTCTGTTTCTAGCCCCTCATCATAATAGTGGGTCGCATAAGGGTTTTTAATCGTGGCGATTCTTTTAAGCTTGGAGTCTTTTTTCAAACGATACAAAATAAACCCATCAATATCATAAGTATCAGCGATTTTAGGCCATTCAAAACCCACTGAACTCACATCGTTAATCGTTTTAACAGAATGGACTATAGGGAGATTAGGGTCTGTATTTTCTTGATTGTTAAGGGCTGAAAAAGTATGATTCCTGGTAGAAGAACACCCTATAAAAACCGCTAATACCACACTACTTTGCAATAAAAGCGTGAAGTATTTTTTCTTCATCCAAGACCTCATCTAAATTCTCCTTGTCAAAAACTTTTTTAAGATATTCTAACATATCCTTTAATAGGGGAACTTTAAAGCGCAGTTTTTGCTCGTTTCTAGGGTGTTTGAACTCTATCAAATAGGCATGCAGCATGATTCTTATGTCTTCTTTCAAAAGCGCTTGATTAAGCCCGTAAAGATTATCGCCTATGATGTGTCTGTTCAAATATTCTAAATGCGCTCTGATTTGGTGCGTGCGCCCAGTGAACAATTTAGCCCCTATCAGATTAAGATTATTTTGAGAAGTCAGCAAGCTGATAAATTCGCTTTTAGAATAGCGGCTTTTTTCTTTTTTAGCCGCTTTGAGCGCTATCATTTTTAAGCGGTTATTAGGGTTTCTTGTCAAATAGCATTCCACGCTCATTTTTTCTTCTTTTAAGGGGGTTGAAAGCAAGGCGATATAATAGCGCCCCATTGTTTTAGTTTTGAGCTGCTCGCTCAAATGAACATGGGTAAAATTGTTTTTAGCGATGACAATCCCTCCGCTTGTGTCCTTATCCAAACGATGCACGATCCCATAGCGCTCTTTAGATCCCAGATTAGAAAGCTCGTAATTTTGAGATTCCAGCCAATCCACTAAAGTAGGCTCTTTCACGCTTGGGGCTTTATGGATGACTAAATTAGGGGGCTTATTCAACACTAATAGATCTTCATCTTCAAAAATGACTCCTATTTCTAAATCAAGCCCTCTTTTTAAGGGTTTGGGCGTGATTTTGGGCGTTAAAAGCGTGATTTCATCGCCTTTTTTTAAGGCTAACCCTCCTTTTTTTACCCCCTTTTTTTGACAAAACACCAGCCCTTCTTTAATCAAATGCAACACTTGGTTTTTAGAAATTTGCAATTCTTTGGCTAAAAATTCATCAAGGCGTTTGTGATTATTTAGGGCGATAAAAACTTTTTGCATCCAAACCCTTTTTTGCTTTTTTAAAAACCATTATTTTACTCAAAACCTTAAAAATCATGTTTCTTAGTTAGTTTAATACGCTATAATCAATCGCCTTATATCTTAAATCATTTTTAAAGGGGTTCTAATGGAACATAACGGGCATGATAAACTGAACGGCATTTTGCGTGGCTTTTTAGGCGACTCGTTCACGCTTGATGGGAAAGAAGGAGGATTGAATATGGAAAAAATGCGCGAAGCCATCAAAAAGGAAAAACCAAAGATGAATGTTTTGCTCATGGGGGCTACTGGAATGGGTAAAAGCTCGCTCATTAACGCTCTATTTGGTAAAGAAATAGCTAAAGCAGGCGTAGGAAAACCCATCACTCAGCATCTTGAAAAATACATTGATGAACAGAAAGGCTTGATTTTGTGGGACACTCAAGGCATTGAAGCTGCAGATTACCACGACACCATGCAAAGCATTAAAAAAGAAATGGAAGATTCTTTTAAAACGCTTGATGAAAAAGAGGCTATTGATGTGGCGTATTTGTGCGTTAAGGAGACTTCTGGTAGGGTTCAAGAGAGAGAGAGTTATTAAGCTTCGCTAAAAATTGGAATATCCCAACGATTGTCGTTTTCACAAACACTCAAGCCGAAGCCGGCGAGGCGTTTGTTAAAGAAGCTCAAAAGATTATCAATGAAGAGTGGGGGTTTAGCGGTTTTGTCAGAGCCTATGTGAGAGTCAATTCCGTTGCATTTTCATTTAGAGGCATGGAAGTCCCTGTTGAAGGTTTAAAAGAATTGGTAGATGAAACGAAAAAATGCTTGATAGACGCTAGGAAAAACAAACAAAACCATTTCTTGAGTATTCAAAAAGCTAATATTCAAAAAAGAAAACAGGTCATGATAGAGGAATGTAAAACCATTATCCATGTTGCATCCGGTGCTGCAGGAGCGACTGGGCTTATCCCCATACCCTTTAGCGATGCGTTCGCTATCGCGCCCATTCAAGCAGGGATGATTTATAAAATGAATGACGCTTTTGGAATGGATTTGGATAAATCTGTGGGTGCGAGTTTGGTCGCAGGATTGTTAAGCGTAACCGCTGTCGCGCAAGTGGGGAGAACGCTCGTTAATGGTTTCCTTAAATTCATTCCTGTTGTGGGGAGTGTTGCAGGGGGCGCAACCGCTGCTATTATCACAGAAGGCATTGGGTTTGCGTATTTGAAAGTGCTAGAAAAGTGCTTTAATGATGAGACGGGCGAAGTCAATTTGCCTGATGAAGTTGGCATGATAACTTCTCTCTTTAAGGAAAATTATCTCAACTTGGATACAATCAAAAAATTAACACAATAAGATTAGGGGTTATGAAAAACGCATGGCATTAGACAAAAGGATTTGGATGCATTTTGATCTTTTTCCTTTTGTGTTTATCATCCCCTTGTTGGTGGTTTCTTTTGTATTGATTTTTGAGAGCAGTGCGGTTTTGAGCTTGAAGCAAGGGGTTTATTATGCGATAGGGTTTCTTCTCTTTTGGATCGTGTTTTTTATCCCTTTCAGGAAGCTCGATCGGTGGCTCTTTGTGTTTTATTGGGCATGCGTGATTTTATTGGCGTTAGTGGATTTTATGGGTTCTAGCAAGCTTGGGGCGCAACGATGGCTAGTCATTCCTTTCACTTCTATCACCTTACAGCCTAGCGAACCCGTGAAAATCGCTATCCTTTTGTTATTGGCGCATTTGATTAAAATAAACCCGCCTCCTTTTAAGGGCTATGATTGGGGCATGTTTTTAAAGCTTAGTTTTTACATTTGCTTACCGGCGGCTTTGATTTTGAAACAGCCTGATTTAGGCACGGCCCTTATTGTGCTCATCATGGGTTTTGGGATTTTACTTATCGTGGGCTTAAGGACTAGGGTGTGGCTCCCTCTTTTTGCCGCTCTTTTAGTGGCTTCGCCTATCGCTTATCATTTTTTGCATGATTACCAAAAAAAGCGCATCGCAGACTTTCTTTCTGAAAAGCCTAATTACCATGTCATGCAATCTATTATCGCCATAGGATCGGGCGGGTTTTTAGGCAAATCTAAAGAAGCCTGCACGCAAACCAAATTCAAATTCTTGCCTATTGCAACGAGCGATTTTATCTTTGCTTACTTCGTGGAGCGTTTCGGGTTTTTAGGGGCTATATTGCTTTTTGCGATTTATATAGGCTTGAGTTTGCATTTATTTTTTTATCTGTTTGAAAGCAACAGCGATTGGTTTTTAAAGATTGTAGCCCTTGGGATTTCTATTCTAATCTTTGTTTATTCCAGCGTGAATATCGCCATGACTTTAGGGTTAGCCCCTGTGGTGGGGATTCCCTTACCCTTATTTAGCTATGGGGGGAGCAGTTTTATCACTTTTATGATCCTATTTGCAATCCTAGAAAACCTGCTTGCTTTTCGCTATATTTTTGGATACAATAGCAAACCATCCTTTGGGAATTTTGGATTCTTAGCTCAGCTGGTCAGAGCGCTCGGCTCATAACCGATTGGTCGTAGGTTCAAGTCCTACAGAATCCACCACTCCCCCTTTTTTATCATATCTTTTTAACCCCCCCCCTTTTTAAGTGAAAAGCGATTGGACACTTTCGTTATGATAAATCCTTCTGATCACTTCCGCAAATAAGGGTGCTACGCTTAAAGTGGTGATTTTGTCGCATTTTTGAACTAAAGGGATAGAGTTAGTTACCACCACTTCATCTAACGCGCTTTCTTTAATGCGCTTGATCGCATTCCCGCTCAAAACCGCATGCGTGCCTAACGCCATGACAGAAGTTGCCCCCTGTTCTTTTAAGGCCAAAGCGGCTTTACAGATCGTGCCTGCGGTATCAATCATGTCATCCACTAAAATCACATCGTGCTCTTTTGCTGAGCCGATAATATTCATCACTTCGCTTTCATTAGCTTTTTCACGGCGCTTATCCACGATGATTAAATCTAAGCCCATTTGATTAGCAAAATACCTAGCCCTTGTAACCCCACCCACATCAGGGCTAGCGATCACAGGGTTTTTTAACGCTTTAGAGCGGATATAATCTCTAAAAACGATAGATCCGTATAAATTATCCACCGGCACATCAAAAAAGCCTTGGATCTGCCCGGCATGCAAATCCATCGTAATGATCCTTTCAATCCCCACTTCTTGCATCAAATTAGCGACCATTTTAGCCGTGATAGGCACTCTTGGAGCCGCTTTTCTGTCCTGTCTGGCATAGCCAAAATACGGCAACACCGCTGTGATAGAATTGGCCGAACTGCGCCTTAGGGCATCTACCATGACTAACAATTCCATCAAATTGTCATTGACCGGCACGCAAGTGGGCTGGACAATAAAAATATCCTTACCGCGCACCGATTCGCTGATTTGGATATTGATTTCACCATCGCTGAATTTGCCTATCACCGCTTTGGATAAGGGAAAGCCTAAATGCTTTGACACTTCTTTGCCAAATGCAGGGTGAGCGCTCCCTGAAAAAATCTTAAACCCACGCATCTTTGTCTTAAACCCACGCGCCTTCATCGCTGACACTCCCTAAAATGAATTAAAATCAATTGTAGCGCACCCAAACTAAAAGCGTTTGTTTTCAATGAAGCTCCTTTTCTAATAAGTTTTTTAAGGTAAGATAGGTTTCATTTAAATCAATCCCGCACACCCTAGTTTGAGCGATAACGCTCATAAAATTGCTATCGCCTAAAAACCTAGGCACTAAATGCATGTGCAAATGCTCAGGGATCCCTGCTCCGGCGTTTCTGTGCAAATTCAAACCTAAATTAATCCCTTGAGCGCCATAAGCATACAACGCTTTTAACACTTTAGGCACTAATATATTCATGTTCAGCCAAGTATTCATTTCTAAAAGTTCCACGCTCGCTTGATGCACATGAGGAATGATCAACAAATGCCCTGGGTTATAAGGGTAGGCGTTCATCACCACAAAGAGATCACTATTTCTATAAAGCACTCTGTTTTCTGAATCTTTTGTGGGGTTTTGAGAAATTTCACAAAAGACACAACTTTTATTTTTCTCTTTCAAATAACTTTCGCGCCAAGGAGCGTATAAATGCTGCATGTTCATTTCCTAAATGTAATTAGGGGCGTCATTAGCGAATAAAATCAAATCGCCTTGAATCGTGGTGGCTTGTAAGATATTTTCCAATTGCGCCTTATCCTTGAGTAAGATTTTTTGGGGGGTTTTTAATTTGGAGGCAATCGTTTTGGAATTCAACTCCCCTGTGATGATAGCGACATCAAAAATCTCGTCTATTTTTTGCGCTAAAGCCTCATTACTTTCTGTATTGCTTTCCACTAATCCCGGTGTTACAATGACTTTACGCCCTTCATACAAACCCGCTAAACGAATGCCCTCTAACATGCCCTTTAAATTCCCATTAAAGCTATCGTCTATGATGATTTTTTGATTCACTTCCAAAAGTTGCAAACGATGGGCAATAGGGTTGAGTTCCAAAACAAGCCGTTTGATCCTTTCGGTTTCTAATCCTAAATGCTTGGCGATTAAAATGGCTGAAGCGATATTATAAGCGTTAAATTTGCCTAAAACCTTTGTTTCAAAGCTTTCCCAAACGCTATCTATAAGCATTTCAAAAGAAGTGCCTTTTAAAGTGGATTGGATGTTTTTAACCAGGCTAGAAACATCTATTAAAGGGCTATCTTTAGGGGCATAGGGCTTGATCTTTTCCACAGAGTAACAAAAGGCTTTTTCCAAGCGTTTGGAATCCAGTAATTCCGCTTTAGTCTCGCAAATATTTTCTAAAGTTTTAAAGTATTCTAAATGCTGTTCGCCCACTTCTGCGATCACGGCAAGGTGTGGTTCAATAAGGCGGGTGATTTCTTTAATATCGCCCTTATTCCTTGCCCCGGCTTCAGCGATATAGATTTCACTCTTATTATCTAAATTCTGGTTAATGTCGTTCGCAATGCCTAAAAGGGTGTTGACGCTTTTGGGGCTTGCATGCACGTTGAATGTGGTTTGTAAGATTTGAAGCAAGAAATTTTTGGTGCTGGTTTTCCCAAAGCTTCCAGTAATGGCGATGACTTTTAAATTCTTTAAAGAGGCGATTTTATCTTTAGCGGTTTGCAAATACCGCTTGGATAGGACTTTTTCAAAGATTAAAGAAGTGCTTAAAACGAATATAAATAAACACCAATAGCCAAGCGCGAGCGAAATCCCATTCAAAGGGACTAATTCTGTGTTTAAGATTTCATGCAAGATTAAAAATAGCAATAAGAAGATAAAAAAGCGCTTCACCCTTGGCGTGAAAACTAAAGGCTTGTCGTTGCGTTTGGCCCAGATAATGAGCATGGGTATTTGAATCACGCCGCAAAAGAAATCAAAAACAAACGGCATTTTGAAAGCATACGATAGGATAAACACCCCTAAAGGCAATAAAAAATAAATCCCATGCCAACGCATTTTGTGGTGCTTGGTTAAGATCCTAAACACGCTGTAATGATACCATTGCAATAAAGTCATTATATAATAGCCAAGCCCTGTTATAAAGAGCCAACGAAACGCTAAATTCAGCCAACTAAGACTTTGCATGATAATGATTCTCCACTAGTTTTTCAATCTCTTTTGCTTGGTTTAAAAAAAAGAAATGATCCCCTTCTAACACGAATAACGCACTTCTTTTCAATAAGGTTTGCATTTTTTGAGCAGAGCTTAAGGGGGTTGCTTTATCATCTTTACCCCAAAATAATAAAACTTCCTTCTCGCATCGTTTGAAATGATCGCTAAAGTCTTCGCTAACTACTTTTTTAAAGGTTTCATACATCACTTGATTAAGCCCCATAGCGTCCTTACTCCTCAAAAACCCTAAATTCAAGCCTAATTTCTTAAAGATTTTAGCTAAAAGGATTTTACAACGCACTTTTAAGGGTTTTGGCTCTAAAATCCCGGCGCTGCTCAATAAAACCATGCGTTCGTTTTCACACAAGATCGCTACTTTCCCTCCAAAGCTATGCCCAAAAACGACATGCGCTTTTTTATCCACGCTTTTTAAGAACAGATTGATGATATTAGCATAATCTTTAGTCTCTAAAACTTTTTCATCGTTAGGGCTTTGATTGAAGCCGGGCAGATCCACATACAAATGGTTGTAATTTAAAAAACAGCCTTGAAACGCTTGCTGCATGATTTCTTTAGAACTCCCCCAACCATGCAAAAACAAGGCGTTTAAAGGGCTATGGTGGTCTATAAAAGTGTAGGAAATGTCAAAAACGCTATCCAAATAAGCGATACTGCGTTTGGCCATTACTTATTCTTTTGGATTTGCAACAAATAAGAGTTTTTGATTTGGATTTTAGGGGTTTTGGGTAACGATTGCGCTAAATTTTCTAGCGTTGTTTTAAAATCATCAAACAAATAATTCGCTAAACTGCCAGGAATGGGGTTGATCTCATTGAGATACACTTCATTTTCTATGACAAAAAAATCGCAACGGATGATCGCGCCATCAAACAAATCGTTATAGAGTTTTTTAAAATTTTCTTTTAGTTGTTCTTCTAGGGCGTTAGAAAGGTTCGCTTTAGGGGCTTTATTGCGTGAAAAATCCAAATATTTTTGTTTGAAATCTAAAAATTCCTGTTTGTTAGGCTCTTCAATATAGGAAAAACAAAAATCCTTTTTGATCTTACAGCCGGCCAAATTGTATTCTTTCACTCCCTGAATGAAAGGCTCTATTAAGACCTCTTTAGAATATTCAAACGCGCTGTCTAAAGCGTAATTTAATTCTTTTTCTTCTTTCACGACATTCACCCCTAAGGAGCTCCCGGCGTTGCTGGGTTTCACAATGAAAGGGAAATTAAACCCAATCAAATCCATAGCGTTAGCGCGGTTTTTTTCATTCAAAAGAACATAATTTAAAGTCTTTACCCCTAAATCTTTAGCGTAAAGCTTGGTTAAATATTTGTTGTAACTCAGCACGCTCGCTTCAATTCTAGGACCTATAAAAGCGATACGATAAAATTCTAACAAGCTCGCTAATTTCCCGTCTTCGCCATCGCCCCCATGCACAAGATTGATCACTAAAGGCAATTCTATTATCTTAGCCCCTAAAAATGAGTTTTTAAGCAAGCCATTATGCGTGAGCGTTAGGGGGGGTAATTTTTTTTCTTTGATTTGAGCGAAGTATTTTGAATGCATGTTGGATTCTTCAATCAAATAAAAATGGTGGTTTTCATCTAAAAAAATAAAATATTTAATCCTATCCTTTAACACTCCTTTAAGCGCGATCGCGCTCACAATACTGATTTCATGCTCAAAACTCGCCCCACCAAATAAAACGCAAAACTCCACGATCAAACTCCCTAAAAACGATTGCAATAAAGTCTATCTATATTTACCTAAAAAAAGGCTTTTGAATTTTCTTAAAATTAAAATTTAATATTGAAAAATCCCAAAATACTGATGACTAATAACGTACTCAATCCGGCTAAAACGCCCGCTAAAGCGTCATCAGCCACCACCCCTAAACCCCCTTTAACTTCTTTGTCTATTCTACCAATGAGTGAGGGCTTAGTGATATCATAGATCCTAAAAAAGATAAAACTCAAAACCACGCCCACTAACGATAACCCGCTAATCGCCATCGCCAACCACATGCCCACTAATTCGTCTATCACAATGTAAGAGCTGTCATGGATCTTGCTCTCTTCTTCTTCCTTATCTATTTGAGCGATAGCGATAAGCCCAACAAAAATCGCCCCTAAAAACAAAGTGTTAGCCGAAAAAATTAAAACGGGTAAGCCTAGTAACAACGCCACCAAACTCCCTATCGTTCCTGGAGCTTTTTTAGAATACCCGCTAAAAAAAAGGGTTAAAAAACACGCACGAAGACTAAATTTATCCAATCATTGCCTTAAATTCTTTTTAAATCATGGCATTTTAGCATTTTATTTGCATTAAAAAGCGATTTTCTTAAACAATAAGGCTTAATTTTAAGCGCGTTTTAGTATGATAGCTTTTAAATTCTCTTTAAAAATTAAAGGTTAATTTTAAAATGTTGCTTTTCACTCCAGGCCCTGTAGCCATTAATGAAGAGATGCGCTCAAGCTTTTCTCAGCCAATGCCCCACCACCGCACCAAAGATTTTGAAAAGATTTTCCAAAGCGTGCGAGAAAATTTGAAAAAAATGACCGGTTTAGAAGAGGTTTTGCTTCTAAGCAGCAGCGGGACAGGGGCTATGGAAGCGAGCGTGATTTCCTTGTGTCAAAAAGAGTTGCTGTTTGTTAATGCGGGCAAGTTTGGCGAAAGGTTTGGCAAGATCGCTAAAGCCCATTTTATCAAAGCTCATGAATTAGTCTATGAATGGGACACACCAGCTCAAGTGGATGGAGTATTAAACGTGCTTAAAGCCAACCCTAACATTGATGCGTTTTGCATTCAAGCATGCGAGTCTAGTGGGGGGTTACGACACCCTGTAGAAAAAATCGCTCAAGCGATCAAAGAAACTAACCCGAATGTTTTTGTGATTGTAGATGCGATCACCGCTTTAGGGGTTGAGCCTTTAGAAATAACGCATGTTGATGTGCTCATTGGAGGGAGTCAAAAAGCGTTCATGCTGCCTCCTGCGATGAGCTTAATCGCATTGAGCCAGAAGGCGATTGATCGCATAGAAGAACGCGATGTGGGGTTTTATTTCAATTTGAAGAGCGAATTGAAAAACCAAAAAAACAACACCACAAGCTACACCGCTCCTATTTTACACACTTTAGGGTTGCAGCGCTATTTTGAATTGGTGCAGAATTTAGGGGGCTTTGAAGCGCTCTATCAAGAGACTAAACGAGTCGCTTTAGCCACTCAAAAAGCCGTTTTAGCACTCGGTTTAAAGATTTTCCCTAAAAGCCCGAGCTTGAGCATGACAACGATTGTTAGCGAGCACGCCAAAGAATTGCGAAATCTTTTGAAAGAAAAATACCAGGTGCAATTTGCGGGCGGTCAAGAGCCTTATAAAGACACGCTCATTCGCATCAACCACATGGGGATCATTCCTGTCTATAAAACCGCCTACGCCTTAAATACCCTAGAGTTAGCCCTAAACGATTTGGATTTAAGGGAATTTGACGGCGCGGCGAACGCAACTTTTTTGAAGCAATATTACGAAATTTAAGGATCACAATGCATTATTCTTATGAAACCTTTTTGAAAGACAGCCTAGAATTAGTGAAACAAGTGGAGCGAATTTGCGGTGTCCCAGAAGCCCTTGTGTGCGTGATGCGAGGGGGCATGACTTTAGCGCATTTTTTGAGTTTGCACTGGGATTTAAGGGAAGTTTATGGCATCAATGCGATTTCTTATGACACCACCCACCGACAAAACGCCCTAAAAATTGAAAATATCCCCACGATCAAAGATCATTTAAAAACCATTTTGGTGGTAGATGAAATCGTAGATAGCGGTAATTCTTTAGAAGCAGTGCTTAAAGTGCTGCAAGACAAACACCCTGATAAAAAGTTTTATAGCGCGAGTTTGTTCCAAAAGACAAGCGCGAAATACAAAGCTGATGCGTTTTTAAAAGACGCTCCTGAATGGATTGATTTCTTTTGGGAAGTGGATTTGAAAAACTTAAAAAGCCATTAACATGCAAGTTAAAGAAAACAAACAACTTTGCTTAATCTCATTAGGTTGCTCTAAAAACTTGGTGGATTCAGAAGTGATGCTAGGCAAGCTTTATAATTACATGCTCACTAATGACGCTAAAAACGCCGATGTGATTTTGATCAACACTTGCGGGTTTATTGAAAGCGCTAAACAAGAGAGTATTCAAACCATTCTCAACGCCGCTAAAGACAAAAAAGAGGGGGCGATTTTGATTGCGAGCGGGTGCTTGAGCGAGCGCTATAAAGATGAGATCAAAGAGTTGATTCCTGAAGTGGATATTTTTACCGGCGTGGGGGATTATGACAAGATTGATATTTTGATCGCTAAAAAACAAAACCAATTCAGCGAGCAAGTGTTTTTAAGCGAGCATTATAACGCGCGCATCATCACGGGCTCGAGCGTGCATGCTTACGTTAAAATTTCTGAGGGCTGTAACCAAAAATGCTCTTTTTGCGCTATCCCTAGCTTTAAGGGGAAATTACAAAGCAGGGAATTAGACTCCATTTTAAAAGAAGTGGAGGATCTGGCCCTTAAAGGCTATAAGGATATGACTTTTATCGCTCAAGATTCTAGCTCATTTTTATACGATAAGGGGCAAAAAGACGGCTTGATCCAGCTCATTAGAGCGATTGACAAACAGCAAGCCTTAAAGAGTGCTCGCATTTTATACCTCTACCCCTCTAGCACCACTTTAGAGCTGATTGGCGCGATTGAAGACTCGCTTATTTTTCAAAATTATTTTGACATGCCCATCCAGCATATCAGCGACTCCATGCTTAAAAAAATGCGCCGCAACTCCAGCCAAGCGCACCATTTAAAGCTTTTAGATGCCATGAAGCAGGTTAAAGAAAGCTTTATAAGAAGCACGATCATTGTAGGGCATCCAGAAGAAAATGAGGGCGAATTTGAAGAATTGAGCGCGTTTTTAGACGAGTTCCGGTTTGATCGATTGAATATTTTTGCTTTCAGCGCAGAAGAAAACACGCATGCCTATTCTTTAGAGAAAGTGCCTAAAAAAATCATTAACGTCCGCATTAAAGCCTTGAATAAAATCGCTTTAAAACACCAGAACCATTCTTTTAAGGCTTTATTAAACAAGCCCATTAAGGCGTTAGTGGAAAATAAAGAGGGCGAGTATTTTTACAAAGCTAGGGATTTGAGATGGGCGCCTGAAGTGGATGGGGAAATTTTAATCAATGACAGCGCCTTAACCACCCCTTTACAACCTGGGCATTACACGATTGTGCCTAGCGCGTTTAAAGACAATATCTTACTCGCTAAGGTTTTAAGCCCTTTTTAAAAGTTAGCCATAAGGCTAAAAGCGCGGCTAGAGCGTGGCTAGAGGGTGGGGTTTGCGTTTTTTTTGTTAAAATGCGCAAGAAAAATCCGCTCGAGGCATGCAAAATGAAAAACATTTATCTTGGCGTAGAAAAGAGCATTAAAGATCTTCAAAATATTTTCAAAAACGCTGATGACAAAGATGAAAAACTGAAGCGATTCAACCAAGAAGCGTTGGAGTTGTTTCAAAAATTAGAATTTAAAAGTTTAAAAGAGCTTGAAAGCTTGAAAAATAATGAAGAGTGGGAAAATTTTACCATTGCCTTTTATGGGGAAACCGGTGCGGGGAAATCAACCCTTATTGAATGTTTGAGGCTGTTTTTTAAGAACAAAGTAAAATAAATCAACAAGAACGATTCAAGCGGCTTTATTCCAATTACCAAGAGAATTATCAAAATGATGAACGCAAAAAACAAAATATTTTAAACGAACTTCATTCATTGCAAGATGGAGCGATTATAGGCGATGGGAGGAGCGATTTCACTTTAAAAACACAATCTTATCCTTTCCAATACAACCATCAAAACTTTATTTTGCTGGATGTGCCAGGGATAGAAGGCAGAGAACAAAAAGTGATCGATCAGATTTCTAACGCAACGCAAAAAGCCCATGCTATTTTTTATGTTATCAAAACGCCTAATCCTCCGCAAAAAGGAGAAGAAAGAAAAAGGGGAACGATTGAAAAAATCCAAAGACAGCTTGATTCGCAAACAGAGATATGGACGATTTATAACAAACCGATTAATAGCCCAATAGCCTTAAAAGATGAGCTTGTTAATAAAAGCGAAAAAGAAAGCTTAAAAATTTTAAATAAAGAGATGAAAAACATTTTAGGCAAACACTACATGGGCTATAAAGCAGTGAGTGTTCAAATGGCTTTCTATGGTCTTTCATCGGCGTTGCTGCCAGAGAGTGATTTTTACAAAAACAAACAAAAATTTTTAGATTTTTTTAAAACGGAAGAATGGTTATTGTATAAATCCCGTTTCCAACAATTAGGAGAATTTATAACCGAAGCTCTTCTTAAAAACTCGCGCGCCAAAATCATAGAATCCAACTGCAATAAAGCCTTAAAAGTGGTAGAAGAATTACAAAATACGATAAAAACCACGATTGAAAAACAGATCGATCCAATGATTAAAGACATGCAAGAACACCAACAAGAAGATCGCTTTAATTTGGATCGTTCTAAAGAAAAATTTATATCAGATTTGGAAAATTCAGCGGCTAGAAAAATCAATCAATTCGAATTTAATTTTAGAAAAGAAATGCATGAACGCATTGAAAGAGGTATTGGAAATAATGAATGTAAAGAAATTTTTAAAAATGAATGTGAACAAAGAGAGACAAAATTGATTGAAGACATAGAACGGCGGTTCAAAGAATGCGAGGAACAATTCCGTGGAAGTGTAAGAAAAAATATTGAACAACTTGAAGAAAGGGTTCAAGATTCTCTAGCGATTGTAGAACGCATCAATAATCTTAGTCTTAATCCTAATGCTGATTTTAATATGGATAACGGCATTGATACAATGGGCTTATTGGCTTCAATAGGAGGTTTGGTGTTGCTTGGGATAGTTAATATTTGGAATCCTGTGGGTTGGGTTGAAATAGGTATAGCGGGTCTTGTAGCATTAGTGGGGGCAGTTAAAGCATTGTGGAATGTTTTTAATCCAGATTATAAAAAATCCCAACAAAAAAAAGAAGTGGATAAGAATTTACATCAAATTTGTGAAAAAATTGCAGAGGATGTGAAAAGCCGACTTGAAAGTCGCAAAAAAGACATACGGGAAAAGATTAAAAAACTCAAAGCCGATCTTAACGAACCTGTTGAGAATTACGAATACAAGAAAGAAAGGTTAAAAGAAGCTGATAAAAGATTAGGATACATCTCTCATAACATCCATCTAATAATATCAAAACAAGGATCGCACAATGAAGAATGAAACGCTAGAACAATTTAAAAGAAATCAAAAGAGGAATCAAGAAAATCTTAAAAAATTGCTTGATTTTGTCCATGTTGGGGAAAAATACGGCATTGAGGTTAAAGAGTTTCTCAAAGACAAGATTCGTAATGCGATGGAAAATGTTGCCGGTCAAAAACTTAAAGTGGCTTTAGTGGGAGGTTTTTCTTACGGGAAAACATCCATAGCGGCAGCGTGGATCGATCGGCTAGACAAGAGCATGAAGATAGACCACAAAGAATCCAGCGATGAAGTTAAAATCTATCACATAGATGATGAAATTGAGCTGGTTGACACCCCGGGACTATTCGGGTTTAAAGAAAAAATAACTGATAGCGGCAAAATAGAACGCTATAAAGATATTACGAAAAAATATATCAGCGAAGCCCATCTCATTTTATACGCGTTCAACCCGTCAAACCCCATCAAAGAAAGCCATAAGGACGATTTGAATTGGTTGTTCAGGACGCTCAATCTTTTATCCAGGACGATATTTGTCATCAGCCGTTTTGATGAAGAAGCGGATATTGAAGATGAAGAAGATTACAACAAAAGATTTAAGATTAAAAAAGAAAACATTCAAAACCGACTGAATGATTTGATTTCTTTAAGCGAAGAAGAAAAAGAAAGTTTGATTATTGTCGCTGTTGCGGCAAACCCTTTTGATTTGGGGGTTGAACACTGGCTAAAACATAAAGAAGAGTTTCAAAAACTCTCACACATCAAAGTCTTGCAAGACGCGACTCAAAAAAAGATTAAAGAAAATGGCATGAAATTAACCATCATAGAAGAAGCCAAAAAAAGCGTCATTCAAGATGTTATCTATAGGCAAATGCCACCCGCAAAACAAGCGTTGCAAGATATTAATAGAGAAATGGAATATTTGAATAAAACGCTTGAAAAAAGGCGAAAGGACATTCAAGATTTAAATAAAGAAATTTCTCAATCCCGCATTCATTTAAGAGAATTTATAATAAGGTATTTTAGCGATCTCATCCGTCAAATTTCTGGCACCAGCCTAGAAACCTTTAATGATTTCGTTATAAGAGAAATAGGCGATGAAGGTATCAATATAGACACAAGAGTCCAAAATGAATTTGAAAGGCAAACGCAAGGGATTTCAAATGAAATCGCTAAAATCGGAACGACTTTTAACGCTGATATGAATCCTTTTGAAAAGCATGCCGGGACATTTGGAAAGATTGGAATCAAACTTTTAGAATAAAGCAAGTTTATCAATGCAACTAATATCAAAGCGGCTAGAGATGGGATAGTGGCTGTGGCAAGATTTACAGGCATAGATTTGGCTTTAAAATTCAAACCTTGGGGCGCTGTCAAATTGGCAGGCAATTTGAACAAAGCTTTACCGCTTATCGGTCTTGCTTTTGAAGCATGGGATTCTTATAACAAATACCAAAAACAACAAGAACTTGAAGAAGCTAAAGAAATGAAATCTAATTTTGACGGACAAAAACAAGAAATCTTAGCTCTCATCAACGATGAAACCAGATTCAAACAAACATGTTTCCCGAGCGTGTTTGAACTGGAAAAATGCATCCAAGCATGCGAAGAAAGCGTTAAAAAAACGCAAGAGTGCGATCAAGAATTTGAAAAATGGATTCAAACCGGCGAAGATTTTATCAAGGGCGAAGATATTATAGATGTTGAGCCTAAAAGAGGAATGAACTGAATTTGTGCTAAAATTTCAAAAACGCATCAAAAAGGCTTTTTGGCTAAGCTTGAAACGGGTTAATCCAACAAGTGGCATTTTAAATCTTTTAATAAGGAAAGGCGATGTTTTCTAAAATTTGCACATCTTTTAAGCTTGCCAACGCATTCAAAGGCTTTATATGCAAACGCATTTCAAGCCCTGGGCAAAGCACTCGCATTACCAAGATGGTTTTGGGTATCAAAGACGCTTTCAATGACGATAAAGATTCATTGAATAACGCTTGTGAAGCTTTGGATTTGGTAGTGAAGTTTAAGAAAGAGCACCCGCAAGACTTTAACGAATTGTTTGAAATTTTAAAAGATCTCATCCAAGAATACGAACAAAATCCTGACGAGATCAAACAAAACCTCAAAGAAATCCTAAAATAAGCTCAAGGCATGAACCACCTTTTAATCCTGTATAACCCTTACTATCAAAAAGATGTGATCCAACAACATTTAAGCGTTTTGCAGGAAAAATCCCAAGTGGGCTTTGGTAAAATCCGATCCAAGCTCAACGATCAAGAAAAGCACGACTCTTTAGAAAAGATTTACAAAGCCACCAACGAAAAAAATTTTTTGCAGCTTTTTTTGACCGATTACGCTAATTTATTTGTCGCTAAGGTGATAAAGGTTTCTAAAGATATTGATGAGAGTTTGATCCCTAGCTATTATAAAGAAAAAAATTTGGAAGTGGAAGACTTTTTTATTATCAGCGATTTAAGGGAATTAGTCAGGGAAGATTTTAGCCTTTTAAGGGATCAATTTTTAGCCAATTTCATCGCGCCCAACAACCACACTTACGCTATTTATGGGAATAATTATGTCTATCCTTTGCCGGTGAGATTAAAAAAAGAGCGTTCTTATTTTTTAGGCGATGAAAAGCATTATCTGAGCGTGTATAAAAGCAAAGAATATTTAATGATGCAAGAAAATTTCATGCGTTTTGTTTTTGGCAAAAGGCTTTTTTACCTCTTACACCCTGACAGCATCAATAACATCATTCATGCAGAATTAGAGCTTTTAGAAAGCGAAAACGATCTTTTGAATGATTTTACCAGCATCATCGTCAAATACTCCAAAACCTTAGAATACGAAATTTATCTTTTTGCTAAACAAGTTCTTTTAAAGGCTTGCACAAAAGATCCCAGCCTTTATGATCTGACTTACAAAGTCCAAGGAAAATCTTTGATACTTGAAGATTTTTTCACTCAAAAGCCCAATCTTGGGAGCGTTAAATTTTTACTCATACACGAAAAAATCCAATGCTATTTAGAAGAAAACTTAAACCGATTCATCAATTACCCTTTTTCAAAAAGTCTCACCCTCATTCAAAAAATCCGCAATGAAGCCGTCCACAAAAAAGCTCTAGGTTTGCATGAAGTGGAAAAGCTCAGGAATGAAATTTTAGGCATAGAAAGCGTAAGCTTGTTAAAAGGCATTTTAACCCACAAGAAAATTTCATGAAAGAATGCGATGAATTGAATCTATGCTTAATGCCGATTTGACAGTGCGAGATTTTAAACCCTATTTAGAGCCTTTAAGAGAGGGGAAAAATTTATTGGGTTTTTCGGGTGGATTGGATTCTACTTGCTTGTTTTATCTTTTAGTTGGAGAAAACATCGCTTTTGACATCGCTTTAGTGGATTATAACACGCAAAAACAACGCCTTGAAATCATCCAGCACGCTCAAAAACTCGCAAAAACGCACCATAAAAAATGCTATATCCATCACGCTCCAAAGATTGCGCGCAATTTTGAAATGCAAGCGAGAAAGATCCGTTATGATTTTTTTGAAACCCTAATCAAAGAGCATTCTTACAAGCATTTGATTTTAGCGCACCATTTGAATGACAGGCTGGAATGGTTTTTGATGCAATTGAGCAAAGGTGCCGGACTAAACACGCTTTTAAGCTTTCAAGCTTATGAAAAAAGAGGGTTTTATGCGATTGTTCGTCCCTTGCTTTACACTCCTAAAGACACCCTTAAAACGCTCGCTAAAGATTGGGAATTTTTTGAAGATGATTCTAATTCTTCTTTAAAATTCAAACGCAATTGTTTCAGGAAACATTACGCTAACGCATTGATGCAAGATTATTCTAAGGGCATTATCCAAAGTTTTAAATTTTTGGATCAAGAAAAAGAGCGGCTTTATCCTTTGATTTCCGTTTCACAAATGCATGGGATCACTTTTTTCAAGTATTCGCAAAACGCGCTTTTTATGGTGGATAAAATCTTAAAGCAAAAGGGGTATGTGTTGAGCTTTTCTCAAAAAGAAGAAGTCAAACGCCATTTTTTTAGCTTAGAAATCGCTCAAAAATTCATCATTGAAAAGGATAAAGAGCATGCGTTCATCGCTCTTAAACCCCCAAAAACTTTAAGCATGCCAAAGGATTTTAAAGACAGAGCCAGGAGGCTGAATATCCCTAAACGCTTAAGGCCTGTTTTATACGCAGAGTTTTTAAAACAACCAACGCATGATTTTTTAACCCGTTTCAAACAGAGTTTAATGGATCTGTAAAAGTTAATTTTAATCAAGCGATAAGTTTTAAAGCGCTTTTTAACCTTGATTGTGTCAAAATACAGCAAAAACTTTGATATGAGAGCGGATGGACTTTAAGAATAAAAAATGGCTTTTTCTAGCCCCTCTAGCAGGCTATACGGATTTGCCTTTTAGAAGCGTGGTGAAAAAATTTGGCGTGGATGTTACCACAAGCGAAATGGTGAGCTCGCATTCGTTAGTGTATGCGTTTGATAAAACTTCTAAAATGTTGGAAAAATCCCCTTTAGAAGATCATTTCATGGCGCAAATTTCAGGCTCTAAAGAAAGCGTAGTCAAGGAAGCGGTGGAGAAAATCAACACTTTAGATCATGTGAGTGGGATTGATTTTAATTGCGGTTGTCCTTCCCCTAAAGTGGCTAATCATGGTAACGGGAGCGGGCTATTGAAAGATTTAAACCACTTGGTGAAGATTTTAAAAGTGATTAGAGAAAATACCAATAAAAAGATCACAAGCGTGAAAGTGCGTTTAGGCTTTGAAAAGAAAATCCCTAAAGAAATCGCTCATGCCTTGAATGATGCGCCGGTGGATTATGTGGTGGTGCATGGGAGGACACGAAGCGACAAATACCAAAAAGATAAAATGGATTATGAAAGCATCGCTTTAATGAAAGGGATTTTAAAAAAGCCTGTGATAGCCAATGGCGAAATTGACAGCGTGAAAAAAGCCTTTGAAGTTTTGCAAATCACGCAAGCTGATGGGCTAATGATAGGGCGAGCGGCCTTAAGAGCCCCATGGATATTTTGGCAAATCAGAAACAACACCACCGAATTGCCCGCAGTCGTGAAAAAAGATTTGGTTTTAGAACATTTTGATAAAATGGTGGAGTTTTATGGGGATAGGGGGGTAGTGATGTTCAGGAAAAATTTGCATGCTTACGCTAAAGGTGAAATGCAAGCGAGCGCGTTTCGTAATTGTGTCAATACCCTTACAGAAATAAAGAGCATGCGAGAGAGCATAGAGGAATTTTTTAATCAAGAAATGTTGCAAAGTGAAGTGCCATTATGGGTAGAATTGAATCAAAAAAGCGTTTGAAAGCGCTTGTTTTTTTAGCCAGCTTGGGGGTTTTGTGGGGCAATAGCACTGAAAAAACGCCTTTTTTTAAAACAAAAAACCACATTTATTTGGGTTTTAGGCTAGGCACAGGGGCTAATACGCGCACAAGCATGTGGCAACAAGCCTATAAAGACAACCCCACTTGCCCTGGTAGCGTGTGTTATGGCGAGAAATTAGAAGCCCATTATAAGGGGGGTAAAAACCTGTCTTATACCGGGCAAATAGGCGATGAAATAGCTATTGATAAATACCATATTTTAGGATTAAGGGTGTGGGGGGATATAGAATACGCTAAAGCGCAATTAGGTCAAAAAGTGGGGGGTAATACCCTTTTATCCCAAGAAAATTACAACCCAAGCGCGATTAAAACCTACGATTCTGTTTCAAACACTCAAGGCTCTTTAGTTTTGCAAAAAACCCCAAGCCCTCAAAGCTTCCTTTTTGATAACGGGCATTTCATGGCGTTTGGCTTGAATGTGAATGTGTTTGTCAATCTCCCTATAGACACCCTTTTAAAACTCGCTTTAAAAACAGAAAAAATGCTGTTTCTTAAAATAGGCGTGTTTGGTGGAGGTGGGGTGGAATACGCTGTGTTATGGAGTCCTAGTTATCAAAATCAAAACACGAATCAAGACGATAAATTTTTTGCCGCAGGTGGGGGGTTTTTTGTGAATTTTGGAGGCTCTTTGTATATAGGCAAGCGCAACCGCTTCAATGTGGGGCTTAAAATCCCTTATTACAGCTTGAGCGCGCAAAGTTGGAAAAACTTTGGTGCTAGCAATGTGTGGCAGCAACAAACGATCCGACAAAACTTCAGCGTTTTTAGGAATAAAGAAGTTTTTGTGAGCTACGCGTTCTTGTTTTAGTGCGGTTTCGTTCCCATTGAATACTGATGGTAAAATTCAAAAGATGATTTTATCGTTACAAAAATCAACGCTTCAAAGATAAATAGGTTAAAATACCCCAAAATCCTTTTTTTTTTTTTGAAATACAATAAGTTCATGGTAAAATCCAATCTGTTTTAGATTTATTACCATTTCAGAATATTTTAGCAACAACAACATTACTTTAAGGAACATTTTATGAAAAAACGATTTTTACTCTCTCTCTCTCTCTCTCTCTCGCTTCATCGCTCTTAAACGCTGAAGACAATGGCTTTTTTGTGAGCGCGGGCTATCAAATCGGCGAAGCGGTGCAAATGGTCAAAAACACCGGTGAATTGAAAAACTTAAACGACAAATACGAGCAATTAAACCAGTATTTAAATCAAGTGGCTTCGTTGAAGCAAAGCATTCAAAACGCCAACAACATTGAGCTGGTCAATAGCTCTTTAAACTATTTAAAAAGCTTTACCAACAACAACTATAACAGCACCACCCAATCGCCCATCTTCAACGCCGTGCAAGCCGTTATCACTTCGGTATTGGGTTTTTGGAGTCTTTATGCAGGGAACTACTTCACTTTTTTTGTGGGCAGTGGTAACCAAGCCTCTAGTGTTCAGGGTAACCCTCCTTTTAAAACGGTTACAGAGAACTGCTCAGGAATTGAAAACTGCGCTATGAATCAAACCACTTACGACGAGATGAAAAAACTCGCTGAAAGCCTCCAAGCAGCTCAAACAAACGCTACCACTAAAGCGAACAATCTTTGCGCTTTATCCGGATGCGCTGCAACAGACTCAACATCAAACCAACCAAGCTCAACCGTAAGCAACGCTCTTGAAACCGCACAAAAGCTTATGGACTTGATTGCAAACACTAAGACGGCTATGATGTGGAAAAATATCGTCATCAGTGGCGTTTCAAACGCGTCCGGTGCTATCACATCCACTAATTACCCAACGCAATACGCGGTGTTTAACAACATTAAGGCGATGATTCCTATCTTGCAACAAGCGGTTACGCTTTCTCAAAATAACCACACCCTATCTGCTAGTTTGCAAGCTCAAGCTACAGGATCTCAAACAAACCCTGAATTCGCTAAAGACATCTACGCTTTCGCTCAAAACCAAAAGCAAATCATCTCTTACGCTTCAAGCATTTTCAACCTCTTTAATTCTATCCCTAAAGATCAGTATCGCTATTTAGAGAAAGCCTACTTGAAAATACCCAATGCGGGTTCAACGCCTACTAACCCTTACAGACAGGAGGTGAATTTGAACCAAGAAATTCAGACGATCCAAAACAATGTGAGTTATTATGGTAACCGGGTGGATGCGGCTTTAAGCGTGGCTAAAGATGTTTATAACCTAAAATCCAATCAAACAGAGATTGTAACCACTTATAACGATGCTAAGAATTTGAGCGAAGAGATTTCTAAACTTCCCTATAACCAAGTCAATACAAAAGACATTGTTACACTACCTTACGATAAAAACGCCCCAGCAGCGGGCCAATACAACTACCAAATCAACCCAGAGCAAGCATCCAATCTTTCTCAAGCTTTAGCAGCGATGAGCAATAACCCCTTTAAAAATATAGGAATGATCAGCTCTCAAAACAATAACGGCGCTTTGAACGGGCTTGGCGTGCAAGTGGGTTATAAGCAATTCTTTGGCGAAAGCAAAAGATGGGGGTTAAGGTATTATGGCTTCTTTGATTACAACCACGGCTATATCAAATCAAGCTTTTTCAATTCTTCTTCTGACATATGGACTTATGGCGGTGGGAGCGATTTGTTAGTGAATATCATCAACGATAGCATTACAAGAAAGAACAACAAGCTTTCTGTGGGTCTTTTTGGAGGTATCCAACTAGCAGGGACTACATGGCTTAATTCCCAGTACATGAATTTAACCGCGTTCAATAATCCTTACAGCGCGAAAGTTAACGCTTCCAATTTCCAATTTTTGTTCAATTTAGGCTTGAGAACCAATCTCGCTATGAAAAAGAAAGAAGATAGCGAACATTCCGCGCAACATGGCATTGAATTGGGTATTAAAATCCCCACCATTAACACGAATTACTATTCTTTTTTAGGTGCTCAATTGCAATACAGAAGGCTCTATAGCGTGTATCTCAATTATGTGTTCGCTTACTGAGTGATTCAAGCTCTCTTTTTTAAGGGGGTTTAGAAAAACCGCAACACCAAGCTTTTATCGTTGGTGGTAAAATCTACAAAAATAGCGGCACAACAACAAACCCTAACGCCACGCTCAAAGACACGACTAAAACCCCAGGGATTAAAAACGCATGATCAAACACATAACGGCCCATTTTAGTGGTGCCGGTGTTATCCATAGCGATCGCTCCTAGTAAAGTAGGGTAAGTGGGTAACACAAACAACGCCGAAACGCTCGCAAAAGAAGCCACGATAATATACAAATGCTCTGTGTGATTAGCGCTAATGCCTAAGGCTGTGATCACGCTTGGAATGAGCGCTTTAGAGGTGGCGGCTTGCGAATACAAAAGCATGGAAGCCAAAAAGAGTGCTACGGCTAATAAAAACGGGTAATCTGCAATCAAAAAAGAAGCGTATCGCTTGATTTCATCTATATGATTGCTCACAAAAGTATCGCCCAACCATGCCACGCCCAACACGCACACGCACGCTTGCATGCCGGATTTAAACACGCTTGAATGAGCGATTTCATTAGCATTAATCTTGCAAAAAATCACAATTAAAGTCGCCACGCTCAACATGAAAGACACAATCGCGTAATCTCTGCCTAAAACCACCGGGTTAATTAAGGCGATATTTTTGGAAATCGCGCTCGCATAAAAAACGATCGCTACAACCCCACCGATAAAAATCCATAGCGATAATTTCGCGCTTTTTGAGGTTTCTTTTTCTTCTTTGATTTTAGGGGGCGAAATTTTGCCCGCTTTCAAGCGCTCTAAATAATGCGGATCACTATCTAACTTTAAATCAGTAAAACCCATAATAAACGCTGTGAGCATGCATGCTAAAAAAGTCGTAGGGATCCAAACCATTAAAAGGGTGAGATAATTTGCTCCTAAAGGCTCTAAAATACCGCTCATAAACACCACAGCCGCGCTCACCGGGCTTGCGGTAATAGCGACTTGACTAGAGACTACCGCTAAGCTTAAGGGTGCTTTGGGTTTGATGTTTTGGCTCTGGCTCACTTCCACAATCACCGGGATCAAGGAAAAAACCGTATGCCCAGTGCCGGCTAGTATCGTTAAAAAATACGCCACGCTTGGCGCTAAATAGTTGATTTGCTTGGGGTGTTTCCTTAAAATTTTTTCAGCGATTTTGACTAAGTAATCCAAGCCCCCCGCTTTTTGCATGGCGCTAATAGCGCTAATGACTGCCATGATGATTAAAATCACATCAAAAGGGATTTTGCCCGGGTTTAGCCCCAAAAATAAGCACAAAACAAGCACGCCCAAGCCCCCCGCATAGCCCACTCCCAAGCCCCCTAGTCTTGCCCCTAAAAAAAGCGAAAAAAGTAACACGATAATTTGAAAAAAGGCATCCACAACTAACCCTTTTTAAATTTATTTTAACAACGATTCACTATACTACAAAATCTTTAAATCCTTTTATTTTGTTTGAAAGGGCAAGTCATGGCTAAAAATTTACCCACCATCGTTTTACTAACGACAGGGGGGACGATTGCCGGGAGCGGCGCGGGCAAGAGTTTGGGCCGTTATAAGAGCGGTGAGTTGGGTATCATAGAGCTTTTGAAGGCTATCCCTAATCACCTTATTAAGATCACTCGCATTCTAGGGGAGCAGATTTCTAACATCGGCTCACAAGACATGAATGAAGAGGTATGGTTCAAGCTCGCTCAACGCGTTCAAGAATTGCTCAATGATAGCCGTATTCAAGGCGTGGTCATCACGCATGGCACGGACACTTTAGAAGAGAGCGCGTATTTTTTAAATTTGGTTTTACGCTCCACAAAACCGGTGGTGTTAGTGGGAGCGATGCGTAATGCTTCTTCTTTGAGCGCGGATGGGGCTTTGAATTTGTATAACGCGCTGAGCGTAGCGATCGATGAAAAAAGCGCGAATAAAGGCGTGTTGGTGGTGATGGATGATAGTATTTTTAGCGCTAGGGAAGCGATTAAAACGCACACCACCCACACTTCCGCCTTTAAAGCCTTAAATAGCGGTGCGATAGGGAGCGTGTATTATGGCAAGGCGCGTTATTACATGCAGCCTTTAAGAAAACACACGATAGAGAGCGAATTTTCCATTTTAGAGCTCAACCCCCCCTTGCCTAAAGTGGATATTATTTACACGCATGTCGGCATGACCCCTGATCTATTCCAAGCGAGCCTAAACTCGCATGCAAAAGGCGTTGTGATAGCCGGGGTGGGTAATGGGAATGTGAGCGCTGGGTTTTTAAAAGCGATGCAAGAAGCGAGCGAAATGGGGGTGGTTATTGTTCGTTCTAGCAGGGTAGGCAGCGGTGAGATTACTTCAGGCGAGATTGATGACAAGGCTTATGGTTTCATCACAAGCGATAACTTAAACCCCCAAAAGGCTAGGGTGCTTTTACAACTCGCTCTAACTAAAACGAATGATAAGGCAAAAATCCAAGAAATGTTTGAAGAGTATTAAACGATTCTCTTAGATCACTCAATTATCAAAGATAATTGGGTGATTTGGTTTATTTTGTTTTTGACTTTATTTTCATCAAATATTGATAACTATCAAAATAGATTTGATGAAGCTCCCCCTTTTTTTAAAAAGAGGGTTTTTAATAAGCAAACACATAGTTGAGATACACGCTATAGAGTCTTCGGTATTCCAATTTAGTTCCCAAGTAAGAATAGTAATTCGTGTTAATGGTAGGGATTTTCACGCC
>NZ_VEYL01000009.1:0-58657 GCF_006439795.1 Helicobacter pylori
GCTGACTAAAGAAAACGCCACACTGACAACCGAAAACGACAAGCTATTCGCAGAAAACGAAAGCTTATCTGTAAAAATCAGCGGGTTAGAAAACTCTAACGATCAACTATGGCAATCTAAAGACAAGCTGACTAAAGAAAAAGCCGAATTATTAAGAGAAAAAGACAATCTAACTAAAGAAAACACACGCTTATTAGCAGCAAGAGATCGGCTGACTGAAGAAAAAAGAGAATTGACAACAGAAAAAGAAAGGCTAAAAAGAAAAACCGCCGATCTGAAAACCGAAAACGACAAACTCAACCACCTAGTTAAAGCGCTCACTCAAGAGCAAAATAGCCTCAAACAAGAGCGAGCGCAATTGCAAGGAGAGCGTGGGGTTTTAGAAGAACTATGCACTAATTTAGAAAAAGAAAACCAACACCTAACCGAAAAGCTCAAAAAGTTAGAAAGCGCTCAAAAAAATTTGGAAAACACTAACAATCAATTACAGGAAGCTTTAGAAAACGCTAGCGCCCAATTAGCGCAAGCTAAAGAAAAAATAGCCATAGAAAAAACCGAGCTGGAGCGAGAAATCGCGCGTTTAAAGAGTTTAGAGGGTATGGAAGCCAAAAGCGACCTGGACTTACACAACAGGCGTTTAGTGAGCGCAAACCAGGATTTAAAACGCCAAAACCGAAAATTAGAAGAAAAGAACATCGCCCTCAAAGAGAGGGCTTATGGCTTGAACGAGCAACTCACATTGCAACCACAAAAACCACAATAAAGGAAATATCATGGTAAACCCCTTACAAAGTTTAAGACTGCCTCTTGGCCACCCCTTAGTAGAGAAATTGTGCGATCTGTCTTTAAAGGATGGAGTCAAATTCAATGAAAAAAGTGGAGTCAATTTCAAAGAAGAAGTGTCAGAAGAAGACAAAATCAAATTCAAACAAGTGCTGCGGGTGCTTCATGCGATCGTCAATAATGAGACTTCTTTAAGGTATCTTTCTGATGAAAATCAAAAATTCCTAGAGGATTTAGCGCAAGCTAAAAAGATCACTAATGAGAAAATAGAAAAAACCTTAGAGATCGTTTCTTATAGCGATGTGGATGTGGATTTTGAAAAATTTAAAGAATTGATGCTCAATGTGGATAACATAGCGGTAGGCCTTAAGAGCTATAGCCAGAGCCAATTGCTTGATTTAGGTGGAGGGCATTGGGATTTAGAGGTGCCTAGCGCGTCTAAAGAAAGCGTAACCTTTAGGTTTGATAATTTAGACTCTAGCGAAAAAGAAATGAACTTCTATGCGCGCTCAAGTTTGAAGGATTTAAAAAAGGGCGTTGTCGCTATTGACTTTGGGACTAAAAGCACGACCGCAAGCTATATGGATAAGAACGGAGATTACCGCTTGCTCTCTATTGGCGGGCTAGTAGATGACACAAGCCTGACAAAGTTTGAAAACCCTACGATCATGGAGTTTAGATATAAAGAAAACTTTCTTAACGCTTACAACGCGCTAGATCACCGTCCTTTCACAGAAAAGAACGATATAGGAGTGGTGCATGAAGCCCAAACGAACGCTGCAGGCGTTAAAGGGAATGGTTTGTATCGGTTTTTTTCTAAATTGAAGCAATGGGCTGGAGCGGATGAAAAACAGAATTTTAGGGATTTAGAAGAGGATTTTTCTTTAGAAAGCTTCACTAACTGCACGGATTTTAACCCTATAGAAATCTACGCTTACTACATCGGCCGCTGCATCAACAACATGGAAAATGGCGTGTTTTTGAAATACTTTTTATCCTACCCCATCAAGTATGAAAAGCATCAGGCTGAAAAAATCAGAGAGAGTTTTGAAAGAGGCTTGAAAAAATCCTTACCCCGGCATGTTTTTGACGATGAAAAAACGGCTAAAACTTTCAAAATGGAATTGAGAGCGAGCGAGCCTTGCGCGTATGCCATTAGCGCTTTAAAAAGCTATGGGTTTTTTAAATCAGAGAAGTTAGACAAGCCAATTTATTACGGGGTGTTTGATTTTGGGGGCGGGACGACGGATTTTGACTTTGGCAAATGGGAAAAAAGCACTAGCCCCAAATTTGCCTACAAAATGACGCATTTTAGCAGCGGAGGGGATAAATATTTAGGCGGTGAAAATTTATTGGAATTGTTGGCTTGGGAAGCGTATGCCAAAAATTTCCAAACGCTAAAAGAAAAAGACATTATCATCGCTAAGCCCAACTATGACAGGATCGATACGCAACGCTTTGGATCGTTTATGCAAAACTCCAGGGAAGTGCGTTTGAATTTGCAAGAGATTGCTTCTCAATTGCGCCCTTTTTTAGAAAATTTAGACGCTGATATTGCTGATATTATAGAAGCGATAGAAGAAAATGAAAAGTTTAGCATAGAGGATTTTGAAAAGGATTTTAAAACTACGCTGTTGGATAGGAATGGGGTAGAAACAGAATGCGATCTTAAAGTTGATTGCAAAGAGCTTTTAAACCTCTTAAAAGACAAGATCAATGAAGGCGTTGCCAACTTCTTTGCCGGATTTTCTAAGGTGATGGCTGAAAACATTGATGATCAGTGTCGGGCGTTTCATATTTTCTTAGGCGGGAATGCGAGCCGTTCGGCGTTAGTCAAACAAGCGTTTGAAAACGCCAAAGAAAAGCAGCTCAAAGATTACCAGCAAAAGACCTCTAAAGATGATTTCACATTCATTATTTATGAGCCGCTAGGCACAGAAAAATCAGACAAACAGATTTTAGATCTTACCGGAGAATATGTTTCTAACACACCCGCTTATTTGAAGCCCACTTGCAAAACCGGGGTGGCTTTTTGGCTTTTAGAAAGCAGGGACAAGGCTAAAGGGATTGAAATGCCCTCTATAAGCTCCAATCCTGTGTTTAAATACGATTTAGGCATTGAGATAGAGGGGAAATTCCACGCTAAAATCCATAGGGATTCTTTAAAGCCTAATGAATACCAGATTTTCTAAACTAAAGAGGAATGGGGAGGCTTTGATGAGTTAGAGATACGCTACAGCGACAAAGCCCTAGCCAACACCAACACTCTGGACATTAAAGATACGCAAATGATTTCCATAGCACTAGAAGAGCATGAAGAAGTGGATGTGAAGGTGTGTTGCGTGGATTCCCAAAGCATTAAGGTGGGGCTGTTTAAAGACGACCAACTAATCTATGAAAGCGAGGTAGAAAAATTATGATGATTAAGAACGCTTATGCGTTTGTCGTGATTGAAAAAAGTATTATGGTGTTTAAATGCGCCAAAGATAAGAGGCGAATCCCTATCACTGAAGGCTTTGCGCCTTTAAAAGAGGGCTTTTTGAAAAATTTTAAAGAGCGTTGCAATGTGGAATTTTTAGAAAATTTAGACCTTTTGTTTTTGTATGACTACCAGTTTTCAAGCGAGGTTTTTTCCTTGTGTAAGGATTTGAAAAATTCCATTTGGGACAGGAAGCTTGTGGTAGCGCTAGTGGAGGCTTTGGAGGGTTTTAAGGGTTTGAATTTGTCTCTTAAGATAGAAGACAGGCATTCTAACAGCTTGGGTAATGGCGTTCAAAAATTGCTCACCAACGCTGATTTAGGGAACACCCATAAAGCAATCGTGATAGACAGCATGAAAACATACCACCAAAGCCAGCAAGAAAAATACAGAAGAGAAAGAGGCGAAACGCTAGAGGTTCGCCCCACAACACCCCCTAGCTATGGGGGTGGGAGCATTAGAATCAGCGGCGATAAAAAGCCTGATTCTAATGAAGAAAATTTTTAAAAGAAAGGATAACCGATGAGCAAAGTGCAAATGGATACCGAAGAGGTCAGGGAATTTGTAGGGCATTTAGAACGCTTTAAAGAGTTACTAAGAGAGGAAGTGAATAGCTTGAGCAACCATTTCCATAATTTAGAATCATGGCAAGACGCTAGGAGGGATAAATTTAGCGAGGTGGTGGATAACTTGAAAAGCACTTTCAATGAATTTGATGAAGCCGCGCAAGAGCAAATCGCATGGCTTAAAGAGAGGATTAGGGTTTTAGAGCAAGATTATTAAGGGGTGGTTTATGGCTGAATGGAAAACGGACACAGAAGAAGTCAAAAAGGTTGTTGATAAATGCAGGGATTTTAAAAGATCCCTTCAAAAAGAAAGGTGTCTTGGTTTTATCAAAGACCTTGATAGTTACGCGCTAAAAATCATAGTAGAGCGCAGAAAAACTGAAATGCAATTGGAAAAAGCCATAGGAGAATTAAAAAAGCCATAAAAAAGCGAAAGGGCTTTTGGGGATCTGTTTTAGATTTTGGAAAATGTCTTTTTGATGCGGTAGGGTCGGTTATCCCTCCTTTTAAATTAGGCGCTGAACTTTGTGAAAAGGGCTTAAACCTTATGGAAGACAATATAGAAAAATGGGAACACAATGTAAGGTTATTAGAACAAGTGCTTGAAATCTACTCCACTCAAGCCAAAGCAAGCGTGGATCTTGTGAATCAAGCTTGGGAGGGCGTTAAAAAGAGGTTGCATTTTTATGCCGATAAACACCAGGAATTTATCAGGCGTTTGAAACAAGCGAGCGATGCGATAGATAATGAATACAACTTTCCAACCCTAGGCGTTTTAATGGAATACGATTTTGAACGGCCTGCTATCTCATTATACCCCTAAAAAAAGCGTTTTTAATGAGCTCTTGAAGGATTTGAGAGAAAATTTTAGCGCTTCTTTATACGCTGATTTGAAAGATAATATCAGCGCTTTTTCTCATAGGGATCGCGCCACAACTTCTAAAGAGCATGGATTGGATTTGATGAGTGCATCTTCTTATGATGAGAACCCTAACGATGAACTGGATCGCATGGCAAGCTCTAAAGAGCGAGAATTTGAAAAGAGTTTAGAGGATTTGATGCCAAGCGTTTTAAGCGTGCCTTCTTATAACGAAAGCTTGACTCTAGCCAAAAAGCATTGTGTTAAAAATTGTAAGAAAGTTTTAGAAGGTTTTACAGAAAAAATCAAAGAATCCCCTAACGATTCAAACGCTATCAATGAAGCCTTTGATAATTTAGAAACAGAGTTAGAGCGCGCTACGGAAAATTTGAGCCAAAAAATCGATCCCGTTTTAGAACGCAATGAAAATTATACACAAAAAGCGTTGGAGTATAGGGAGTTTTTAGAAAGCCGTAAAGAGGACTTTATTGTAGATGAAAAAAACCCCTACCCTGATGAGGTCAAATTCAATGATTTGCGTTTAGCGGAGTTTGATAGCGTTTTTAGCGCCATTGTGCCTTTAGAAGATTTAAATAAAACCGCATGCGCTCATCATGCCCTAAAGGCTTTACAAACCGCGCTTAAAGACAACGATTTGGGCTTTGATGCAACAGAGTTGGAACAGATCGCAAAAGGATTCATCCCTAGGGGCTATTTATGGCATTTTGACGCGAATGTTTTAGGGAATGTGGCGCTGGTGAGAGAAGAGTTATTATTAGGCGTGAAACACACGAAAGGATACAAACTATGGACAACATTCCTACAAACACAGAACTGAATTGGGAATTTGTAGAGCCGCTCAATGAAAATGCGTTTCATTTATTAGAAGAGCGGTTGAAAATAGGCTTGAGCGATGCGTTTAAGGACTTCATCAAACGATCAAACTATGGTTTTAGCCAATTGCGTTATTTCATGGTGGGCAATGAGTCTTACATGTTCAAACATGTTTTGAATTTCAACTTAGAGAGCTTGTTTATTGATTTCATGCAGAGCTTGAAAGAATGGTTAGAGCCTGAAGAAATCGTCTTTGCTAATGACGGGTATGGGGGGTATTATCTTTGGAATACGACTACTGATGTGGTGCTGTTTTTAGACACTGATGATGGCTCAAAAAAAGCGCTATTAAATCTTAATATGTTTTTAAAAAAACTGGAATCAAGGGGTTAAAATGTTTTCTCATAAAGTTTTTTTGGAGGGTTGCACCAATGAGTTAAGAAGGATTTGCGATGATTTCACAGAAAACGCCATGCAAGATGATTTGGGGCAGAAACTTAAAAGTGAGATGCTAGAGGAGATGCTAAAAATCGCGCATGACTTAGAAAATTTAGAGCAAGACACTCAATACCAAAGAATAAAAATCAACGAGCAAATTGAAGAAGCTAAGTATTTGGAGAAGCAAATTCATATGAATTTCCATTCACCAAGCGAGATCGATAGGCTTATGCGTGAAGCCAAAGAGCATGAAAGAGAAGCTAAGAGACGCTATGATGAATATCTTAAGGATAAAGATGATTGATGCGGGTAATTTATTAAAAGAACTAGACGACGCCTTAGATAAGGTTGTTGCTAAAAAAGAGCCAGAGAGTTTTCTCAAGCCGTCCACTTTAAAAATAGAGGAGTATCAAAAGAGTATCAGGCAAATTCAAGCACAATTCATAGACGCGCCACAATTCAATGAAACGAGTGCTTACCCTAAATTTTTAAGCTGTGGTTTGTTGCATGTTAAGGGCAAAAATGGCGCTAATATGGAATTTTTATTGCCTAAAGTTTATCCTTTCTCCCCTAAAAGCTTGTATATAGAGCATGAAAAAGACGGGCAGTTTTTGAGAGAAATGCTCATGCGCTTACTCTCCAGTGCGCCTTTAGTGCAACTGGAAGTGATTTTGATTGATGCGTTGAGCTTGGGGGGTATTTTCAATCTAGCCAGAAAGCTTTTAAATAAAGACAATGACTTTATTTACCAGCAAAGGATTTTGACCGAAAGCAAGGAAATAGAAGAAGCCCTAAAGCATTTGTATGAATATTTAAAGGTTAATTTGCAAGAAAAATTAGCCGGTTATAAAGATTTTGCGCATTATAATGAAAACATCAAAGACCCCTTGCCTTTAAAAGCGCTTTTTTTAAGCGGGGTAGATGCTTTGAGTAAAGACGCGCTCTATTATTTGGAAAAAATCATGCGTTTTGGCTCTAAAAATGAGGTTTTGAGCTTTGTCAATTTGGAGAGCGAAAAAAACAATAAATCCGCAGAAGATCTGAAAAAACATGCGGAGTTTTTTAGGGATAATAAAAGTTTTGAACGCTTTAAATACCTTAATGTGGAAGTCATCAACGATCAAGGGATTAAATCCCAGCACATGCAAGACTTCGCCGATAAAATTAAAGCGTATTATAGGCAAAAAAAAGAAGTTAAAAGGGAGTTGAAGGACTTACAAAGAGATAAAGAATTTTGGACTAAAAGCTCTCAGCATGAAGTAAGCGTGCCGGTGGGGTGGGATATTAACCATAAGGAAGTGTGTTTTGAAATCGGTAACGAACAAAACCACACGCTCATTTGCGACCACAGCGGGAGCGGGAAATCCAATTTCTTGCATGTGCTGATCCAAAATCTGGCCTTCTACTACGCGCCCGATGAGGTCCAACTCTTTTTGTTAGACTATAAAGAGGGGGTGGAATTTAACGCATATGTAGCAGATACCACTTTAGAGCATGCGAGGTTGGTGAGCGTGGCGAGTTCGGTCTCTTATGGCATCACTTTCTTGAAATGGCTTTATGATGAAATGGAAAAAAGAGCCGAGCTGTTCAAGCAGTTTAAGGTGAAAGATTTAAACGATTACCGAAAGCATGAAAAAATGCCCAGATTGATTGTAGTGGTTGATGAATTTCAGGTGCTTTTTAGCGATAAAAAAGGAAAAGGAAAAGGTGAGGTGGAGCGGCATTTAAACACTCTGCTTAAAAAGGCCGCAGCTATGGGGTGTATCTAGTTTTAGCCACACAGACCATGCGCGGCACTGACATTAATCCAAGCTTTAAGGCTCAAATCGCTAACCGCATCGCTTTGCCTATGGATGCAGAAGACAGCAGTAGTGTTTTGGGCGATGATGCGGCTTGTGAGCTTGTCAGGCCAGAAGGCATTTTCAACAACAACGGAGGGAATAGAAAATACCACACCAAGATGAGTATCCCTAAAGCCCCTGATGATTTCAAATCTTTTCTCACAAAAATACACACTGAATTTAACCAAAGAAACCTCGCACCCATAGAGCGTAAAATCTATAATGGCGAGACACCTTTAAAAATGCCCAACACCCTTAAGGCTAATGAAATGCGTTTGCATCTGAGCAAAAAAGTGGATTATGAGCAAAAGGACTTGATAGTGGAGTTTGAAAACAACGAATCGCATTTGCTAGTGGTGAGCCAAGATTTAAACGCTCGCATCGCTTTAATGAAACTCTTATTCCAAAACATTAAGAGCGTGAACAAAGAATTGGTTTTTTGCAATAAAGAAAAACGCTTGATAAGGTTTTTTGATGCGCCAAAAGAATACGGCATCACGCCTGTAGAAAATATTTTAAGCGTTTTAGACACCGCCATGAATCCTAACAAGCGTGCTTGTGATAGACAATCTCAACGAAGCGAAAGAATTGCACGACAAAGTAGGGGCGGAAAAGTTAAAATCGTTTTTAGAAAAAGCCACTGACAACGAGCAGTATTGCGTCATTTTTGCGCATGACTACAGACAAATTAAAACTAATTACCATTTTGACAAGTTAAAAGAATAGTTAAACCACCACTTCAAGCAATGCCTAGCCTTTAAGTGCAATGGGGAAAACTTAAACGCTCTCCAAAGCGGTTTACCTTCACCAAGCAAACCCAACGCACTCTTCATAGAGCTTTCTAAAGACAGCGTTACTGAATTCAGGCCCTTCAGTTTATAAGGTCAAAAAAGGGGGAGTTAAAAAAGGGGGGGTTAAAAAGACTAAAGGGATTTAATCTTTTTGAAGCGCTTTTAAACCTTTTGCGTGATGGTTTGCGTGGTGAAACGAGCGATTTTTTCTCTTAAATGCAACAAGGGTTCTGAGCCTTTCGCTAAAGCTTTCACGCATAAATGAGAACTAGCGATTTCACTCACTGCCCCATCCACCCCTTCGCTTTCTTCAATCCGTTCTCGCACACCAGAGAGCTCTATGGGGCAATTGACAAGCACCAAATTCAAATAATGCGTATAGCCATCAAACATGCACATGTTATTCATGTCGGTGGTTTTGGGATCTAAAATCGTGTTGTCATAATAGATGGGTTTCTCATCTTGTAAAATAGCGATTTTGGTGTGCAAGCGGTTGAATTTAAACAACTCATTGTGCGCCACTCGCCCAGCGACAATGATTTCACTATAAAGCAATTGAGAGCTAGAGCGTAAAGAAATCGTGGTGTTGCCCTTAAAATGCGCGTTTTCAAAGGGGATTAACGGGAAGGGCGCAAAGTCTAAAAAGGCGTTTTCCCCCACAACGATATGCATGTCTCTGCTGGCAAACCCGTCTTCAGTGTTATGGATTTTTTCAAAGGATTGCGAAGTGATCCTTAGCTTGCAATTTTGACCGATATGTAATTGCATGTCTTGCGCATCGCCTTTCATTAAACCAGGGCTTACCGCTAAAAGCATGATTTCAGCTAAATCGTCTTTAGGGTAAAAGGGTGCCATGAGCTTAAAGGGGGGCGTGAAAAAATTGTCTTCAATCACGCACCGCCCGTCAGCCCCTATTTTGGTTTTTAGCCTAAGCTTGGATTCTTGAGCGTAAGTGTTCATCAATCTTCCAATAAAGCGTTGCGCTTAATCCATGCGATCACATCATTTAGGCCTTCTTTAGCGCGGATATTCGTAAAAATAAAGGGCTTTTCGCCGCGCATTTTTTTAGAATCCCTTTCCATGACTTTCAAGTCCGCTCCCACATAGGGGGCTAAATCAATCTTATTGATGACAAGCAAGTCTGAGCGCGTGATTCCTGGCCCGCCTTTTCGGGGGATTTTATCGCCCTCAGCCACATCAATCACAAAAATCGTAAAATCCGCTAGCTCTGGGTTAAAAGTCGCTGAAAGGTTATCGCCTCCGCTTTCAATCAAAAGCAATTCCAAATTAGGGAAACGGCCATGCATTTCTTCTACCGCTTCTAAATTCATAGAAGCGTCTTCTCTAATGGCGGTGTGCGGACAGCCTCCCGTTTCTACGCCAATGATCCTCTCTCGTGGCATCACCGAATTTTTACACATAAACTCTGCGTCTTCTTTAGTGTAAATATCATTAGTGATAACCGCCATGTCGTAATCCTTTGACATGTGGCGCGTTAAAGCTTCAATCAAGGCGGTTTTACCGCTTCCTACAGGACCACAAACTCCAATTTTTACCATAAAATTCCTTTCAATTTGAGATTAAAATTCAAGACATATAAAGGCGCGAGTATAAACTCTCATGCTGCATCGCCTTAATGTCGTTTTGAACGCTTGCCGCGCACAGGTGGCTTTCGTCTAGTTCTAGGGTTTTTTCTATGAGCTGGTTGAAAGGGCTTTGCAAGCTCAATAAGATTTTTTGCCCATCGTTTTGAGATAGTGGGACGCTTTTAACGCAGTTGATCACCATGTTAGAAGTTTGCGCATAAAGATAATGCCTTAAAGCCTTTTTCAATTCAATCCCCAAACTCGCCGCAAAAACGCCATAGCTAGTGGCATGGGTGGGATCTTTGGTTTTTTGAGCGTAAGCGTTAAAAAATGTGCCCATGTCTAATTCGTTCATGGCTTGTAAGGTTTTAATGAAACGATTGCCTAGCTTTTGATTGGCTAATCGCAATTCCATGGGGCTTGTGGATAGCATTATAATTTCTTCAACCCCTAAAATTTTTTTTAAATCTTGTTGGAGGGTGCTTTCATAGGTTAATTTCAAGCTCAGCATTTCCGTATAAAGGAACTGGCTAGAAAGATTGGCTTTTAAATACTCTAAAGCACTTTCTTTATTGCTAACCTTTTTTTTTTGGATGTAAGTTTCTAGCCCAAAAGAATGCGTGTAAGATCCAATAGGGAACACCGCATCATTGACTTGCAGAATCAGAAACTCATTATCCACATGAGCATTGTTGTCTGTCTTTGGGGTTTTTGGGGGCGTACCCACGCTTTTTTTAGTGCTTTTCACGCTCTTTCCTTTATCCATCTGTTATTTTTCTATTTCTTTTTTATTTCATGACCACTTTAAAATCGCTCGCTAGCGAGACCTTAAAATTAGGCTCACTATGGGGCATGCTCACGGTTAAGCGATCTTTAGAATCCAGTTTTGAACTTAAAACACGATTTTGAACCCCTAGCTTTTCTAATAAGGCTAGTGTGGGCTTTTCAAATGGTGTTTTAAATTCAAATTGAGAATCGCCATAGTATAAAGCCGCATGGCGGTTTCCTATTTCATAGCATATTTTAGCTACTTCTGCCACGCTCTTAGCTTGGATGTGAATGACTTCAGAATCCAAGATATTAACGGCGATAATTTCCTTCTCTTCTTTAAATAAAATATCCCCTTGAGAGAGACCCAACTTGGGAGCGTCTTTAAGGCGTATGGCTATGTCTTTGCCTTGTCTGGTTTTAAAGCGAGCGATTTTTTTCCTCGTTTCAAACCATTCCAAATCCACATAATCCACGCTGAAATCCAAGGGGTTTAAATCCCTTAGATTGCCAACTAAACGCTCTATGATCATCTCACACCCAATGTTGGATAAAGAGTAACCAAGCAGGGATCCAAGCGGTTAAAATACCCTCAATGATAGCAAGCCATAGAGTGAATTTCCCTAAAGGGATTTTCAAGATGTTTTCAATGAAAGCGGTAAGCCATAAAACACCCCAAGCCAACCAAATGATCGCCCACCAATCTCCTTCAGTGATGCCTAACACTTTGTGGTCATCAAGCATATCGCTATAGTGGGATAAAATCGCAGCAGGAACAGTGTTGATCGCTACGAATAAGCTAAACCAAGAATACGGCCTCCAATCCAAACCAAAAGTGTGGTTGATAGCCGCATACAAGTAGGTAAAACCAAACAACAACCCAGTTGCTGGTCCGTAGAAACTAGTCAAATGGTGCGATACTTGAGCAATATCTTCTGCGCCTTCTACAGGGGCTGTAGGGTGGAGTGCAGAATAAGTGATGACAACCACATTACAAACAATGGAAAGCCCACCCACAAAAAAGTTCATCACCGCAGTGCTTTTAGGATCGACTTTGGTTAATCCGCAAATCCCGTTGCTGATTAAAACAATCCCAACATATAACAATACAAGTCCTAGCATTGCCTTTTCCTTCCAAACAAAAATTTTTACAACAAACGCACCTTACGAATAACTTTTGTTGCTTGAGCTAATCATAAAGAAAAATAGTAAATTGACAAAAAATAAAAACAAAAAAAAGCCCCCAATTTTTTGATAAACAAAAAATCAGAGAGCTAAAAACTAAGGATTTAAGGAGTGTCGCTCCTAAAGATCCTAGAAAATGCTAAAGAGTTGTGCCAAGCTCACTTTATTGGCTGGTTTAGAAGTTACTTCCTTGCCATCCACGAACACATGGTAAGTTTCAGGATTGACTTCAATGTGAGCGGTAGTGTCGTTGAATTGCATGTCTTTTTTAGTGATGTTTCTGCAATTTTTTACCGGCAACACCTGTCTTTCAAGCCCTAATTCTTCTTTAATGCCTTTGTCATAAGCCGCTTGAGACACAAAAGTGATGTTTGCATCGTATTTGGCTTTACCATGGTGAGCGAACATTTCTCTGTAATAAACCGGTTGTGGGGTAGGGATAGAAGCGTTCGCATCACCCATTTGGCTTAACGCAATGAATCCGCCTTTGATGATCATGTTGGGTTTCACGCCAAAGAATGCTGGACTCCACAATACCAAGTCAGCCACTTTGCCCACTTCCACAGAACCTACATACTCGCTAATCCCATGAGCGATCGCTGGGTTAATGGTGTATTTAGACAAGTAGCGTTTGATTCTGAAGTTGTCGTTATCGCCTTTTTCTTCTTTCAAGCGGCCAAATTCTTTTTTGTTTTTGTCAGCTGTTTGCCAAGTTCTGGTGATAACTTCACCCACACGACCCATAGCTTGAGAGTCAGAACTGGTGATTGAGAAAATCCCCATGTCATGCAAAGTGTCTTCAGCCGCAATGGTTTGAGGGCGGATCCTTGAATCAGCGAACTGAACATCTTCTTTAATGCTTTTATCCAAGTGGTGGCACACCATAAGCATGTCCATGTGTTCTGCTTCTGTATTCACAGTGAAAGGGATAGTGGGGTTAGTGGAAGCGGGAAGAATGTTGTGTTCACCGGCTACTTTAATAATATCAGGAGCGTGTCCACCGCCAGCACCTTCAGTGTGGAAAGTGTGCATAGTGCGTCCGGCAATGGCTGCCATAGTGTCTTCTACACAACCGGCTTCATTCAAAGTGTCTGTGTGGATAGCGACTTGCACATCGTATTTGTCCGCAACATCTAACGCATGATTGATTGCAGAAGGAGTGGTGCCCCAGTCTTCGTGGATTTTAAAGCCAATCGCACCGGCTTCAATTTGATCGGCTAAGCTCGCATCGTTAGAAGTGTTACCTTTAGCCAAGAAACCCAAGTTCATAGAATATTCTTCAGCCGCTCTGAGCATCCATTTTAAATTTCTTCTACCTGGAGTGATAGTGGTTGCGTTAGTGCCATCAGCAGGACCAGTTCCGCCACCAATCATGGTTGTTACACCGCTTGCAAAAGCTGTAGGGATTTGTTGGGGTGAAATGAAGTGGATGTGTGTGTCAATACCACCAGCCGTTACGATCAAACCTTCACCGGCTAAGGCTTCAGTAGCAGGACCCACGCTAAGATTGTTTTTAACGCCATCTTGCATGTCTTTGTTACCGCCTTTACCAATGCCAGCGATTTTGCCGTCTTTAATACCAATATCCGCTTTATAAATACCGGTGTAATCCACGATCAAAGCGTTAGTGATGATTAAGTCTAGTTCTTCTTTGCTGGGGTTGTTGGATTGGCTCATGCCTTCTCTTAGGGTTTTACCGCCACCGAATTTAAGCTCTTCGCCATAAATGGTGTAGTCATGTTCTACTTCAGCGATCAAATCTGTATCGCCCAATCTCACTTTATCGCCTGTAGTAGGGCCATACATAGAAACATATTCTTTTCTGCTAATCTTTTTCATTTCTTACTCCTTAATTGTTTTTACATAGTGGTCATCGCTTTTAGCGCCATGAAAACCACGCTCTTTAGCTCTGTGTAAAGCGATTTTTTTGCTTTCGTTGTCTGCTTGCCTATCAACCAATGCGTTGAATCCAAAGATTCTCCTGTTACCGCCAATGTCAATCAATTCTACGGATTTTTCTTCGCCAGGCTCAAACCTTACCGCTGTCCCGCTCGCAATGTCTAAGCGTTTACCGAAAGTTTTTTCTCTGTCAAAGTCTAAGCATCTATTCACTTCAAAGAAATGGAAGTGTGAGCCGATTTGAACCGGTCTGTCGCCAACATTTTTAACTTTCACGCTAACGGCTTTTTTGCCTTCGTTGATAGTGATGTCTTCATTTTTTAAGAACAACTCACCAGGAACTAATTTACCATTAGCCTCAATAGGGGTATGCACGGTTACGAGTTTAGTTCCATCAGGAAACATCGCTTCAATACCCACTTCATGGATCATGCTTGCCACGCCATCCATCACATCATCCGGTTTTAAAAGAGTGCGCCCTTCTTGCATCAATTCAGCCGCAGTCTTTTTACCAGCTCTCGCTTCTTCCATAATATGGGCACTAATCAAAGCTACCGCTTCTACATAGTTAAGCTTAATGCCTTTTTCTTTGCGTTTTTTAGCTAATTCTCCAGCGTAGTGGAGCATCAACTTGTCTAACTCTTTTGGGGTGAGTTTCATCTCATTCTCCTATTCTTAAAGTGTTTTTCCTTGAAGACATAACGAAATCAAGGTTGGATGTAATTGTAGCAATGTTTTGATTTACTAAGATTAACAGAAGCGTTCATTAACTAATTATTATTTAAAATGAATTAGTGTTATATTTTTGAAGCGCTATAAAAGCGTTATTAGAAGTGCGTTTAATACCCCTTTAGAATTTATAAAGATCAAAAACTCGCAAAAAAATGAGAATTAAAATTGGAGTGATAATGGTGGCCACGACTGGACTTGAACCAGCGGCCACTACCATGTCAAGGTAGTGCTCTACCAACTGAGCTACGCGACCTTTTATTTTAAAAAGGGCAATTATGCCTTAATTTTGTTTTGTTTTTGCTTAAAAAAGAATTGTTTCAACAATAAAACGCCCACGCCCACATCTATCATGACATCAGCGAAGTTAAAAATGGCAAAATCAAACCCATAATGATAATACACATAATCCACCACGCCCCCATGCGCAAACCGGTCTAAAACATTAGAAACCCCAGCGCCAAATACCATGCCAAACTCTATCGCATGGGTTTTAAAAAGCTCTTTTTGACGCATTAAAAAGATAAAAAGCCCTAAAATCAAAAGGATTTGCAAGTATTTCAAACCCCACTCTAAAAAACTGAGCAAGGAAAACGCCACGCCTTTATTGAACACTAAAACAATATCTATAATCAAACTTTCATAGCGAAACCCCTCTAAAATAGCGTATTTAATCGCTTGATCCGCGCCAAAAATAAGAAAAAAAACCCCTATAAAAATCAACAAGCTTTTTTTTGTGGTTTTTAGCACAAATGCCCTTCAAAAAACTCTTTTAATTCTTGCATTTTGGATTCTAAAAGTTTTTCATCTTTAGCTTCTAAAAGGATTCGTAATTTGTTTTCAGTGCCACTATAGCGGATCAAATGGCGGATTTCTAGCTTGTCTAATTCTTTTAAAAGAGCGCTATAACCTTTCAAGCTTTCTAAAGGAGTCTTTTTTTGGATATTCAAATTTATTAGGCTTTGGGGGTATAATTCAAAGGGGTTTAGCGCAACAGAGCTTACTTGCTTGCTTTCTAACACTAATGCGCTCACTTGTAAAGCGCACACCAAGCCATCGCCCGTTTTAGCGTAATCGCTAAAAATGATATGCCCGCTTTGCTCGCCTCCAAAATTGGCTTTATTCAATTGCATGCATTCGCTCACAAACTTATCCCCAATCGCGCAATGCTTCAACTCTAAATCTTGGGATTTTAAATATTCTTTAAGGGCTAAATTGCTCATGCTCGTAGCGACAATTGCTTGAGAAGAAAGGGCGTTTTTAGATTTTTGATAAACCCCTAACACCCCTAAAAGCTTATCCCCATGCACGATATTCCCTAAATTATCTACCACCACCAACCTGTCAGCATCGCCATCAAAAGCAAAGCCCAAATCCGCGCGGTATTTTTTCACTTCCTGGCTCAACTGGTTGGGGTGTAAAGCCCCGCATTGCTCATTAATATTATACCCATTAGGCTCATCATTAATCACCAAAACATCAGCCCCAAGCTCGCTAAAAACTACCGGAGCCACCTTATAAGCCGCACCATTAGCCGTATCTAGCACGATCCTTAAACTCTGTAAATTCAAATGTTTGGGGAAAGAGTGCTTTAAATGCACGATATAACGCCCTATGACATCGTCTATCCTTTTAGCGCTACCGACGCTCTCGCCCACTTTATAACTGGAATGCAGCAATCTTTCATCATGAAAGATTTCTTCAATCGCTCTTTCTTCTTCTTCTTTAAGCTTATAACCATAAGAATTGAAAAATTTAATGCCGTTATCTTCAAAAGGGTTGTGGCTCGCGCTTATCATAATGCCCGCATCGCAGCGCATGTCTTCGGTTAAAAACGCAATCGCAGGGGTAGGCATAGGCCCTATTTGAATCACATTATAGCCTATGGAAGTTAAAGCGCTCACTAAAGCGTTTTCTACCATATAGCCGCTTTTTCTGGTGTCTTTACCAATTAAAATTTTATTCGTTTTAGAATGTTTTTTAAAATACAATCCGGCGGCAATGCCCAAACGCATCACAAACATGGGGGTGAGTTTCACCCCTGCTTTACCCCTCACGCCATCAGTCCCAAAAATTTTCATCGTTATAAAATACCTTTTAAACTATTTTTAATCAATTTTTAGATAGGATTATGCCAAATTTTACATTACAAAGGGATTAAAACAAGGCTATGGCAAATCATAAGTCCGCAGAAAAGCGAATCAGACAGACCATTAAAAGAACCGAACGCAATAGGTTCTATAAAACTAAAGTTAAAAATATCATTAAGGCCGTGCGTGAAGCGGTCGCTGTCAATGATGTAGCAAAAGCTCAAGAGCGTTTGAAAATCGCTAATAAAGAGTTGCACAAATTTGTCAGCAAGGGGATTTTAAAGAAAAACACCGCTTCTAGGAAAGTCTCAAGGCTTAACGCTTCAGTGAAAAAAATCGCTCTCGCTTAGGGGCGTTTTTTGACTTCTTCAAGCTCAATAATGGGTTTTTATTATTGGGCTTCTTTTTGAGTTTTTGCGTTTTTTAGATTGTTGCGTCTTTTTATCCACATCTTTTTATAGGTAGTCTTGCATGTCTATTTTGGCTGAAAAGCTTTCTTCCATTCTCAAGCGATACGACGAACTCACAGCGTTGCTTTCTAGTGCTGAAGTGATTAGCGATATTAAAAAACTCACCGAATTGAGCAAAGAGCAAAGCTCCATTGAAGAAATCTCTGTAGCGAGTAAGGAGTATTTGAGCGTTTTAGAGAATATCAAAGAAAATAAAGAGCTTTTAGAAGACAAGGAATTGAGCGAACTGGCTAAAGAAGAGTTAAAAATTTTAGAAATCCAAAAAAGCGATCTAGAAACTGCCATTAAACAACTCCTTATCCCTAAAGATCCTAATGACGATAAAAACATTTATTTAGAGTTAAGAGCCGGCACAGGGGGCGATGAAGCGGGCATTTTTGTAGGGGATTTGTTTAAGGCGTATTGCCGTTATGCGGATTTGAAAAAATGGAAAGTAGAGGTAGTGAGCTCTAGCGAAAACAGCGTAGGGGGCTATAAAGAAATCATCGCTTTGATTAAGGGCAAGGGCGTGTATTCAAGGCTCAAATTTGAAGCAGGCACGCATCGAGTCCAAAGAGTCCCCGAGACAGAATCTCAAGGGCGTATCCACACTTCCGCTATCACAGTAGCGATCATGCCTGAAGTAGATGATGTGGAAGTTTCTATCAACCCTAGCGATTTAAAGATTGAAGTGTTTCGCGCTGGTGGGCATGGGGGGCAATGCGTCAACACCACAGACTCTGCGGTGCGCATCACGCACCTTCCCACCAATATCAGCGTGAGCATGCAAGATGAAAAATCCCAGCATAAAAACAAGGATAAAGCCCTAAAAATCTTAAAAGCGCGCCTTTATGAAAAACAAATTGAAGAGCAGCAACTCGCTAACGCTAAAGACCGAAAGGAGCAAGTGGGTAGTGGGGACAGGAGCGAACGGATCCGCACTTATAATTACCCGCAAAACCGCTTGAGCGAACATAGAATCAATTTAACTCTGTATAGTTTAGAAGAAATCATGCTTTCAGGGAATTTAGATGAAGTGATTAACCCTTTAATCGCCCATGCCCAAAGCCAGTTTGAATAAAACCATTACTAAAACGATAAAACAAAGCGATAAAACACTCAAGCATTTTTTAAGATAGCCACCCACTACGACCACAAACCCTAACATGTTTACATGCTCTAAATTTTCACCCCACACAAAAACAGCGTAAGAGTTCCCATAAAATCTAGTTATAAATATAATTTTAAATTCTATATATATATTTTTATATATAAATACACTTTTAAAAAATAAAACGATTTATTTAACCTATTTTTAACAAAAAATTCACTTTTTTATGATATAACTTCAAAGCTCAATATTTGTAAGAGCGAATTGTATTCTGTAGAAGCGAATGTATGAGAGCAACTCTCAAATTTTGATGATCCCCATATTTTTGCGGCATGCATGAATGCAATAAAAAAAGAAATCCTTAGGATTTCTCACATTAAGGAGTTTTAAATGAAAAAAGTTTTTTTAGGTATGGCGTTAGCCTTTAGTGTGTCTATGGCAGAAAAAAGCGGCGCGTTTTTAGGAGGGGGGTTTCAATATTCTAATTTAGAAAACCAAAACACCACCCGCACCCCAGGTGCTAACAATAACACCCCGATAAACACTTCAATGTTTGGCGGCAATCAAGTAGCTCCAGCCCAAGAAACGCCAAGCGTGGTTAACACCAATAATTACGGGCAAATGTATGGGGTAGATGCGATGGCAGGGTATAAGTGGTTCTTTGGCAAAACCAAACGCTTTGGCTTTAGGTCTTATGGATACTACAGCTATAACCATGCGAATTTAAGCTTTGTGGGGAGCCAGCTTGGAATCATGGAGGGCGCGTCTCAAGTGAATAACTTCACTTATGGCGTGGGCTTTGATGCGCTCTATAACTTCTATGAAAGTAAAGAGGGCTATAACACAGCAGGGTTGTTCCTAGGCTTTGGATTAGGAGGGGATTCGTTTATCGTTCAAGGAGAGAGCTACTTGAAATCTCAGATGCAAATCTGCAACAACACCGCCGGCTGTTCAGCGAGCATGAACACGAGCTACTTCCAAATGCCTGTGGAATTTGGTTTTAGGAGCAATTTTTCTAAACACAGCGGGATTGAAGTGGGCCTTAAATTGCCTTTATTCACCAACCAATTCTATAAAGAAAGGGGCGTAGATGGATCGGTAGATGTGTTCTATAAAAGGAATTTCTCTATCTATTTTAACTACATGATCAACTTCTAAACCTTTCTCTTCTTTCCAATAGAGGGTTTCTCTCTGTTGGTTTCTTTTTTCTTTTTTTGTGGTATTTATTTTGTGGTGTTGGGGGTTAGGTTTTTGTTTAAGAAAGTTTTTTAAAACTAAAAAAGCGTTTAAAACAGAACCTTTTGTTTTGGGATTTGATTTTTTACTTTGGCTTGTTTTCAAAAGTCATTTTGATTTCTAAAAATAATCTATAATGCTCGCAAGAGATATTTTTTAAGGTTATGAATGAAAGCTATAAAAATACTTTTTATAATGACACTCAGTTTGAACGCTATCAGCGTGAATAGGGCGTTGTTTGATTTAAAAGATTCGCAATTAAAAGGGGAATTAACGCCAAAAATAGTGAATTTTGGGGGTTATAAAAGCAGCACCAAAGAGTGGGGAGCTACGGCTTTAAACTATATCAATGCGGCTAATGGCGATGCGAAAAAATTCAGCACGTTAGTGGAAAAAATGCGTTTTGGCTCTGGCATCTTGGGGAATTTTAGAGCGCATGCACATTTGAGGCAAGCCCTAAAATTGCAAAAGAATTTGAAATATTGCCTTAAAATCATCGCTAGGGATTCTTTTTATAGTTACCGCACCGGTATTTATATCCCCTTAGGCATTTCTTTAAAAGATCAAAAAACGGCTCAAAAAATGCTCGCTGATTTGAGCGTGGTAGGGGCGTATCTTAAAAAACAACAAGAGAATGAAAAGGCTCAAAGCCCTTATTACAGGAGCAACAACTATTACAACTCTTACTATAGCCCTTATTACGGCATGTATGGCATGGGTATGTATGGCATGTATGGCATGGGCATGTATGATTTTTATGACTTTTATGATGGCATGTATGGCTTCTACCCTAACATGTTTTTCATGATGCAAGTTCAAGATTACTTGATGTTAGAAAATTATATGTATGCGCTCGATCAAGAAGAGATTTTAGACCATGACGCTTCCATTAACCAACTTGATACGCCTACTGATGATGACAGAGACGATAAGGACGATAAATCCTTACAACAAGCAAATCTTATGAACTTTTATCGTGATCCCAAATTCAGCAAAGGCATTCAAACCAACCGCTTGAATAGTGCTTTAGTCAATTTAGACAACAGCCGCATGCTCAAAGACAATTCGCTTTTCCACACCAAAGCCATGCCCACTAAAAGCGTGGATGCGATAACTTCTCAAGCCAAAGAGCTTAACCATTTAGTGGGGCAAATCAAAGAAATGAAGCAAGATGGGGCGAGTCCTAGTAAGATTGATTCAGTGGTCAATAAAGCTATGGAAGTGAGAGACAAATTAGACAACAATCTCAACCAATTAGACAATGACTTAAAAGATCAAAAAGGGCTTTCAAGCGAGCAACAAGCCCAAGTGGATAAAGCCCTAGACAGCGTGCAACAATTAAGCCATAGCAGCGATGTGGTGGGGAATTATTTAGACGGGAGTTTGAAAATTGATGGCGATGACAGAGATGATTTGAATGATGCGATGAATAACCCTATGCAACAACCTGTGCAACAAACGCCTACTAGCAACATGGCCAACACCCATGCAAATGACAGCAAGGATCAAGGGAGTAACGCGCTCATAAACCCTAACAGCGCCACTAATACCGACGATACTCACACCGATGATGCTCACACTGATACTAGCACCACAAACGATACCAGCACCACTGACACTCCCACTGATGATAAAGATGCTAGCGGCAACAATACCGGCGATATGAATAATACGGACACCGGTAACACGGATACCGGCAACACTGATGATATGAGCAACATGAGCAACGGCAACGATGATATGGGTAACGCTAATGACGACATGAACAACGGCAACGACATGGGCGATGACATGAACAACGCCAACGATATGAACGATGACATGGGTAATGGCAACGATGATATGGGCGATATGGGGGATATGAACGACGATATGGGTGGCGATATGGGGAATTGAGATTAACCCCCAACATCAAAGAGTGATAGCCAAAACTTAATATTTTTATTTATAATTCTTTTAAGGGGGATACTTTGGCGATGAATACCCCTTTAACCCCCAACTAACTCCCTTTAAGAACGCTTTTTAAAATCCAACCAAAGCTTTTTATCAAACTGAACGCAAAAAACTCCGTCCTTTAGGGCACAAGATGCAAGCGCATAGCCGTTAGGCTATATTCAAGCTAAAAGATAACAAAACACCTTTAGTCTTTTAGGCTAGGGAATGTCTTTGCAGACTTTAAAGAGCCTTTTATATTGAGCTTCGTTAGAGCGTTTAAGCCCCTTGCTTTAGGCGGTTTCACATTTTAGACGCTCAAAATTAAAAGCAGAAATCAAAATTTCTTCTTGCTCACATCTTCTAAAATATCTTGGGAAATCCCATCAATTTTAGTGCTGACTTGTAAAGAATGATTAGCGATAGTCAAATTATCCTGCACATCTTGTTGCAAGGCGTTAATGGAGTTGTGGATGTTTTCTACGCCCTTGTTTTGCATTTTGATAGACTCAGCGTTATCGGCGATGCTTTGAACTAAGATATTAATATTGGCTTCAATCTCGCTGAGCGATTTTTGCGTCCTTTCAGCGAGCTTTCTTACCTCATCAGCCACCACCGCAAAGCCTCTGCCATGCTCGCCGGCTCTTGCGGCTTCAATAGCGGCGTTTAGGGCTAATAAATTCGTTTGATCGGCAATATCTCTAATCATATCCACCACGCTTTTAATGTCTTCGCCTTGAGAGATCATCTCTTGGCTTTTAGAATCAATTGTGGTAATAATATTCGTGATTTCTTCTAAAGATTGAGTGGTGTTTTTCAGGCTTCTTTCTTGTTTGTGGGCGGTTTTGGTTAAGTTATCCACGCAAGTTTTTAGATCTTTGGATTCATGATTGAGCGCGTTTGCAAACCCTAAAGAAGCTTTAAGCATGCTAGAAATTTCTTGCCCTAAAGTGTTGAGCGCTTTTTCCATGTTGGCTTTAGGGTTTTGGATGTGGTGGGTGAAATCCAAGTTCTTATAATGCTCTAGGGCGTTATTTAGGGCTTCAATATTGGCGCCAATTTGGTTACGGAAATACTGGATAATGCTATTAATCGTATTTCTTAGGGCTTGCAAATCTTTATTTTTAGGCACGCATGCGATTTCTTGCGTGAAATCCCCATTTTCCACATGGTTTGTCACTTCAATGCTGTTTTGAATGGCTTTATTATCGGCTTGAATGCTTTCTTGGGTTTTAAGAATGTTTTCATTGATAGAAGCTTGCATCTGCCCGATTTCATCATAAGCGCTTGGGGGCGTTAGGCTTATGGCATGGTTATTTTTGGGGTTATTAAGCAAGTTGAAAAAATCATTTAGGGTGTTATTGACCCTACTGATGCGTTTGGTTATGAGATTAGAAACGATGATAAAGACTAAAAAGGCTAACACCAGCACGCCTAAAATCAAAGTGGTGATAATAATGAATTTGGTGTTTGCCGCTTCTTTAAAGACTAAAGATTTATTGACATATTTTCCGATTGCCCAACGCCAATGATTGCCGTTATTCCCTTTTTCTTCAAAAAGATCAAAGGGCTGTATGGCTAAAAAGGTTTCTGTATTCCCGCTCAATGAATGGTAGCTCAAAGTCCCTGCTTCGTTTTGATTGTAATACTCCACAGCTTTAGCGACTCGTTTGTCTGGATTGATAGCGCTTAAAATTTTATCTTGAATCTCACGATTAGGGTTGATTAAAATCCTGCCATCTTTCCCCATTAAAAAGGTGTTGCTCTTATTTTGGCCTATTACATCGGTATAAAAAGCGTCAATGTTTAAAAAGAGGTTCAGCGCGCCTATCACATTTTGATTTTTACCCATTAGGGGGAGGGTAATATCCATGCCATAGATTTTATCGCCATTAACCTCTTTATAATAGGGATCTGAATGGGTTATACTTTTGAGCGAATGGATTTGATTAATCATGTTTTCATTGAGCGTGGTATTAGGGTAAGCGATTTTTGAATCCATGTTCATGGCAGTGATGACTCGTCCATTATTATTCGTATAAATCGCGCTAATCAATAACACATGAGGGTTTGCCAGTAAAAACTCAGAGAGCATGCGCCTTTTTAGGGTGTCGTTGATAGCACTATTTTCATCGCTTAAAAACCTTTCAAGGGTGTTAGCGCCAATAAAAATACGCTTCATGATGCTTTGAATCTTAAAACTGACTAATTGAGCTTTTTTTTGCAGCAATTCTGTGGCTTGGCTTTGCAACACGCTTTCAACCTTGTAGCTGATAATAACGCCCATAACAGTGCTAATCGCAATGACAACCGCACACACCATCATGACGATTTTAGAACCAATTCTTGTAGATTTCATTCTCTTTGCCCTTTTAAAACGAATTGATAGAGAACGATTATTATACATTATATTTGAAATTTTAATAAAACAAGAGAGGACAAAAAAGCAGAAAATAAAAGAGAGCCAAAGCCCTCCAAAGCTCCCCCAAAAAAGAGGCAAAAAGAAATAAAAATTACCTTTTGGAGAATTGCGGGCTTCTTCTAGCCTTTCTTTTACCATATTTTTTGCGTTCAACCACCCTTGAATCCCTAGTGAGCAAGCCTTTAGGTTTTAAAACGGCTCTAAAAGCAATATCATAAGCGTTCAAAGCTTTAGAAATGCCATGCCTTAAGGCTTCCGCTTGCGCTGAGTAGCCCCCCCCAAAAACCACCGCTTTAATATCCACAGATTGCTCTTGTTTGGTTAAAAGCAAGGGCTGCATGACTTTCATTTTAATGGCTTCATGCCCGCCTAACCATTGATTCAGGCTCTGCTCATTGATACTCAATTCGCCTTTACCCGGAGTGAGCCACACTTTAGCGATAGCGGTTTTTCTTTTACCGGTAGCATAGATTTTTCTCATTTAGCGTCCTTTTTGCTAGTTTGTGCGGTGTGAGGGTGTTTATCGTCACGATAAACTTTGAGTTTTTTAATCATCGCTTTCCCTAATTTCGTTTTAGGGAGCATGCCCCTAACGGCTAAGTGGTAGAGCTTTTCGGGGGTTTTTTCTAGCATTTCTTGGAGAGTCTTGCTCTTAGTGCTGCCAAAATAGCCTGAATGGGTAAAATACTCTTTATCCTCTAATTTCATGCCTGAAAATTTAACCTTATTAGCGTTGATAACCACTACAAAATCCCCACAATCCACATTAGGGGTGTAAAAAGGGCGGTGTTTGCCTCTTAAAAGCACAGCGATTTCAGTGATCAAGCGGCCAAAAACTTTGTCTTTAGCGTCTAAAACGACCCAATCACGAACGATGTCATTGACTTTAGCGGTCTTTGTCATGAGAATCCTTTGATAAAATTAAAGCACTCATTATAAGGAAATAAGCTTAAATATTGTTGAATTTAAGGAAAGTTTAAAGTTTAAAAAGGGGATTTTGGCTACTTTGTTTTATCGTTTCAGATTTTACTTTATAGTAAAACCCATTTCCTTAAGAGGATAGAGGGTATTTTGCGATAATGCCCCCTTAACCCCCAACCAAAAACCCTCTAACCCCAAAAGACCGCTTAAAAAATTACCGCTTGATTAAAAGATAAGCTTTTTACTATTTGATCGTAAAAATACAAAAAGCCTTTATTTTCGCTCCTGATTAAGCCTTTCTTCTATCTTTTTGATTTGTTGGCTCATTTGAGCACTCGCGTTGATTTGATTGATGAGCATGTAAAGGTTTATCATCATCAAAAGCACCACCACAAGCCCTAAAAAAAACACGATTTTAACGGCTTTTTTAGCGATTTCTCGGGCTTCTTGTTCGTTTTGCATGCGTTTTTAATTTTCCAATTCTTCTGGGGATAAATCTTTGTAAAAGCGTTCTAATTCAAAGCTCTCGCCCAAATACGCAGCGATTTCTTGGGAATCCACAAGGGCGTTTTGCAAGCAACTCGTCGCGCCTGGAGAAGGGGTCATGTTAAAAGTGATGCCTTTATGGGTGCAAATCTTTTTTTCGCCTAATTCCAGTTTTCGCTTGGTTCTGTCTAAAACTTGCGGGCGCACTTCGCCAAAACCATGAGCGTATTCTAAATCTTCTAGGCTAAGAGAGGGGATGATTTTTTGAGCGTCTTTTAAAAATTTCCTTTTACCGATAATAGGCAATTCAAAAACCATGTTTTTAAACACATAATTACGGATTTCTTTATCGCTCATCAAATCAAACGCGATTTTAAACACATCTTTATTCAAATCCATTTTCAACAATTCCAAACTAATGCCCTTAAGCCAACATTTGTTGCGCTCCAATTTAGGCATCGTTAAAGCGGTAGGCCCGATTCGTGTTTTTCCTTTAATGACAGCATCAGGGTCGCCATGCACGGCTGCAAAAGGGAGTTTGGGGTTTTGAACGGTATAAACCTTACCCCTTAATAAATCCGGCACAAAATAAAAGCTGCCCGCCACAGGCAAGCACCCTAAATCCAGGCCATAGCCCATGCTCTGAGCCAAAGGCAAAGCGTAAGAGCCGGCATTGACCAGCACGAATTTAGCATACACTTCTTCAGCGTCTTCAGAAATTACGGCGTAAGTGTCGTTGCGTTTTTCAATCTTTTTCACTTTGAAATTCAAAAACACCTGGTTGTTAGGCTTTAATTTTAGGGCTTCTTCAACGAAGTTTTCACTCAACTTCGCAAAATTCATGGTGCTCCAATCTTTTTGATAACCATGCCCGATAATGTTTTCATGCCTGTCTATGCCATTAGCCCCTAAAATCACATTAGGCTCTAATTCTTTAATCTTTTGTTTGTCAAATTCTTCTAACCCCACAAAGATTTCTTTAAAGGATTCGTAGCGTTTTTTCATGAACTCGCATTCTTCATCGCCCACGCCTATAGCCATTTTCTGGGTTTCAAAAATCACTTCATTTTGCAAGCCTTTATTGAGCGCGTATTGCCTGGTCTTATAAGCGCTCAAACGCACTTTTTTAGCTTTTTCGGGAGTGTAATTCGTTTCAATAGAGCCATCATGAATGGTTTGCGAATTAGCTTTAGCGCTGGAGCTGATTTGAGCCAATTTAGAGCATTTTTCCACGATAGCCACGCGCTTTAAAGAGCTGTATTCGCTCAAAGTATAAAAGGTCGCGCACCCTGAAACCCCACCTCCAATAATAACAGCATCAAATTCCATACTCATTGTCTTTCTCCAAATGTTTTAAATTAATGAATCGTAATCATAGTATAAGAAAATCAATTCGCATTCAAAGGGCTTGAAGTTTTATTGACAAAATCTTTCAAATCGCTCATTCCAAGCACCCTGTCAATCAATAATTTCTTTTTAGAAAACGCCCCATTATGTTCTTCGGCTAACCATAATGAAGTGATCACCACGCCCCCTATTTTATGGCTCAAGGTTTTAAAATGCTTTTGGGTTTGCACCGACCAAATGCTGTGAGCGACTATCGCTTGATGGTTGTATGCGCCTAAATAGAGCATGATATGCCCTTTTAAATAGATGAGCGTTCCAAAAGGCGTGGCGTTTTTAAGGATGTAATCTTCTTTTTCTTTGGCTTTCATGGAGCTTAAATCCACATAATTGTTCGCATAACGGCTTTGCGCGTAGGAATTTCTGGGGAGCAAAATACCAAAATTAGCAAAACTATCCCTAGTGAAAGCCGAGCAATCCCTATTACCCAATAGCCCACCCCAGCCGTATTTTTGCCCTAGCATGGTGTCTATAAAATACGCCATGTTCTCGCTAGTAAAAGCCTTAGGGAAAACAAAAAAATCTTTTTCATTCAAGATCACGCTTTGTAAGGTCGCATAGCCTTTAGAATCCCTCAAAAAACCATAGGCTTTCAATTCCTTTTTTGGGGGGTTTTGAGATGCGTTTTGACTTTGGGGGATGAGAGCGAACAATTCGCCCACCCTAGCATTGGTGTAAAAATCCCCATAGTCTGTATAAAGGGGGATTTTATCTTTTATAGGCATGACATAATTTTTAAGCTTGGTTAAAAGCTCTATGTCTTTATCATGCATGTAAGCTAAATCGCTAACTTTAATCCAGCCATAAACAAAACTGCTTTGAATATGGGCGTAAGTTTTATCCGTATTAAAATGCGTGATCAAAACCGGCGTGCCTTGAAAAATCAGCGAATTTTGATACCTATCAAAAGGATAGCCTTTTTGAGAAAGGTAATAAGGTTTGTTAGTAGGCACAGCCCTCACATCGCTATCTCGCACCACAACAGCCTTAATATTAGCACTCGGGTAATGCTCAATATCCATGCTTTTAATAAGCTCGTCATTGAAAGCTTTTGCGTTGGGTTTTAGATCTTCGCCATAACCGGTGGATTTATTCATCTCCTTAAGGATCCAAAACACTTCTTTTTTATTGCTTTTGATTTTCGCATCTAGCCATGGGGAATACCACGCTTTGAGATAGCTCTCTTTTAGATTTTCTCTTAACGCTTGGGGGTCAATGCTTTGGTTATTATGACTATCATTTTGAGAGTTTGCAAGATAGCTTGAAGCCTCTTGGGGCAAGGATAAATCTTTGAGCGTGAAATCCTTTTTCATGCAACCCACAAACAAAAACAAGAAAACTACAAGAAAATAACGCATGCTTTAGAGAACCTTAACATCAAATGCGCAAATAGTTTCTTAAAATGCGCCCGTATTGCGGGCTTCTCAATTTTTTGATCGCAGAGCTTTCAATCTGGCGTACCCTTTCTCTCGTAACATTCAATTCCTTGCCGATTTCTTCTAAAGTTCGATCGCTTTCATCGTCTAAAAGCCCAAAACGCATGCGGATCACCGCTTTTTCTCGCTCATTCAACTGATCCAAAACGCTTTCAATTTGTGCTTTTAAGTCTTCGCGCATGATGTGATCAATAGAACTAACGATATTCTTATCTTCCACAAAATCCCCAAATTTGCCGTCATCATCATTGCCGACTGGGGTTTCCAAACTGATAGGCTCTTTGGTAACCTTAATCACATTCTTCACTTTATCTAACGAAAGCCCCACTTCTTCAGCCACCACTTCTAAATCAGGCTCTTTGCCGGTTTCTTGAATGTGTTTGCGCATGACTTTATTGATGCGATTAATGGTGTCAATCATGTGAATGGGGATGCGGATAGTGCGGGCTTGATCGGCTATGGCTCTGCTAATAGCTTGTTTGATCCACCAGGTCGCATAGGTAGAAAACTTGAAGCCCTTTTCATGCTCAAACTTATCCACTGCTTTCATCAAGCCGATATTGCCCTCTTGGATCAAATCCAAGAAAGGTAAGCCTCTACTTGTGAATCGTTTAGCGATGCTCACTACCAACCTTAAATTGGATTTAGCCATTTTGTTTTTAGCGCGATCGGAAATCAATTTCCCTCTTTTGATTTGCTCTAAAATTTCTTTTAGCTTGTTAGGGGCTAAATCAAAGCCTTCTTCGCTCGCTTCTTTAGTCAAAAAGAGTTTTTTGAGATCCATATACACGCTCACCATAGTCGCTTCTGGCACTTGAGCGATAATATCTTCTTTAGTCATGTTAGTGATATTAGCGAGAATTTTTTTATGGTTAGCGATCAAAACATCATTGAATAAGGGTAGCTTGTATTCCAAGCGTTTCAACTCTTTTTCAAACCCATCGCCGCTTTTTAAAGTGGTCTCCATCGTTTTGACTAATTCATTAATCAGTTTGCTAGTAGGCTCTAAATCATAGAGTCTGTCTTTGAGCGTTTGGCGTTTGTAAGCTAGGGTCAATAAACGCACTAGCTCATCTTCTTTTTCATCTACAGGGGCTTCAAGGGCTTTGAGCCATTCTTTTTTAGCCTTATCTAGGGCTTTAAAGCTTTCTTGAACCTTTTCTACGCGCTTCTTGTCTTTTTCGGAAACGACTTTTTTCCTTTCTTCGTTTTCTTCGTATTCTTCGTTGTCGTCATCTTTTTTAGAATCGCTCACGCTATTTTCATCGTCATCATCAAAGCTCCTGAAAAGCTCTTTGACCCTTCGTTCACGATTGATTAAAGCGTCTTTATACGCATAAATAAAATCAATCAAATACGGCACCGAGCAGATCGCGTCTAAAATAATGTCTTCACCCAAGCGGATTTGCTTGCTCAATTCAATTTCTTCATCTTTGCTTAAAAGTTTTATATCCCCCATTTCACGCAAATACATGCGCACCGGGCTATCGCTCCTGCTCCACTCTAAAAAATCCTTTTCTTTCAAAAAGTCATAGCCATCTTCTAATTCTTCATCTAAAACTTTTTGCTTTTCTTCGGTGTTTTTAATCTTATCAATCGCATTGAGTTTTTTAGCGTATTCTGAAGAGCTGACCAATTTCTTTTGGTATTTTTGGCACAATTCTTTGATTTTTTTGATTTGGGCTAGAGTGGGGACTTTCGTGCTGATTTGAATGATGGACTCATAAGAAACGCAATCGCTTAAGGAATTAGCGAACAATTCTTCTAACGCTTCATTAAAACTAAGCTTTTTAACAGGAACAGGCTCTTTCGCTGTTTCTTTGACTTTGCTTTCTTTGGTTTTGGCTTCTTTAATTTTGCTCTCTTTGGTTTTGTTGCTTTCTTTAGCTTTGTTTTCTTGTTTAATTTCTTGTGTGGCTTCTGCTTTGGCTTCCTGTTTAGCTCTTTTGGGGGCTTTTTCTTCGTTAGCTTTCTTTTTCATTGGACACTCCATAAAATAAGAACCCATGCTTTCAATCAAAAGCTAGGTTCATAAGATAAGATACACCTAATCCTTTGCCATTTTACTAAAAAATAGCTTAAATTCTAATTATATTATTGGAATTTTTCCCCACTTTATTAAATATTCATCACAAAATGTAAAAAATACTAAAAAGCTTTTTTACATTCCACCACTCCATTCCATAACTCTATAAAAACAAACTTAAAGCTTATCCACCATGCTTTTTAAAAATTTCGCTGAAGTTTGAGTGCTTTTTTCTAAAAACGCATCAAAGCTCATGTTAGCTTCCTCATCAGCGTTATCGCTAATGCTCCTTAGCACGCAGCATGGCACGCCAAATTTTTGGCACACAAACGCCACGCTCGCTCCCTCCATTTCCACTGCGCTCGCCTTAAACTCGCTAACTAAAAATTCTTTCCTTTCTTTGCTATGTACAAACTGATCGCCTGATGCGATGACGCCTTCTTTGAGCGCGATATGTTGCTCATTAGCGACTTTTTTAGCTAAAGCGTTCAAACTTTCGCTCGTTTCAATAAAAATCGCACTTTCAGGGATAAACCCTAAAGGGTGATCAAACGCGCTCAAATCCACATCATGCTGGACTAATTGGTTAGCCACTAACAAATCATTGATTTTTAAATCTTTAACCAAACTCCCAGCCACCCCGCTAAAAAGCACCTTTTGAACGCCAAACGCTAAAATCATGCTCGTTGTGGTTAAAGTGGAATGCACCTTGCCAATCTTGCTATAAGCGACAATGATTTCTTTATCATTATAAACGCCTTTATGGAAAACATTCCCCCCTAAAGGGATCTCTTCAAAACCCACGCCAAACAATTCTAAAATAGGGGTTATTTCTTCTCTCATCGCCCCCAAAATGCCAATTTTTTGCACCATTTCCTCCCCATCACACGTATTCTTCTAAAAACTCAATGGCTTCATCAAGCCCTTTATTATCCCCCACGCTTATAGTAGGCTTATTGCTCAATCGCTTGTTAAGCCCCTTTAACACGCTCCCGCAGCCTAATTCAAAAAAGACATCCACTCGGTCGTTGTTAGATTTCACGCAGTCTTGATAACGCACCGGCTGAGTGAGTTGCAAGCTCAATAATTCAACGGCTTTTGCTTTGTTGTGATACGCTTCGTTAGTCGCATTGGAGATGATTTCAAAATGGAATTTATCTTTTAGGCTTTTTTCTAGCAATTCCTGGAATTTAAAAATCATAGGCTCTAAAAAAGGGCAATGGCTCGCCACGCTCATTTCTAAAAAAACCACTCTTTTAGCCCCCATTTCCTTTAAAGTCGGCTCTAGGGCTTTCAAATCGTCTTTAATCCCGGCTAAAACCACTTGCATGCCGCCATTGAAATTGGCGCACCACACGTTTTTGGTTCTTTGACACAAACTCAAAAGACTTTCTTCAGAAACGCCCAAAACGACCATCATGGAAGCGTCTTTATTCGCGCACGCTTCTTGCATCATTTTGCCTCTTTGGTGCGTGAGTTTAAGGGCTTTTTCAAAATCTAACGCCCCGCTCAAAGACACCGCGCTCACTTCGCCGAGCGAATGCCCTAAAGCAAAAACGGGTTTTAACCCCCCATTTGCTTGCTTGTTGAGCAATTGGTAAGCGATATAGCTCACTAAATAAATGGCAGGCTGGGTGTAAGCGCTCTCTTTTAAAAGCTCATTTTCTTCAAAAAGCGTTTTTTTCATATCCACTTTAAGCACGTTAGAAGCCCTTTCAAACAATTCTTTAGCTAGGGTGTGGCTCTCATAGAATGATTTCCCCATTCCTATACATTGCGAGCCTTGCCCTGGAAATAATAGCGCGTATTGCATGGTGTTATCCTTTAAATTTTATTAATCCATAATTTAAAATTGTAATATAAAAGCCCTTAGTTTTGTTTAGAAACCATTAAAGTTTAAGGTTTATTTTAACTTATTTTTACTATAATTCCACTTTGTGAATGAGGACAGGTGGGTGAGTTGGCTGAAACCACATCCCTGCTAAGGATGCGTAGCCGTCAAGGTTACCGAGGGTTCGAATCCCTCCCTGTCCGCCAGCCTTTTTGCCTTTAAAAACTTTTTGTTTAGAATGTATTAACGAGACACCATAGTTTCTAAGCATTCCTTTTACGACACTCCTTTTACAGATTTTACAAATACAAATTTTAGGTTGGGTGAAGAGAGACACCCAGCCTAAACCCTATATCCACTGCGGTATTTTCAAACATTTTGAGTATAATCGTTTCCATTACAATCATAAAAAAGAAAGAACATGACTTACAGAGAATTAGGTAAGAAAGTTTTAGAACAAGCAGAGAGGCCTTTGAAAGTTAAAGAAATTTGGGAGAAAGCTTGTGAAATGGGATCAGATAAAGAACGCAACGGCGGAAAAATACCTAAGGTTAGTTTTGAAATAGCAATTCGTGAAGACAAGAAGCAATTTTATGTTGCGCACAAAGAAAAAGGAACCTATTGCTATTGGCTCAAATCTCGTGAAAGAGAATTTCCTCCACAAAAAACCCTAGATGCCAAAGAAGAAGATGATGAACAGAGCGAGTGTTCAGGCACAGCCAAAAAAACAAAAAACTCTTTTCATGAAAGGGTTTTACACTCACTGCTTGTGAAATTCCTCAGCGAAGATCCAAATTTCAAGCTCCTATGCAAAACCATCCGCCATGAAGAATGTAAAAAAGGCGAAAGGGGCGAATGCAAGTGGAGTTATCCTGACATCGTGGGCGTGTATTTTCCCTATAATAAATATTTTCCCTACAATAAATATAAAGAAGAAACTTTGAAATTTTTACACCATACCGGTCAAAAAAGACACAAGCTTTTTTCCTTTGAGCTTAAAAAAGAGCTTAGTTTTTCCAATTTAAAAGAAAACTATTTTCAAGCAGTGAGCAATTCTACTTGGGCTAATGAGGGGTATTTGGTGGTTTTTGAAGAGATTGAAGATAAAGTTTTGGTCGAATTAAGACGGCTCAACCAAAGCTTTGGTATAGGGGTGATCAAGCTAGAATCTGAGATTTCAAACTCCAAAATCTTGTTGCCAGCTAAAGAAAGAGAGATTGATATACCCACACTTAACATGCTTATAGAACAAAGTCCGAAGGATTTTAAGCCTTTTATGGCAAACATTAACAAGCAAATTGAAAAAGGACTTGATACGGCAGTGGATATGGGGGAGTTTTTTGATGAAGTGTTTGATGATGAAGCAATGCAAAAACACATTGAAAAACACATTGAAGATAAAGGCATTAAAGCAGAATAAAAAATGGGAGCGTCTTATCTTTCTTGTCCCATTTTTAAAAGCCAAGACCAGCTTTTCACCCTTTATCAAGGGGATTGTAATGAGGTTTTGCCCCAATTTGAAAATGCTTTTGATTTGATTTTTGCCGATCCGCCTTATTTCCTTTCTAATGACGGCTTAAGCATACAGAGCGGTAAAATCGTGAGCGTCAATAAAGGCGATTGGGATAAAGAAGACGGGATTGACGATATTGATGAGTTTAATTACCAGTGGATAAACAACGCCAAAAAGGCTTTAAAAAACACAGGAAGCCTTTTAATCAGCGGGACTTACCACAATATCTTTTCATTGGGGCGTATTTTACAAAAACTAGATTTTAAGATTTTAAACCTCATCACTTGGCAAAAAACCAACCCTCCCCCCAATTTCAGCTGCCGTTATCTGACGCATTCAGCTGAGTGGGCGAGAAAAAGCCGCAAACACAAGCATGTTTTTAACTATGAGATTTTAAAAAAGATCAATAAGGATAAACAAATGCGCGATGTGTGGAGCTTCCCAGCGATCGCTCCGTGGGAAAAAGCCAATGGCAAGCACCCCACTCAAAAACCCCTCGCTTTATTGGTGCGCTTGCTTTTAATGGCGAGCGATAGAAATTCCCTCATTGGCGATCCTTTTAGCGGGAGCTCTACCACAGGCATTGCGGCCAATCTTTTGAAGAGGGAATTTATCGGTATAGAAAAAGAAAGCGAGTTTATCCAAATATCAATGAACAGAAAATTAGAATTAGACGCTCGCTTTAAAGAGATTAGATCCAAGATTAAAGATTTAAGTTTCCTTTAAGCCCCTTTTTTAAGCCGCTTTAAGCGTTATATTTTTCGGATTTTACTTCAAAATGGGATTCTATTTTTACCCATTCCTTACAAAGGATGTTTTCATGCCCAAAAAGCCAGTGTTTGGGGCCAATAATGATTTTTTCTGGATTTTTTATCAAATAAGCCGCCCACCAGCTATAAGTGCTATTAGCGATAATGCCATGCTGACAAGATTGCATGAGCAGCATATCCCAATACGCCTCTTCTTCTTTATCCCTAGTGGTCATGTCTATAAAAGGGTGGCCTAGATCAAGGTTTTGCGTGAATTCTAAGTCTTCGCAAAACACAAAAAGCTCCATGTTTGGCACGCGCTTTGCCATATACTCAAGCGCCTTTTTTTGATAGTCAATACCAAGCTGACAGCCAATCCCCACATAATCCCCTCTTCTTATATGCACAAACACGCTGTTTTTAGCGGCTAAAATCAAAGCAAGTTTGCGGTGGTATTCTTCCTCTTTTTTTTTATTATTCTTATTATTTTCGGGGGGGGGGGGGGTAGAGTGAAGGTCTGCTTGATTAAAGGGGATATAGCGTCAAAATATCGTGGATCTTGGAAATAGCCAAAAAAATAAGTCAAGCGGCTTGGCTTTAGTAATTTGGGCTCGTATTCAAAAACGATTTCTTGACTCACCCTATCAAATCCTATGTATTGAAGCGCGTCTCTTACTAGCTTGGGGAGGTGTTGCATTTTAGCTGTAGCGATTTCTTTTTCACTCGCATAGGGCAAATCAATAGGGAAAAGTTCTAATTGCATTTTCCTATCGCTCCAATCAAAAGAAGTAATATCTAACAGCACAGGCGTATTAGAGTGTTTTTGCAAACTTTTAGCAAAAGCGTATTGAAACATTTGATTCCCAAGCCCTCCGCAAATTTGCACCACCTTAAAAGCCATTCAATCCCTTTGTTTTTCAAATAAAACGCTCATTTTAGCTTATTTTAAAGCCCTTTTTCAATAAAAGCCTAAAAAGTGGGGCAAGTAACGCTTTCAAATCATTTGAATTTTTTATTTGAAAAAGACGCGTATGAGGGTTCTAGCAAGCGTTTTTGGTATTCTAAAAGAATCCTATCTTCGCTATTGAGCGAGTAGGCTTCATCGTATTTGCGCTTGATGATGCCCTTTAAAATGGTGTGCTGGACTTGGTATTTATCTTCTTTAAGCATTTCATCTACTAAAGCGTAAAGCTGAATGTCTTGAATGAGTAAATCTGAAATTTTAACGCTTTCTTTATCAAACAATTCTTCATTAGCGCAATATTCATTCACTAAAATAAGCACTCGGTTATACACATCAGAGGCGATTTTAGCGTTTAGGGTTCTGTAAATGTAATCTTTGATTTTTTTGAGCTGCTCTTCTAAATCTTCACTGGCCTTGCTCGCTAAAGCTAGAATGCTTAAAATTTGAACTAGAGTCATCATTTTATGGCTTAAAGAGCGGGTGCGCCATTTAATGAGAAAGCGCATGAAATAAGACATTTTGATAGAAAGGCTACAGGGGAGGGTGTTTTTCTTGGGTTTTGGCATGCTTAGTTTCTTTTAAAAAAGGATTTTATGGTTTAATTATATAATTTTAAAATTAAAACTAGGAGTAAAGAGATGAAAACATTCAAAAAAGGCGTGGTCTTAGACGCTAAAAGCGTGGGGTTAAAAGCGCTAGAAGTTTTAAAAGAAGCGGCAGATTTTGATTTTTATGAGATCACTTCGCCTAATCAAGTGGTTGAGCGTTGCAAAGACGCTGAAATCATGGTATTGAATAAAGTCGTTATCACTCAAGAAATTTTAAGCCAATTGCCTAAACTCAAACTCATTTGCATCACCGCTACAGGCACGGATAATGTGGATATAAAAAGCGCGAAAGCTTTAGGCATAGAAGTCAAAAATGTGAGCGCTTATTCTACGGAATCTGTAGCCCAGCACACTTTAGCGTGCGCGTTGTCTTTGTTGGGGAGGATCAATGATTACGATCGTTATTGTAAAAGCGGGGAATATAGCCAAAGCGATATTTTTACGCACATTAGCGATATGAAAATGGGGCTTATTAAAGGAGGTCAATGGGGGGTTATTGGTTTAGGCGCAATCGGTAAAAGAGTCGCCAAGCTCGCTCAAGCTTTCGGGGCAAAGGTGGTGTATTATTCCCCTAAAGATAAAAAAGAAGAGTATGAGTGCTTGAGTTTAAAAGATCTGCTCACAACAAGCGATATTATCAGCATTCATGCCCCCCTAAATGAAAGCACGCGCGATTTAATCGCTCTCAAAGAATTGCAAAGCCTAAAAGAAGGGGCGATTTTAATCAATGTGGGGCGTGGGGGCATTGTGAATGAAAAGGATCTGGCTGGAATTTTAGAAACCAAAGATTTGTATTACGCGAGCGATGTGTTTGTGAAAGAGCCTTTTGAAAAAGATCATGCGTTTTTGAACCCAAAGATCCAAAATAAATTGCTTTTAACCCCCCATATCGCATGGGCGTATAGCGACAGCTTGAAAACCTTGGTAGAAAAAACCAAAGAAAATATCCAGGATTTTTTAGCTTCTCAAAAATAAACGCAAAAAAAAGGGGTTTTTTGATTGTTTGGATTTTTTACTGCTAACGCTTAATGTTTTTGGGTATAGCATGATAAAAAAGCTCAAAGCATTTTTTTAATGTAATGCAAAATAAAAGAGCTTGTTTTAATCAAGCGATGATTTCTCAAATAGAAAGAAAAGCCTTTGAGTAACCACCCCAAAGGCTTTTATGATAGAGAGCGATTACATCTTAGAAATATCAATTTTAAAGGTGTGGATTTCATCTTCTAAAAAGACTTTAACCACCACCACGCCCGGGGTTTTAAGGTTTTTGGTATCCACCACGACAAACCCTCCTTTAGCCTTATTTTCAACGTTAAGGGTGTTTTTCTTAAGGTAATTGATCGCTAGGATTTTTAAAGCCTGGCGGCTTTCTTGCATGACTTCTTGCTCTTCTACATCATCCATCATCATCATGCCAAAGCCTGGCCCATACATGCCCATTCCCCCATACATCATGCCGTTATAAGCTAAAAAACTCCCTTGCCCGTAATAAAACATAGGCGGGGTGATCATATTGATATTATCAATAGGGGCGGTCGGCACGCTGATATTAAAGCTTTGTAAAATGCCCTCAAAATCAAAACTGGATTTCATCACCTGTCTCAAGCTTAAGACCGGTAAATTCGTTTGGTTGATAGACACTGAAATGGCTTTACGGCTAAACACCACAGGATTTCCCTCTATAACTTGCGCCGCCACATACAGCACTAAGGGGGATTCATTCAAACCTTTCAATTTGCTTTGAGCGATTTCTAGCTGGACTTTAGACTTGGCTTGCGTGGAGGTCATCACTTGAATCCCATTATTATAGGAAGTAACATGTTCAGGCGTGATCTTATAGCTCGCACAAGCGCTCATCAATAAGGCTATCGCTACTAAAACGATTCTTTTCATTAAAATCCCTTTCATTAAAGTTTAATCTTCGTTTAGAATTTCCTTATTATAGTGTAGTTTGACTTAAAATTAAGATTTTATTAGGAATAAGGGCTTAAAAAAGATTTAATGTAGGCTTTCTAGCCACAAAAGGATAGAAGTTTTGATCTCATTGAGTTTTAAAACTTCTTGGTGCTTGATCCCTCTTTCAAACAAATCATCAAGGCGTTGGCTATCCGGGGTATTGTAGCTGTTTTTAAGCGTTTCTAGGGCGATTTTGTCGTTATCGTTTTTCTTTTGCTCGTTTAGGGCTAGAAGGGTGGTTCTAGGGAATTTTTCATAAGAGGCGGTGGCGGAAACAAGGGTTTTTTCGTTGGTTTTCAAGCTGGCGTTTAAAGCGGTGGCGGTGTGGGGGTCAATCAGGTATTGGTGCTCTGCATAAACTTCTTGGATCGTTTTCAAACAAGCTTCATCTGAGCAGCTCGCGCAAGAAAAATGCTCCTGTAAAAGGGCCAATTCTTTAGGCTTTAAGGCGTAAAATTTCTCTTCTTCTAAAGCTTGCATCAATTCTAGCGTGCGTTCAAACCCAAAAAGGCTAAAAAGCACCCTTTCCACGTTAGAGCTTTTTAAAATATCCATAGCCGGCGAGTAAGTTTGCTTTAAAGAGCGATGGGTTAAATCGTAACGCCCTGTCTCTATAAACTCCCTTAAAACATCGTTGCTGTTGGTTACAACCTTGATCTTAGCGATATTCAAGCCCATTTTTTTGGCATAAAACGCCCCTAAAGCGTTCCCAAAATTACCGCTAGGTATGGCTAGGGTGATTTTTTCTTTAGAATTGATCGCGCCTTTTTTATACAATTCTAAAAAGCCCCAAATATGATAGACGATTTGAAAAGCGATGCGCCCAAAATTCACGGAATTAGCCACGCTTAATTTCAATTGGCGCGCTTTTAAAGCCTCGTTAAAATCATCGTCTTTTAAAAGGTTTTTGAGCGCGTTTTGCGCATCATCAAAATCCCCACTGATCCCAAAGACCTTTAAATTGCTAGCGCTTTGGGTAACCATTTGGAGTTTTTGGACTAAACTTGTGCCGTCTTTGGGGTATAAACACACCACAAAAACATTAGGCATGCCCGCCAAACTTTCTAAAGTCGCAGGGCCGGTATCGCCGCTTGTGGAAACGAGCATTAAATACTTTTCATTTTTTCCTACCGCTAGGTTAGAAAACAAGCTCGCTAAAGGCTGCAACGCCATGTCTTTAAACGCCAAACTAGGCCCATGGTAGAGTTCTTGGACAAAAAGCCTTTCATTGAGTGCAAAAATAGGGGCTGGATTTTTAGGGTTATCAAAATTTTCATAGCGTTTTAAAGCGCTTGTCAATAAACCCTTAGGAATCTCTAAACCCAACCGTTCAAACACGCATTCTACTAGCTCGTTATAGCTCAGATTCAAACAATCTTGCCATTCTAATGTTTCAAAACGCTCTAAAGTGTAAAGCCCGCCTTTTGGGGCGTTGGGGTTTAATATTGCTTCAATAAAATCAATCTTTTTTTCTTTCAAAGAGCGCGTGGGGACAAAAGGCATTATTCTTCCTTACCATAATTTTTAGTCGTAGCATACCCTAAAAGAGCGAATGCAACCTTAAATGGTTTTTAATGAGAATGATTGATCGCCTTTTTAATCCAGTTTAATTTTGGATTTATGCTTATAATACTATAATGCGGTTTAAAATTTTGCCGCAAATGGGCAAAAAATTCATCATAGTAAGGTTGTGTTTTGTCTAAAGGTTTGAGTATCGGTAATAAAATCATATTGTGGGTGGCGTTGATTGTGATCGTGTGCGTGAGCATTTTAGGGGTGTCCTTGAACAGCAGGGTGAAAGAGATTTTAAAAGAAAACACCTTGCGTTCTATGCAAGATAGTTTGCATTTTAAGGTTAAGGAAGTGCAAGGGGTTTTGGAAAACGCCTATACGAGCATGGGAATTGTCAAAGAAATGCTCCCTAAAGACACCAAAAGAGAGATCAAAATCCACTTGTTAAAAAACTTCATTTTAGCCAATTCGCATGTCGTTGGGGTGAGCATGTTTTTTAAAGACAGAGAAGATTTGAGATTAACGCTTTTAAGGGATAACGATACGATCAAGTTAATGGAAAATCCGTCATTAGGGAATAGCCCTTTAGCACAAAAAGCGATGAAAAATAAAGAAATTTCTAAAAGCTTGCCTTATTATAGGAAAATGCCTAATGGGGCGGAAGTTTATGGGGTTGATATTCTTTTACCTTTATTGAATGAAAACGCAAAAGAGGTTGTAGGGGCTTTGATGGTTTTTATTTCCATTGACAGCTTCAGTAATGAAATCACTAAAAACAGGAGCGATTTATTTTTAATTGGCGTTAAAGGTAAAGTGCTTTTGAGCGCGAATAAGAGTTTGCAAGACCAATCTATCGCAGAAATTTATAAGAGCGTGCCTAAAGCCACCAACGAAGTGATGGCAATTTTAGAAAACGGCTCTAAAGCGACTTTAGAATACTTAGATCCCTTTAGCCATAAGGAAAATTTTTTAGCCGTTGAAACCTTTAAAATGCTAGGCAAAACAGAAAGTAAAGACAATCTCAATTGGATGATCGCTTTAATCATTGAAAAAGACAAGGTCTATGAGCAAGTAGGCTCGGTGCGTTTTGTGGTGATCATAGCGAGCGCTATCATGGTGTTAGCCTTGATTATAGCGATCACTCTCTTAATGCGAGCGATCGTGAGCAATCGTTTGGAAGTCGTTTCTAGCACCTTGTCTCATTTCTTTAAATTATTGAACAATCAAACCCATTCTAGCGATATTAAATTGATTGAAGCGAAATCTAATGACGAATTAGGCCGCATGCAAACAGCGATCAATAAAAATATCTTGCAAACCCAAAAAACCATGCAAGAAGACAAGCAAGCCGTCCAAGACACCATTAAAGTGGTTTCAGATGTGAAAGCAGGGAATTTTGCGGTGCGCATCACAGCTGAGCCTGCAAGCCCTGATTTGAAAGAATTGAGAGACGCGCTAAACGGGATCATGGATTATTTGCAAGAAAGCGTAGGGACTCACATGCCAAGCATTTTCAAAATCTTTGAAAGCTATTCTGGCTTGGATTTTAGAGGGCGGATCCAAAACGCTTCAGGTAGGGTGGAATTGGTCACTAACGCTTTAGGGCAAGAAATCCAAAAAATGCTAGAAACTTCGTCTAATTTTGCCAAAGATCTAGCGAACGATAGCGCGAATTTGAAAGAATGCGTGCAAAATTTAGAAAAGGCTTCAAACTCCCAACACAAAAGCTTGATGGAAACTTCCAAAACGATAGAAAATATCACCACTTCCATTCAAGGCGTGAGCTCTCAAAGTGAAGCGATGATTGAGCAAGGGCAAGACATTAAAAGCATTGTAGAAATCATTAGAGATATTGCTGATCAAACGAATCTATTAGCTTTAAACGCCGCTATTGAAGCCGCAAGGGCCGGCGAGCATGGCAGAGGCTTTGCAGTGGTGGCTGATGAAGTGAGGAAGCTCGCTGAAAGGACGCAAAAATCCCTCAGCGAGATTGAAGCCAATATCAATATTTTAGTTCAAAGCATTTCAGACACGAGCGAGAGCATTAAAAACCAGGTTAAAGAAGTAGAAGAGATCAACGCTTCTATTGAAGCTTTAAGATCGGTTACTGAGGGCAATCTAAAAATCGCTAGCGATTCGTTAGAAATCAGTCAAGAAATTGACAAAGTCTCTAACGATATTTTAGAAGATGTGAATAAAAAGCAGTTTTAATGCTCATTCATATTTGCTGCTCGGTGGATAACCTGTATTTTTTAAAAAAGGCTAAAGAGGCTTTTGTGGGTGAAAAAATTGTAGGGTTTTTTTATAACCCCAATATCCACCCTTATAGCGAATACTTGTTGCGTTTAGAGGATGTGAAACGCACTTGCGAGATGCTAGAAATTGAACTCATTGAAGGCGATTATGAATTAGAAAAATTTCTAAATAAAGCTAAGGGTAAGGAATTGTTAGGGGAAAAAAGCGAACGCTGTTTTGAGTGCTTTGATTTACGATTAGAAGCGAGCGCGTTGAAAGCCTTTGAATTGGGGGAAGAAAAATTCACCACCACCTTACTCACAAGCCCTAAAAAAGACCCTAACCAGCTCATCGCTAAGGGACAACACATCGCGCAAAGGCACCATTTGGAATTTGTTGTGTTCAGAAACGATAATTTTGAACATTTTAAGAGCGAGTTGGATTTAAACTTGCAAGCTTTGGCGAGAGAAAATGAGCTTTACCGGCAAAATTATTGCGGTTGTCAATTCGCTTTAAAAATCCAAAAAGAATCCCAAAACAGAAGCCCCTTTGAGCTTTACTCGCCTTTAAAACGCCAGATTTTACCCGCAAGCGTTGAAGAAAGAACGCAAGTTTTTAGAGCGTTAGACGCAGCTAAAAAGGACGCTAATAAGCCTTTTTTAGCCCAAAAAACGATCGCAACTTACCGCTTATTGAATGGGGGTGTGTGGCTTTCTAAAAATTCAAACCCCCTGAATTGCTACATTCTAGCGCGCTCTAAAAGTAAAGCTAAGGTTAGGATCAACGATTTAAGGTGGGTTTTTTCCCAGCGTTTAAACGCGCTAGTCGGTTATAGCCAAAGAGATGAAACCTTGTTTTTAACTTTAGAAGGCCTTAACACTCTTATGGCAAAAAACTACGGAAATTTAAAAGAATTAAACCTTAACCCTTTAAATTATGAAGAAGAGTTGTCTTTAAGGGCGTTAGTGAGCGGGAGCGAGAGCGTTAACCCTATTATCGTGCTAGAAGAACGCACAGAAAAAACCCTTTTTGTGGAAATTAAAAGCATTTTTCAAGAAGAAAAGGTGTTTTATTTGCTCTAAGCTAAACTTTAAAATATGGCGTTGTGTGCGAGTGGGGGTTATTGTAAAAACACACCAGTAATTTAAAGTTAATTTAAGATAATTAGGCACAATAGCCGTAAAAAGTTTAAGGCTGTATTTGAAAGCTCTATTTAGTATTTATCTCTTTTTGTCGTTGAACCCGCTCTTTTTAGAAGCTAAAGAAATCATTTGGTCCCAATTCTTAGAAAATTTTAAAAACAAGAATGAAGACGACAAACCTAAACCCCTAACCATTGATAAAAACCATGAAAAACAGAAAGTTTTAGACAAAAACCAGCAAATTTTAAAAAGGGCTTTAGAAAAAAGCCTTAAATTTTTCTTTATTTTTGGATACAACTATTCGCAAGCTACTTATTCAACCACTAATCAAAATTTGACTCTTCTGGCTAACAGCATAGGGTTTAACACCGCTACAGGCTTGGAACATTTTTTAAGAAACCACCCTAAAGTCGGTTTTAGAATCTTTAGCGTCTATAACTATTCCCATTCTGTTTCGCTCTCCCAGCCTCAAATCCTAATGGTGCAAAATTATGGGGGCGCGTTAGATTTTTCTTGGATTTTTGTAGATAAAAATATTTATCGTTTTAGGAGTTATTTAGGGATCGCTTTAGAACAAGGGGTGTTGTTAGTGGATACGATTAAACCAGGTGCTATCACAACGATTATCCCAAGAACCAAAAAAACCTTTTTTCAAGCCCCTTTGCGTTTTGGTTTTATCGTGGATTTTATCGGCTATTTGTCTTTGCAGTTAGGGATTGAAATGCCTTTAGTGAGGAATGTTTTTTACACCTACAACAACCATCAAGAAAGATTCAAACCACGATTTAACGCTAATCTTTCTTTAATCGTTTCGTTTTAATCCCCCTTTTCCCCTTTTAAATAAGCCCATGATTTTCCTAGGGTATTTTAAAAGCATGGAAAAAACATTCGCTCTAATGCCGTTTTCTTGGCATGCTCTTATGTTTTCTTTATTCCTTAATAAAAGGCTTTTAAACCCACTCGCGCTAACCCCACCGGTGCGCATGATGACTAACACTTCTTTCAAATAAGAAAAGCTTATTTTTTGCACCACAAACAAGCGGATGATCATCTCAAAATCCGCTGAAATCTTGTAATCGGTTTTGTATAAGCCGTAGCGTTCATGAATGGCTTTTTTGACAAAAAGTGTGGGGTGCGCTGGCACCACGCCATACAGCAAGGTTTTAGGGTTAAATTCCCCACTCTCATAATAGCGCACCACTTTTTCTAAACAATCCGGTTTGACAAAAACCAGATCCGCATACACGCTATCGCAATTTTTCTTTTCAAATTCATGCACCACTTTTTCTATTACAAACTCATCTTTGTAAAAATCATCGCTATTCAATAAAGCGATAATATCCCCACTAGAACGCTTTATGCCTTTATTCATGGCGTCATAAATGCCCTCATCTTTTTCACTCACCACGCAAGCGATTTTATCTCTGTATTTTTGAATGATTCCTAAAGTGCCATCCGCGCTAGCCCCATCTATAATGATGTATTCAATGTTTTTATAAGTTTGATTAAGCACCGAAAGAATGGTGTCTTCAATGGTTTTTTCACCATTAAAACACGCCGTGATCACAGAAACTTTTAACAACCCAACCCTTTTTTGATAAACTCCCCCTTGTTGCTTGGAATAAGGAATGTATAAAATCTTGATAACTATTTTGCATAATCTTTGGCATTAAAATAAGGTGGAAGATGCACCAAAATTTCACCACAACAAGAATGTATCCTTATTATATTGCAAAGCTAATGGGTCTGGACGCAACTCTAATTGTTTTGGTAAAAATATGGATTTATGATTAAGGTTGGCTAAAATGCCCTGATTATCCACTATGCGATTTGATGATGAAGTGATGATAACCACTTCATCATCATTTTCATATTCAAAACTAAATAATCCATTATCAAACATTTTATGCATTTCATAGCTTAAGGCCATGCCATTATTTACAGCAAAAGATCCACCGTCTCTATATGGGATAATATGTGCCGCTTCTAGCAAACATCTATTATCAATAAATAATGATTTGCCAGTTATGGCACATTTATAATTATAAGCCTCTAAAACACATTCTCTAAATAATCGTTGCTCTCTTGCTGGCCTAGAATTATCTTGAGTGGAATAATATAAAACAATATTATCCATTGTAGTGCTTAATGCATCCACCAAATTAAAATCAACGATCACATTATGAGAATCATCCAACACCAAAGCTGTTATAAGAAAGTTGTAAATATATGAAATGGTCCGGTTCAATTCTTTTTGTATTTTAGGATCAAGATTTTTAAAAGCATTTTCATCATATCGCATAAGTAAAATATCTTTCTTTGTGTGAGCTAAAATATTTTGCAAAATCTCTCTATTTAAATTTCTCATTCTTCTCACATAATTTAAAAGCACCAAATATGGGCGAATGGAATCTGCTGTATCATAATAGGACAAAATGAGATACAAAACTGACTGCTTATATTGATTCCAATTAACAATAGATGAAAATAAGTCTTTAGGCGACAAAGAATCAATATTTTTTCTATCACTTTTTAATACATCATTTTCATCATAAACATTGACAGAAGAACGATCAAAAGCGTTTATTATTTGCTCCGCTTCTGTGGTTGGAACAAAATAATAATCACTTGGTTTATTATAATCTATAAGTCCTATTTTTCTCATATCGGGATATTTTGACTTATTGTTGGTAGAAATAAGATTTAAATACCTCTCAGCACCAAGATGAATAAGTGTGGGTAATTCTATTCCTATAAGATTGGAAAGGTTGTGCTTAAAATGTTTGAAAGAGTCAAAAAATAAACCCGTACTATTCTTTTTATATCGCATATTAACATATTCCATCATTACCCCTTTTGCAAAACGATTATGCTCTCTCGTAAATAAAATTTAGCTTTAGAATCAACGATCTTCATCTGTTGACTAGATGTTTTAAGTTTCCTAGCAACAATGATTTCCTTGCATTTAAAGCCTAATTTTTGTGTCTCTTGTGCCAAGATTTCATCAGTTTGTATCGGTACTCCTTTATAGCAAGAATTTCCAACCACAATAAAGCAAAATCCTCCATCCTTAAGAACTTCAAAACAATTTTTTAAAACTTTTTGCATATCAAAAAAATAATTATTTAACATTGTCAAAGTGCTTGATTCTATACCTTTATTTTTAAGAATTTCTAATGTGTGATTGAGTAATATATTTTCTATTTTATCTTGTTGTTTTAAAGCTGCATTTTTGTTATTTCTTAGAGCAGATTTTTTAAGCTTTTTCCATTCTTCATAACTTTTTACAATTTTGCTACTCCATAACTCCATTTTGTAAATTTCAAAATAATCAAATAAATTTGCATATGGCGGAGATGTTAAAACACAATCAACTTTATCTTTTGGCTTATTGTCTATAGATGAGCAATTCTCTAAACTTATAACCTTAGAATTTTTTATATCAAATTCTCTTTTCAACACAAATGCCCTTAATGTGAGTGTCTTAAGATAAACTTCTATATCTTTAATCTTGCTTTCTCTATACTTAATGCCATTACCATCTTTTTTAAAATTCAGCATTTTTTCCAAATTACAAAATACTAGAAAACGCACAAAATGATAAATTTTATCATCTAAATCTTTAAAAGATTCTATAAAATCCATGATGAGATCAAATCGCTTCTTATTAGCATATTTGCCAAAAGATTCCCATTGTGGAAATGAATATTCTCTATTGCTATCCATAAAATTACCGACATGTTTTTCTGCTTTTTTTAAGTTATTAAAATCCAATTTTTCTAATTTTGCTTTAGCGACATTTATGGCAAATGGTGAAGTGTCAAAACCATAGCAAACTTGCGTTTGCGTATTTAAAAAGCTAGAGCCAACACCACAAAATGGATCATAAACACTCTCAATAGAACAACCAAAACGATTTTGTAAATGCTCTATAAGATAAGGGCTAAAGGCTTCTTTATAAGGAAAAACTTCATTTAAAGAGTCTAATATATTATCACTATTGACTAAATTTGTTAGTGTTGTAGGGTAGCTTTTCATGATAGGGATAGCTTGAGAATCTGTGATTTTTTGTAATCTTTCAATAGCCATTTTGCAATATTTGCTCGATAACTCAATACCGATAAACTGCCTGTTTAATTGATCTGCCACATAAGTTGTCGTGCCCGTGCCATTAAAAGGATCTAACACAATATCATTTTGATAAGAATAAATTTTTAATAATCTCTCAATTAATTCTTCTGGGTAAGGTGCGGGATGTAAATCTTTTTTGGCATTGTTACTAACGCATAAAATATTTTCAAAGCCTTGATCACTATCTTTATCAAAATACCAAATATTTTTTGTCCATTCTTTAAACTCTTGGCTAGTAATATCTGCTAATCCCCTTTCATTTTTATGAGTTTTATTTTCCTTATAAAACACTAATATTACTTCTCCTAAAGGTCTAAAAGACGGGCAGGAAGGGCTTTTCCAACTCCCCCAAGCTGTATTATTCCCTTGAAAATGCTTAACATCTTTTCCCTTGTGCCAAGTTATAAGCTCAAACTCCTTAAAACCAATTTCATTCAAAATTTGTGTTATATAAATACTTAAAAATCTCACCTCCTTGCTATCTCTATTTTTTACAGCAAAAGGTACATTGACACAGATTCTCCCATCCTCTTTAAGCACACGGTAGCATTCTTTAAAAATATTGTGCATTGAATTGAGATAAGATTCAAAATTTAAATCATCATTATAATTTTCATATTTGTGTGCCACATTATACGGTGGCGAAGTAATAATAATGTCTATAAAATTATCTTCTATATGATTTTTTAGAATATATAAACTATCTCCATTTAGAATCTCTTGCAAATCTCTATTCATTTTAGTATAACACAACAATTATAACTTCATATAGATTTTTACCATGGTTTGGTTGTCGCTTATGCCTTTTCTTTAGTCTCACTTAAAAAGCAAAATGATAAAAACCTTATTTGAATTTTATCTTGACCCTTAAGTTTTAAACAAATTCACTTGTTTGTCTAAATTCATAGTCGTTCCACTCACATGCGTAGCGATGTTTAAAATATTTGAACAATCAGCTAAAGTCTTAGAAGCCACTTTTTCCACTTCTACAAAATCGCTTACCATAGCTTCAATTTGGTGTCCGGATTTGGCGTAATCGTCCATGCTTTGATTGCTGTCTAAAACGACTGAGCTTAAATTGGAACTCATTTTTTCGTAAGTTTCTTGCACGCTTTTACTCATATCGCTCAAGCGCTCCATTTTTTGCGAATTGAGATTCATTTGTGAGCTTACGGTATTGATTTCTTGGACAATCACCATGATAGTGGAATTGATTTCGGCTAAAGACTTTTGAGTGCGCCCGGCTAAATTCCTAACTTCATCAGCCACCACCGCAAAGCCTCTGCCATGCTCGCCGGCCCTTGCGGCTTCAATAGCGGCGTTTAGGGCTAAAAGATTGGTTTGATCGGCAATATCATTGATAATATCCAAAATGGATTTGACATCATCAGCGTTACGGCTGAGTTGCTCCACTTGGCTAGAGAGCTCCTCTTCAGTGTGTGCGCTCTCTGTGATTTGAGAAAACAAATCCCCAATCGCATCCTTGCTCTCTTTGACAAACGCTTGCGTTTCAATCAAACGCTTCCTTAACCCTTGAGACTGCTCTATGGAAGCATTCATCATGCCCGCTATATCAGTGGCTTTATTTTTCACGGAATTTAGGGTGGTTGATGAATTTTTCATATTCTTTTGGGTTTCTTGCGTGATTTGGACTAATTTATCCATTGAAGTTTTATTGAGGGTGGAAATCCCTTTAATCTCTTCCATAATCAAGCGGGCGTTTTCCACAAACAAATTGACCCCACGGCCCACTTGCGAGATTTCATCGTTGCGATCACCCACATCAATTTTGGTCCTCAAATCCTTATCCCCATGGCTAAAAGCGTTGATTTTAAGGACCAGTTCATCAATGCGTTTCACGATCCTTAATTTAGCGTATACGAGCGTCAAAACCACTAACGCTATCGTCGCTGTCAGTATCCAAAGGAATAATTTCGTGGTGTTTTCATTAAAAACCTTATTCACGCCTTCTTTAATCGCTTTATTTTCGGTGTTAATGTCAGTGTAATAAGAAGTCGCTGCGATCACCATTTGAGACACCTCATCATAATGCGAGTAGGCGAATTTTTTCTCCGGCACGCCTCCATCGTATTTAGGCATTTTGTAATAAGTGTAGCCTCCCCCTTTTTTAGCCGCTTCCAAATACCCCCTAACATAATACACCCCATCAACGCTCTGAGCGTCAAGCCCTGATTGGCCTACGGTTTTAGGATTGACCGGATCAAACAATACTACCCCATTTTTATCCACCACCACCATGTAAATCATGCCCTTATCGTCGTTGATGCGTTTAAAATAATCTAACGCCATTTTTCTTGCAGTAGCGTTATCAAAATTTTTGTAATACTCATGAATGCCTTGTTCAAGAATTTTTGTCATGTAAGCGAGCGTTTTTTCACGCTTTTTGTATTGCCCGTTTTCTAAATGTTCCATGAGTTGCGCTAACACATCTTTTTGCATAACCTTTACAAAACCAATAAAAAGCCCCCCTAAACCTAAAAGTGCAGCTAACACGACCAGCATGATACGAGTCCCTAACGAAGTAAACATCATTTATCTCCTATAAATCATTTTTAAGTCAAACCCTAATTTTAGAGTTTAGCTTCCAAATGTACCCCCCCCCCCGAAAAATGAGAAGAGACACAAAGTAAAATTAAACCTCGGTTGTTTGAAAACCGCCCAAAAAGTGAAAAGCCAACAATTTAAGATTATATAACACCCTTTTTTAAGTTAGGCTTAAAAATAAATAATAAAAATAAAAAATCTTATTTAACTTCACTTTCTTTAATGGATCTTATGTTCAAAGTCCTCCCGTCTTTTGAAGTGGGGATTTTGATGCTCCCCTCTTTTAATTTTTCTCTCAATTTTTTTAGCAACGGGTTTTTGAAATCGTAGTTGATGATTTCCCAGTTATGTTCCAGTTCAGGGGTTACCTTCCCGCCTTTTTCTTCCGTGATGTATTTGATGATTAAATCCCGTATTTGCCCGTTATCTTGCAATGCATCGTAAGAATTATAATACCTATTAGCGTCTGTAACCAATTTTAATGTCGTGGATAATGTCCCGAATCGGTAATTGTTGATTGCTAATTTATAGATTGCTTTGGGGTCAATGGGTTTGTTGTTGATTGTGGGATTGATAATCCTTTGTCCGGCGGGTTTTGTAACATCAACTTTGTAGGTTACGCCAGAAAACATATCAAAGTTATAACCGCGAATATTTTCATTAAAGCTGATCGTCAGATCGCCTGGTTGCAACTGGTTGTAAAATTGATACGACCATTCCATGTATTTCAACAGATTTTCACCCGTTATATTCACTCCAATGAGCGTGTTAGCGAACTTGTAAATATAAGCGACATCTTTTCTTTTGAAAGGCCCTTTTTTCAAATTCGCCCCAAAATTGAATAAGGCTGCCGCTGAAACATCGGCTTTTGCGTAATATTTTTGCACTTTATTGATCAATTCTATCACCGGTGTTTCTTGCAAGGCGGCGGTGGGCATTGTAGTGATTTTTTCTCCTCCTGTGATAAAATCAGGCCTGTCAATAAAGGTTTTTGTAACTTCGCCGACCACTTCATTAGCGTATTCTTTTGATTTTTTATCCACATATTCATATTTTTTCGCTAATTCTTCATCTTCTGGCACGCCTTTTGTGGGTAAATTTTCAGTCGTTACGATTTTTTTCTTCGTTTGGGTGTCAAACACCACCACGCCCTTTGCCAGATAAGCCCCATACGCTCCAGGCTCAATGGTATGCACCTTTCCTATTTTAGTGTTATAAACCGCATGCTCATGCCCTGCAAAAATGATGTCAAATTGCGGGAATTTTTTCGCTAAATCCGGTATCCCATCGCCTCCTTTCTCATCTTCTCTCCCCAAATGAAAAGTGCCAATCAAAATATCATACTTCCCTTTTAGCTCACTCAAGGTCTTTTCCAACGCTTCTTCAGCGTCCAAAAACTCCAAGCCTGCAAAATGTTCAGGCGTAGAGGCCTCCCAAGTAGGGATGTGCGGCACCACATACCCCACAATTGCCACTCTCACGCCATCAATTTTCTTGATCGCATAAGGTTTCACAAACGGCTTATTGTCTGTAGTTTTGATGATATTCGCATTCACGACAGCGCCATTAAAACCCTTAATGTTTTTCTCTAAAAAATCCTTGCTGAAATTAAACTCGTGATTCCCAAGCACACGAATATCAAATTTCAAATCATTTTGAGCTAAAACTAGCGGGTGAATCGGCTCATCATTAAACAACTCCGCGCTATTACCCTGCAACAAATCCCCGCTGTCAATCAAAATCACATTTTTATTCTTGGCCCTTTGCTTTTTGATTAAGGTCGCAATCCTTGTCAAGCCGTTATCGGGTTTTTGCTCGCCAACCGCATAATCATACGAAAAAAGCCGCCCGTGAATGTCTGAAGTTTCTAAAAACACTATTTTGACTTCTTTTGCAGATATTGAAAGCGTTAGCGTTAAAAAGATGACCAAAATCAATTTTTTCATTGAAATCCTTCCATAAAAGAGATTCATAACGATAATTTTTACATAATATTAACACTGATACGATGGTTTTTGATTGGCATTTAACGCTTATGGGCAAAATGGGTAAAATGGATAAGGGGATAGGGGGGAGTAAAATCATTCCCCCCATTCATCAAACCCCCACTTCAGACCATTCAGCGCGTTTGTCTAAAAAAGCACGCGCTAAATTCTGCGCGCCCTCTAAAGTGTGGTTAGCCGCCCAACCGCATTGTTTTTCATTGCTGGCAGGCACTTCTGTAGCCTTTAACACATCTTGCATTGTCTTTTCTAAAACCTCTAAAACCTCTGTGTAATTGTCATGGTTTAACACCGTGAGATAAAATCCCGTTTGGCAACCCATAGGCGACCAATCCACGACATAATTAGCATGGTTGCGGATGATCTCAGCGACTAAATGCTCTAAAGAGTGTAGGCTTGGCATGTCCATGTGGTCTTGGTTGGGCTGTTTGAAGCGCACATCGTATTTGACGATCAAATCCCCATTAACGCCCTTTTTGCGATCAGCGACACGCACATAAGGGGCTTTGACTTTGGTGTGATCCAAATTGAAACTCTCTACATTCATTTTCATGTTTTTAACTCCTTTATTCATAAATTGTAATGAAACTTTAGCCTACTTTAGCGAATGCTTGCTCTAAATCTTCTAACAAATCCTGTTCATGCTCAATCCCCACAGACAAGCGCACCAAGCCATCTCTAATCCCTGCAGCTTCTCGTTGTTCTTTAGGGATACACGCATGGGTCATAAACGCCGGAATCCCCACCAAACTTTCCACCCCGCCCAAACTCTCGCCTAAAATGAATAATTTAAGGCTTTCTACAAAAAGAGTCGCCTCGCTGTCATTTTTGAGAGTGAAAGAGAGCATCCCGCTAAAGCCACGCATCTGTTTTTTGGCTAGCTCGTGTTGGGGGTGAGTGGGAAGACCCGGGTAATAAACCTTTTCTACTTTAGGGTGTTTTTCTAAAAACTCAGCCACGCAAAGAGCGTTTTTTTGATGGGCTTGCATGCGTAATGCTAGCGTTTTAATCCCTCTTTGCAACAGCCAGCTGTCTTGAGGGCCTAAAACCCCACCGATAGCGTTTTGGAAAAAAGCGATCTCTTGGGCTAGCGCTTCATTATTGGTGGTTACAAGCCCAGCAACCACATCGCTATGCCCGCCTAAGTATTTTGTGCCGCTATGCACCACAATGTCCGCCCCCAAAAGAAGCGGGTTTTGGCAATAGGGGGTGGCAAAGGTGTTATCCACGATAGTGAGCAAACCATGATCTTTAGCGACACTAGCGCATTGCACTAAATCCGTGATTTTAAGCAAGGGGTTACTAGGGGTTTCTAAATAAAGGGCTTTAGTGTTGGGTTTGATAGCCTTTTTGATTTGGGATAGATCGCTAGTGTCGATAATGGTGCAAGAAAGCCCGTTTTTGACAAGTACTTTATTAAACAAGCGGAAAGTCCCCCCATAAACATCATCGCCCAATAACACATGATCGCCTGATTGCAAGAGAGAAAAAACGGCGTGGATTCCAGCTAAACCAGAGGCAAAAGCAAACCCCTTAACCCCCCCTTCTAAATCAGCGATGAGTTCTTCTAAAGCAAAGCGCGTGGGGTTACCTGAGCGAGAGTATTCATAGCCTTTATGGCGGCCTATGGCGTCTTGGCGGTAGGTGGAAGTTTGATAAATAGGCACGCTCACCGCCCCCGTTGTCGTATCCTCGCTAATGCCCCCATGGATTAGTTTTGTTTGCATGCGCATGGTTTTTCCTTTTTTATTGAATTTTTATGAATAAATACCTTTAGAAAGATAACGATCGGCAACATCCGGGAAAATGGTTAAAACCTGGCTGCCTTCAGGAAGGCGTTGTGCTTCTTTCAGTGCTGCTACAAAAGCTGCCCCGCTAGAGCTCCCTACTAATAAGCCGTTTTTCTTGGCCAACTTCCTAGTGTAGCTAAAACCCTCTTCATCTGAGATCGTTTCAAAGCCATCAATATCCAAGTTTGCAAAAAAAGGGGGGATGAACTCCACGCCAATACCCTCAATCTCATGAGGCCCAGGCTCGCCCCCATTCAAAATAGAACCCTCCGGCTCCACCCCAATCAAGCGAATATTAGGGATGCGTTCTTTCAAATATCTGGCTGTGCCTGCAAAAGTGCCTCCACTCCCTATCCCGGCTACAAAGCTCGTAAGGTTTGTGCCTAATTCTTGGACAATCTCAGGGGCTAGGGTGTGGTAGTAAGTGGCAGGATTATCAGGGTTTTCAAATTGTAAGGGCAAATAGCTATCAGGGATACTTTCGGCTAACTCTTTACTTTTTTTAATGGCGCCAGAAATCCCCTCGCTAGTAGGCGTGTTGATTACTAAAGCCCCCAAAGCCCTCATGATTTGCTGTTTTTCTGTGCTGAATTTTTCCGGGACAACAAAGATGGTTTTGAGATGGTGCTTGATTGCCACTAAGGCTAGAGCGATGCCGGTATTGCCTGCGGTAGGCTCAATGATGGTCGTTTTAGAAGTGATTTTGCCTGTTTTAAACCCTTCTTCTATAAGGTATTGGCCTAAGCGATCTTTAACGCTCCCTCCCGGGTTTAAATGTTCTAGCTTGGCGTAAATGGCGGAATTTACGGGAATGGGGTAATCCTTGTTAGTGAATTTAAAAATGGGGGTGCGGCCTATGGCGTCTTGCATTGTGGTGATAATCATCATTCCTCCTATAACAAACAATAAAATTCAATTTTGCGATTATGCCTAAACTCGTTAAATGGAATAAGTTTAGGATAAAATGTTAGCTTATTAAGATGGATTAAGGAGTTTTCAATGAAAACGATAGAATGGAATGAAGAGCAAAGAAAAGCGTTTCAGGACTTGTTAAGAGAGTTTGTAGCACTAATAGACGCTAAAGTGCAAGAGAAAAAACAAACAGGCAAAACCCCAACGAACCCAAAATACGCTTCATACCAAAGAGGGCTGAACAAGTTTTTAGCGCCATGGGGTTATGCGTGTAAAATCAGTCCTGGCAGCCATGGGCGTTTATCCCATGAACCATCCATCGCCTTTTGCCGTCAGGATATTTTAGGGGAAGGGTTTGTCAATGGTGAAAAACCAACCCCAACAAAAGGTTTTTATCTTTGGTTTTCCTACTGTTGGTGCAACGATTTTGAAAAGTTTTATCTTTGTATAGGTCGATCCATAGAGGAGAATGGGGAAGAAGAGTGTCAAAAATGCCTAGCGTATGACAAAATCATCGATCCTAATGGAGACGCATACTACCAAGAGAGCTATGATGATTTAGAATCCCATCTTGAAAACATTACCAACGATTTTTTACGCTTTGCTAACGAATTTAATCAAATCCCCACTGCGTGTTTTGAATTAGAGCCATCTGGCGCAAGCCATTAGGAAATAACTCTATACAAAAAACTCCCCCATAAGGGATTTTCCTAAAATCCCACTAATGCTTTTTAGTCTAAACCTTGAAAAGCTATCGTTTGATTACAACCAAGCTTTGATATTTGGATTAAAAAACGCTATTTTTTAGATTTTGCAATCGGTATCTCATTGATGAATACCAAAAAGCAAGCGGGTTTTGATTAAAACCGCCCGCTTAAAAAAAAGTTTTAAAAGCGTTTCACTCCACTTCCGCATCAATCACATCATCGTCTTTTTTCTTGGGCTGCTCAGCGTTGTTTTTATTTGCCATGGCTTCGCCTAATTTTTGAGCCGCTTGCACTAATAATTTTGTTTTGTCTTCAAGCTCAGTTTTAGTAGCGTTATCGTTTTTGACGCACTCTTTAAGAGCGTTAATGGCGTTTTGAATCTCGTTAGCGTCGTTTTCATTCAAATTCGTTTTATGCTCATCAAGGCTCTTTTGGGTTTGGTGCGCCAAACTATCGGCATGGTTTCTCGCTTCAATCACTTCTTTTTTCCTGGAGTCTTCTTCTTTGTGCAATTCAGCGTCTTTCACCATTTTTTCAATTTCGCTATCAGACAACCCGCTAGAACCAGAAATTTTAATCTCTTGGCTTTTACCGGTATTTTTATCTTGCGCTGACACGGTTAAAATCCCGTTAGCGTCAATATCAAAGGTTACTTCAATTTGCGGCACGCCTCTTGGAGCGGGAGCGATGCCTTGCAAATCAAATTTACCTAACGATTTATTATCCCTTGCCAATTCCCTTTCACCCTGTAAAACCATAATAGACACAGCGGGCTGGTTGTCTTCAGCGGTTGAGAACACTTGAGATTTTTTCGCCGGGATAGTCGTGCCTCTATCAATGACTTTAGTCATCACGCCCCCTAAAGTTTCAATCCCAAGGCTTAAAGGCGTAACATCTAATAAAAGCACATCTTTCACATCGCCTTTTAACACGCCCCCTTGAATGCTCGCGCCCACCGCTACGACTTCATCAGGATTGACGCTTTTATTCAACTCTTTGTTGATAAACGCTTTCACCCTTTCTTGGACTTTAGGGATACGAGTAGAGCCTCCCACCATCACCACTTCTGAAATCTCATTTTTGGTTAGCCCCGCGTCTTTGATCACGCTTTCAATTTTAGAAATCGTTTCTTCCATGAGATCTTCTGTCAAGCTTTCAAATTTAGCCCTAGTGAGTTTTTTAACCAAGTGTTTAGGCCCGGTAGCGTCCGCGGTGATAAAGGGCAAATTGATTTCAGTCTCCATCGCAGAGCTCAGTTCTTTTTTAGCGTTTTCAGCCGCTTCTTTCAGGCGTTGCAACGCCATCACATCGTTTTTAATCTCAATGCCCGTTTCGCTTTTAAACTCAGCCGCTAAAAAATCAATCACACGATTGTCAAAATCATCGCCCCCTAAAAACGCATCGCCCCCTGTGGCTAAAACTTCCACGACATTATCGCCTGTTTCTAAAACGGTAACATCAAAAGTCCCCCCACCCAAATCATAAACCATGATTTTTTCGCTCTCTTTTTTATCCAAGCCGTAAGCTAACGCCGCGCTTGTAGGCTCATTGATGATCCTTAAAACATTAAGCCCTGCAATCGTGCCGGCTTCTTTAGTCGCTTTCCTTTGGCTGTCATTAAAATAAGCCGGGACCGTGATCACCGCTTCAGTAACGCTCTCGCCTAAATAACTTTCAGCGTCTTCTTTGAGCTTCATTAAAATTTTGGCTGAAATCTCTTGAGGGGTATAAATTTTACCTGAAATCTCAATCGCGCAAGCCCCATTCCTATCCACAATCTTATAAGGCAAGCGTTTTTCGGCTTCTTTAGCCTTATCTTCATTAAACATCAAACCCATGATTCTTTTAATAGAATAAATGGTTTTTTCTGGGTTGGTTACCGCTTGTCTTTTGGCGCTCTCGCCCACTAAAATCTCGCCCTTATCCGTAAAAGCCACAATAGAAGGAGTGGTGTTTTTACCCTCTTTATTCGCAATAATCTTTGCTTCATTGCCTTCATAAACCGCCATTGCGGAGTTGGTTGTCCCTAAATCAATTCCAATAACTTTTCCCATGCGTTATCCTTTCTGTTAAAATAAATGTTTTAATCGTTTTTAGCAATGCTCACCATTGCCGGCCTCAAAACCCTACCCTTATACTTGTAACCCTGTTGCAAAACCTGCACGATTTTCCCGTTTTCTTTTTCTTCGCTTTTGACTTGCATGATCGCATTGTGGAAATTAGGATCAAACTCTTCTAAGCATTCAATCCCTTCAATGCCATGCCTTGCCAAAACTTCATGCAACTTTTCCATCGTGAGCTCCAAGCCCTTGGTTAAAGCGCTCTCTTTATCCTCTTCAGCTGCACTTTTATGAGCCCCAAGAAGCGCATCAATCACCGGCAACAGATCCAATGCGATTTTTTCATACGCATACTCTAACGCCACGCTCTTGTCTCTTTCTAAGCGCTTTTTCACGTTTTCAAAATCCGCATGTGCTCTTAAGTATTTTTCGTGCATTTCTTGGTATTTAAGCTCAAAATCTTCCTTAATCTCGCATTCTTTTTCGCTTGTTTCTTGATTTTCTTCACATTGTTGTTCTTCGCAAGCACAAACCTTTCCGCAAGATTCTGGCTCTTTTTGGCTCAAATGATCGTGTTCTTGGTTGTGTTCATCTTTCATTATTCCTCCTCAGAAATCGTTTGAAAAAACCCTTCATAATCGCATTCCAATTTCCCCACGCAAAGCAGTTGCATCCGCTTGTTTTGAAATTCTATAGGGCGTATTACCAGCATGCAATCAGGCTCTATAAAATGCAAACCCTTTTTGAAACGCTCTAAAACCTTACCCCCTAAAATGTCAAAAAATAAAGGGCTGTTTAAAAGCGTTTTTAACCCCATCAGATTAAAGCGTGTCATTTGTGCACTGGAATACTCCAAACGCTCTAATTGCCTGGCCAAACTCAACGCATTGACAGAAGCAGCGATTGAGCGCACTTCTTTAACGCTTTTGCCCACAAGCTCCAATAAAAACTTCTCCATTTTAACGCTGTAACCCACCGCGCAAGAAAACGCCAAAAAATCCAAAATCAAAAAGCGTTTTTCGCATTCAATGACTCTTTCTAAACGCTCCAAACTAGGTTTTTTTAACAGCGTAAAAAGCCCGAAATTTTCACTCGCGCTTTTTAAGCGTTTTTCATTCACCTTTAAAGCTTCAAAGCGTAACGACTTGCGCCAATAGTTTTCAAACGCCTTAAAAGTAGGCAATCTAGCGCCGCTAGAATGGGCTTGATGGAGCATGCCTTCTTTAGAAAGGATTTGAAAATAATTCCTGATCGTTGCGCAAGATATTTTCAAGTTTGCCAACTCTTTCAAACGTTTAGAGCTAATGGGTTCTAAAGTCTGCAGATAGGTTTTAACAAACGCATCTAACAAACTCTCTTTTTTATTCAAATCAGAACCTACTTTAATTCTTTTTAACATCATTATTTGAAACATCTCGTCAATCACCATTCTTGATGAAAGAACTCTCGCATTATAGCGCAAAAAGTTAATAATCTATCACTTGTTTTAAAAAAGTGATAAAAATTACCCGATTTTTCTTTAAAGTTTAGTCTGTATCACTAAATTTATTTACTAGCATTAAATTAGGATTTTTTATAGATTTGATTTAATTTAGATCTGATCTCATTTAAATATGGATAATCCTTTTTGTTTTATAATGAAACTCATTCTCTTAAGGGGATAGGGGGGGTATTTTGCGATAACACCCCCCTTAACCCCCTTAAAATC